>NZ_JBFACU010000001.1:35705-495744 GCF_040641015.1 Streptomyces sp. NPDC021356 | reverse complement strand
CACCCCCCAGGTCATCCACTCGACAGGGGGGAACAGTCATGCCGGGCCCGGAGGCCAGCGGCCCTCTTGCAGGACCGCGAAGAAGATAACGGGGGGCGGGCACGACAGGCACCGCGGGTACGACGGGCGCGACGGGTGCGGCAGGTACGACAGCTGCGACTGGTGCGAGAGGCGCGGCGGGCGCGGCGGGCGCGGCGGGTACGGGCCCGGGCTGCGGTGGGTGAGCGCGAGCCGGCCGGCGGAAGGCGGCCGGCCGGTTCGGCCTCACCCTTTCGCGAGCAGCCTGCGCAGCCAGTCCAGGCGGGCGGCCTGCGCCGACCGGGTCAGGGCCGCTTGCGGGGCGAGAGCGTCGAAGCCGTGGAAGCCGCCCGGCCAGACGTGGAGTTCCGCGACGCCCCCGGCCCGCCAGATCCGCGAGGCGTAGGCGACGACCTCGTCGCGGAAGGTCTCCGCGGAGCCGACGTCGAGGAAGGCCGGGGGCAGACCGGCAAGGTCCTCGGCGCGGGCCGGCGCGGCGTACGGCGACACCCGCGGGCCACCGCGCCGGTCGCCCAGCAGCGCCGACCACCCCGTCTCGTTGGCGGTGCGGTCCCACAGGCCGGCGCCCGCCATCTGATGGGCGGACGCGGTGTCGTTGCGGTCGTCGAGCATCGGGGACAGCAGCATCTGCGCGCACGGACGCGGGACCGTGCGCCGGCCCGCGCGGTCCCGTAGGAGCAGGGCCGCTGCGGCGGTGAGGCCGCCGCCCGCGCTCGCGCCCACGATCACGATCCGCTCCGGATCGCCGCCCAGTTCCCCGGCGTGCTCCGCCGTCCAGAGCAGGCCCGCGTACACGTCCTCCACGGGCGCGGGATGCGGATGCTCAGGTGCCAGCCGGTAGGCGACGGACACCACGACCGCGTCCAGTTCCTTCGCCCAGCCCAGTGCCATGTCGACACCGACCCTGTGGTCGCCGAGGACCATGCCTCCGCCGTGCGCGTAGTACAGGACGGGCCGCGCGGTGCCGGGCGCCGCCGCCGCGGGGCGGCAGACCAGCAGGGAGACATCGGGTGCGCCCGGGGGCCCCGGAACCGTCCGGTCCGCCACCTCGAAGGCGCCGCCCAGCGTCAGGTCCAGCGCGGCCAGCAGTTCCAGGGCCGCGTCCTCGTTCCGCCGGGCGGCGGCGATGTCCGCCGGCGTGAGTCCGGGCCGGGCCAGTTCCCCGGCCTCCTCCAGCGCGGCGGCCAGTTCCGGGTCGAAGGGGGGCGGGACCGGGTGCATGACGTCTCCTTGCCGGGGCGCGCTACGTGTAAGGCGGCACGCCCGTTCGTGGACGCGCCGCCCTCCGTGTACCCGCCCGGGCCGGGCCCCTCGACAAGGAGGGCCGGAGCCGTGACCCGCGTGACCCGGCTCCGGCCCTCCCCGGTGGTCCGCCTCGCTCAGGCGGCGATGACCTCGTCGGCGTGGCCGCGCAGACGGGCGACGACCTCGGTCAGCTGGCCGGCGACCTCGGCGTCGTCCGCCGGGTGGGTCTCGGTGAAGCGCGTCACGGAGCCCGGGATGGACAGCTTGATGTCCTCGATCACCTTGCCGCCGGCGATGCCCACGGCCTTGCGGGTGTCGTCGTGCGCCCACACGCCGCCGTACTGGCCGAGCGCGGTGCCGATGACGGCGACCGGCTTGCCGCCGAAGGCGCCCGCGCCGTAGGGGCGCGACAGCCAGTCGATGGCGTTCTTCAGGACGGCCGGGATGGTGCCGTTGTACTCGGGGGAGAAGAGCAGGAAGGCGTCGGCGGCCTGGGCGGCCTCACGCAGCTTGACGGCGGCGGCCGGTGCGCTGCCCTCGACGTCGAGGTCCTCGTTGTAGAAGGGGACGTCGGCCAGGCCCTCGAAGACCTGGACCTCGGCGCCCTCCGGGGCGAGCTTCGCGGCAGCCTCGGCGAGCTGACGGTTGTGCGAGCCGGCGCGCAGGCTGCCGACGAGCGCGAGGATGCGAACAGACATGGGGGACTCCAAGGGGGGAAACACTGCCGTAACCATCCGGACCGAGGTCCGTTTAATTTTCTACCAGGTTAACCGGACCGCGGTCCAGTTTTGTTCCGGATGCTTTACGCTGTCTTCATGTCCAGCGCTCTGCCGCCCTTTCCCACGCCTCAAGAGCCCCAAGACAAGCCGGTGTTGCTCGAACTGGGCGCCGGTTCGGACGAACCCTGCCTGCGTGCGGACGCGGCGCGCAACCGCGCCCGGCTGCTGGACGCCGCGGCCCGCCTGGTGGCGGAGCACGGCGCGGCCGGAGTCACGATGGAGGCGGTGGCGGCGGCCGCCCAGGTGGGCAAGGGGACCGTCTTCCGCCGCTTCGGCGACCGCACCGGCCTGCTGACGGCCCTGCTGGACCACTCCGAGAAGAAGTTCCAGGCGTCCTTCCTGAGCGGCCCCGCCCCCCTCGGCCCGGGTGCGCCGCCCGTCGAGCGGCTGCGGGCCTTCGGCTGCGCCGCGCTGCGCCGCGCCGCCGACGACCTGGAACTGCAGCTCGCCGCCGAACCGTGTCCCGACCGCCGTTTCCTCGTACCGGCCCGCCGGGTGCGCCACGCCCATGTGGTGATGCTGCTGCGCCAGGCGGTCCCCGAAGCGGACGTCGAACTCCTCGCGCAGGCGCTGATGGGCTACCTGGAAGCCGCGCTGATCCACCACCTCACCCGGCAGTGCCAGATGCCGATGGAACGGCTCCAGGCCGGCTGGTACGACCTCGTCGAGCGACTGACCAGCACTCGGCAGCCCTGCTGAGCCCGCCTCCCGCCCGAGGGCCACGACCGGCGACCCGGTCGTGGCCGTGGTGCCGAGCCGTTGCCCCGAGCCGGGGTGCTCAGTCGTGGGCCGTGAACATCTCCAGCAGCCCCAGGGGCGCGTCCTCGCGGAACAGCAGGGCCGCGCTGCGCGCCGACTCCGCCGCCGACGCCGCGCTGCGCGGGAACAGCCGCTCCTCGTACGCGCTCAGCGCGGCCTCGACGTCATCGGGCCGGGCGGCGAGGAATCCGGCCAGTTCGGCGCCGTCGAGCATGGCCAGGTTGGCGCCCTCGCCCGCGAACGGGGACATCAGATGCGCGGCGTCGCCCAGCAGCGTCACCCCGGGCACGCGGTCCCAGCGGTGGCCCACGGGCAGTGCGTGGATCCGCCGGGGCACCAGCGGTCCGTCGGCATCGGCGACCAGTGACCGCAGGCTCTTGTCCCAGCCGTCGAAGTGTTCGAGAACACGTTCCTCGGCCGCCTCCGTGTCGGTGAAGTCGATGCCGTCGAGCCACTCCTCGGCCGCCTCGACGGCCACGTACACGTGCAGGCTGCCGTCCGTCTCGCGGTGCGCGAGGAAGCCCCGGCCCGCCCCCAGCGCGAAGAAGAACCCGCCCCCCACCACCTCGGCGGCGACCGGGTGGCGCAGATCGGCCTCCAGGAGGTCCGCCTCGACGAACGACACACCGGTGTAGGCGGGCCGCGCCGCGGAGAGGAGGGGACGCACCCGCGACCACGCGCCGTCCGCGCCGACCAGCAGGTCGGTGGTGAACACCGTGCCGTCGGCGAGCGTCACCTCGTGCCGGCCGCCGCCCAGCGGGCGTGCCCCGGTGACCTTCGCGCCCCAGCGGACGGTGTCCTCGGGCAGCGAGCCGAGCAGCAGGTCGCGCAGGTCGCCCCGGTCGATCTCGGGCCGGCCCCCGCTGCCGTCGTCCGGCTCGTCCAGCCGGACCACGGCGTGCCGGTCCAGCACCCGCGTGGCCTGGCCGCCGGGCAGCACCAGTTCCCGGAACCGGTCGTACAGTCCGGCGGCTCGCAGGGCCACCTGGCCGGAGTCCTCATGGATGTCGAGCATGCCGCCCTGGGCGCGCGCGGCGGGGGAGGCGTCGAGGTCGAAGACCGCCGCCTCGATGCCGTGCACCCGCAGCACGCGGGCCAGCGTGAGGCCGCCGAGTCCGGCGCCGATCACGGCGATGGGGTGGTGGGACTGCGTCATGGACACGGGAGTGCTCCTCGGTCGGTGCGGGGGAGGGCGATCACAGCAGCAAGGGGGACGTGTTCCGGTCGGCCGGTCGGCCGGTCGGCCAGCCTTCCGATCACTCGGCCGGCCGGCCGGTCAGGCGGGGACCGCAGTGCGCTCGATGCCGTTGATCAGGGCCCGGATGTGCCAGGAAAGGCGCTCCTCGGGGGTCCCGGAGAGCAGGGGGCCGGCGAGGGCGGCGATGTGCGGGTGGGTGCGGTCCGAGGCGCCGTGCAGCGCCCGGGTGAGGGCGTCCCACTCGGCCTGGCCCCCGGCCGGTCGCTCGTGCGCCGAGTGCTCGGCCGCCGTGGCCGTGGCGTGCTGCAGCAGCAGGTCGACGCCCCACGCCGCCTGCGCGGGCGGCACACCGCCCTCGTCGAGCAGGCCGAGCAGCGTCTCGATGAGGTTCAGGTAGTGCGGGCCGCTGGGCCGGGCCGTGAGCGCGGAGCGGGCGAGACTCGGGTGGCCGTGGAGCATCGCGGTGTACGCCGTGAGTACCTGCTCCAGCCGCTCGCGCCAGTCGCCCGTGCTCCGCCGGGGGGCCGCCTCGACCGTGCCCAGCAGCTCGTCCAGGACGGCCGCGTGCAGTTCGGCGGTGTTGCGGACGTACACGTACAGGGAGGCCGGTCCGGTGTCGAGTTCCTGGGCCAGGCGCCGCATGGTCACCTTCTCCAGCCCTTCGGCGCGCAGTACGGCGAGGGCGGCGGCGACGATGCCCTCCTTGGTCAGGGCGGGCTTGGCCGGGCGTTCGCGACGGCTGCGTGCGGAAGCGCTGGAGCGTGCTGTCATGCCTCGACTGTAACGAACGCGTTCGTCACGAACAAGTTCGTAGCGAATGTGTTCGTGGCGAATGCGTTCGCTGCGTACGCGTTTTCCCTGGGCTCCGGGTCCCGTACGCGTTTATCCATGGCTCCGGAACTCCGGAACTCCGGAACTCCGGAACCGGGCCCGGCCGGGATGCTTCCCCCGCACGACCGGCCCCTGCCCGCTTCTGCCAAGATGCGGTACGTCATGGTGCAGATACCGAAACCCGCCGCGCCCGCATCGACGCCCGCACCGCCGCACTCCACCCCCACGAGTGCCGATGTGGCCCGCCTGGCGGGTGTCTCGCGGGCGACCGTCTCCTACGTCCTGAACAACACCAGCGCCGTACGGATCAGCGAGGCCACCCGCCGGCGGGTGCGCGCGGCCGCCGAGGAACTCGGGTACGTGCCCCACGCCGCCGCGCGCAGCCTGCGCGCGGGGCACAGCCGCATCGTCCTGATGCCCGCACCGGCCGTCCCCGTGGGGCCGCTGCTGAGCGGGTTCATCAACGAACTCCAGGGGGCGCTGGGCCGCCTCGACTACACCGTCGTGCAGCACGGCAGCATCGGCCTGCGCGGGGAAGAGGCCGCCCGGGCCTGGGCCGAGTTACGGCCGGTCGCCGTCCTGGTGCCCGGCTCCGGGATCGGCCCCGAGGGAGTCGCCGTGCTCCGGCGCTCCGGCGCCCGCGCCGTCGTCACCCTCGGCCCCGAAGCCGTCGACGGCGCCCACGCCCTGCTCATGGACCACCACAGCGTCGGCCACAGCGCGGGCGCCCACCTGCACGCCCGCGGCCGCCGCCGCATCGGGGTGGTCGTGCCCGAGGAACGCGGCCTCGACGTGTTCTCCGGACCGCGCCTGGAGGGCGTACGCCGGGCCCTGCACGGCACCGACGCCACCGTCACCGAACTGCCCCTCGGCTACGACGAGGAGTCCGCGGCCCGTCTCGCCGCCCGCTGGCGCCCGCTCGGCCTGGACGGGGTCTTCGCCTACAACGACGAGTACGCCATGCTCCTGATGCGCGCCCTGCAGGACGAGGGCCTGCGCATCCCCGAGGAGGCGGCCGTCATCGGCGCCGACGACCTGATGCTGGGAAGACTGCTGCGGCCCCGGCTGAGCACCGTGCACATCGACCTGCCCGCGGGCCGTGACCTGGCCGCCCTGGTCGACCGCGCCGTACGCGATCCCGGCGGCGCACCCGAGCGGCACACGGTACTGGGCGCGACGGTGATCCACCGCGAGTCCAGCTGACCCGGCCGGCGACGGCAGCCCACGGCCGACCCCGAAGGCGGGGAGACGACGGACACCGGCCGCAGCCGACGGCAGGCCCCCGGCGGCCGACGCCGGCCAACGGCGTCAGACGACGAGACGACGGCGTCAGACGACGAGACGACGGCGTCAGACGACGAGATGACGACGTCAGATAAGGAGACGACGACGTCAGGCAACGAGACGACGGCGTCGGACAACGGCGGCGGGGCCCCTCCCGCACCGGGATGGGGCCCCGCCCGCCGTCTTGCGTCGTGCTCGCCGGGACGACTTCGCCCGCGCCTACTCGCCCGCCTGCCCCTGCTGCTCGGCGACCGCCTTGCGGACCTCGTCCATGTCCAGCTTGCGGGCCTGGCCGATCACATCCGCCAGAGCCGCCTCGGGCAGCGCGCCCGGCTGCGCGAACACGGCCACCTGGTCACGGACGATCATCAGCGTAGGGATGGACTGGATCCCGAAGGCCGCCGCCAGCTCCGGCTGCGCCTCCGTGTCCACCTTGCCGAACACCAGGTCCGGGTTGTCGGTGGCCGCCTTCTCGTAGACGGGCGCGAACGAACGGCACGGCCCGCACCAGGACGCCCAGAAGTCGATGAGAACGAACTCGTTCTCCGTGACCGTCTGGTCGAAGTTGTCCTTGGTGAGCTCCACGGTGCTGCTCATGGCGTGATCCCTCTTCCTGGTGTCGGGTTGAGCCGTCCGCACAACACGGCCGACCCTACGGGCTATTCCGCGCGCGCAACGCACTGTTCCGCGCGCGTACCCGTGTGGCCTGCGGGCACACCACCCACCACACTGGGCCCATGACGGAAACGGAAACCATCACGTACGACGTCGTCGTGCTCGGCGCCGGGCCGGTCGGCGAGAACGTCGCCGACCGCACCCGCGCGGCAGGCCTGACCACCGCCATCGTGGAGAGCGAACTCGTCGGCGGCGAGTGCTCGTACTGGGCCTGCATGCCGAGCAAGGCCCTGCTGCGCCCGGTCATCGCCCGCGCCGACGCCCGCCGCCTGCCCGGGCTGAGCCAGGCCGTCCAGGGACCGCTGGACGCCGGCGCGGTCCTCGCCCGCCGGGACGAGTACACCTCGCACTGGCACGACGACGGCCAGGTCGGATGGCTGGAGGGCATCGGAGCGGACCTCCATCGCGGCCACGGCCGCCTCGCGGGCCCGCGCACCGTGACGGTCACCGGTCCGGACGGCGCGCGCACGACGCTGACCGCCCGGCACGCCGTCGCCGTGTGCACCGGGACCGGCGCCCGACTGCCCGACCTGCCCGGTCTCGACGAGGTCAGGCCGTGGACCAGCCGTGAGGCGACCAGCGCCGAGAAGGTGCCGGGGCGGCTGATCGTGGTCGGCGGCGGTGTCGTCGCCACCGAGATGGCCACCGCCTTCCAGGCCCTCGGCTCCCAGGTCACCGTGCTGGTGCGCGGCGACGGGCTGCTGCCCCGCATGGAACCCTTCGCCGGTGAACTCGTCGCCGACGCGCTCACCGAGGCGGGCGCCGACGTGCGCACCGGTACCTCCGTGCGGTCCGTGACCCGTAAGGACGGCACGGTCGTCGCCGTCACCGGCACCGGCGAGCACATCGAGGCCGACGAGATCCTGTTCGCCACCGGGCGCGTCCCGCGCACCGACGACATCGGCCTGGAGACCGTCGGTCTTGAGCCGGGCTCCTGGCTCACGGTCGACGACACCCTGCGGGTCGAGGGCACCGACTGGCTGTACGCGTGCGGCGACGCCAACCACCGCGCCCTCCTCACCCACCAGGGCAAGTACCAGGCCCGGATCGCGGGCGACACGATCGGCGCCCGGGCCGCGGGCACCGCCGCCGGCGCACCCGAGCCGTGGGGCCCGCACGCCGCAACCGCCGACCACGACGCCGTCCCCCAGGTCGTCTTCACCGACCCCGAGGCCGCCGCCGTCGGGCTCTCCCTCGCGGAGGCCGAACAGGCCGGGCACCGGGTCCGCGCCGTCGACGTCGACATGTCGTCGGTCGCCGGTGCCGGGCTGTACGGCGAGGGGTACCGGGGCCGCGCCCGCATGGTGGTCGACCTCGACGAACGGATCCTGCGCGGCGTCACCTTCGTCGGCCCCGGCGTCGGCGAACTGCTCCACTCGGCGACCGTCGCCGTCGCCGGCCGCGTCCCCGTCGACCGGCTGTGGCACGCGGTCCCGTCGTACCCGACGATCAGCGAGGTGTGGCTGCGCCTGCTGGAGGCGTACCGGGGCTGAAGCGGTCTCGGCCGCCGGCGTCACCGATCCTGCGCGGTCACCGATCCTGCGCGGTCACCGATCCTGCATGCTCACCGATCCTGCACGGCCACCGATCCTGCACGGCCACCGACGCCCGGTGCACGGCCACCGACGCCGGGTGCGGCGGGGGTCACTGACCAGACCAGGGAAGCAGGTGACCCGCCGGCTCACTGACGCGGCAACGCGAAACCGAGGGCGCGTGCGGCCTCCTGGGGCGTCGGCTGCGCCCAGCGCGCCGCCATCGCCTCGTTGGAGGCCAGCGAACGCAGCTCGGCGCGGTCGAGGTACAGGGCGCCGTCCAGGTGATCGGTCTCGTGCTGCACGATACGAGCGGGCCAGCCGGTGAGCACCTCGTCCACCGCGCGCCCCTCCTCGTCCCGCGCACGCAGCCGCACGGTGGCGTGCCGGGCCACCACAGCCTGCCAGCCCGGCACGCTCAGGCACCCCTCGAAGAACGCGGCCCGCTCCGTGCCGACCGCTTCGTACGACGGATTGACCAGCACCCGGTACGGCAGCGGCACCCGGCCGCGCGCCAGCCGCACCTCCTCCGGCACCGGCGCCGGGTCCTCCACGACCGCGATCCGCAGACCCACACCCACCTGCGGCGCGGCCAGGCCCACACCCGGCGCCGCCCGCATGGTCACGCGCAGGGCCGCCACGAACCGGGCCAGCAGCGCGGGGTCCAGCTGGCCGTCGAACGGTTCGGCGGCGCGCCGCAGCACCGGATCACCGGCCGCGACGACGGGCAACGGGCCGCCTGCCGACAGAAGTTCCTCGATCCGCTCCGCGAGGGGGGTGCGCGCACTCGGAGAAGCCATCGCGCCAGCATGCCACGGAGTGAAGTAGCGTGGTCCGACACGCCGACGCCGGAGGGAGACGGACATGGCGCCGCAAGACCGGCGAACCCGGCGCGGACAGGGGGAACTGGAGGGCCAGGTCCTCGGCGCGCTGCGCGAGGCGGACGGCCCGGTGACCGCGGCCTGGGTGCAGGAGCGCCTCGGCGGCGACCTCGCCTACACCACCGTCGTCACCATCCTGACCCGGCTGCTCGCCAAGGACGTGGTCGCCCGGGAGCGCCGTGGCCGCTCGTTCGTCTGGACGCCGACGGCGGACGTGGCCCGGCTCGCGGCCCTCAGGATGCGCCGGCTCCTGGACGGCGAACGGGACCGCGAGGCCGTCCTCGCCAGCTTCGTCACCGCACTGCCGCCCGGCGACGAGCAGGTCCTGCGCGCGCTGCTGGAGACGGCGGACGAGGACGAGGGGGACGGAAAGAGCGACGCGGGCGGAGACAGGGGAGAGGACGGAGACAGGGGAGAGGGCGGAGAGGGCGGAAGCGGCAGAAAGGACTGACACCTCATGGGGGTCTTCGTCTTCCTGCCGCTCGTACTGCCGCTGACCGCCTGGCCGGTCGCCCGGCTGGCCGAACTGCACCTGCACCCGCGCACCGCCACCCGGCTCCTGACCGCCGTCGCCGTCGTGATGGCGGCGTGCAGCACGCTCTGCCTCGTGCTCCTCATGGTCGTCGGCACCGCGCAACTTCCCGGCAACCCGCTCCCGGACGGCTGGTCCGACCCCGAGGTCAGAGCCGCGGTCCCGCACGACGGGTTCGCGGGCCGCGCGGCGATCCCCGCGCTGGGAGCGGTGACGGCGGCCTGCGCCCGCACCCTCGGGCGCCACCGACGGGTCACCCGGCGCGCACGGCGGGCCCTGGCCGGCCTGCGCGGCTCCACGGTCGCCGTGCTCCCCGACGACACGCCGTACGCGTACGCGCTGCCCGGCGCCCCCGGACGGATCGTCGTCACCACGGCCCTGCTCGACGGGCTCGCGCCGGCCGAACGGCGCGCCCTCTTCGCGCACGAGCGCGCCCACCTGGCGGCCCGGCACCACCGCCATCTGCTCGCCGTCCACCTGGCGGCACGCGCCAACCCGTTCCTGCGCCCGCTGCGCTCCGCGGTCGCCTACACCGCCGAGCGCTGGGCCGACGAGGAGGCGGCCCGCGCGGTCGGCGACCGGCGCACGGTGGCACGGGCCATCGGCCGGGCGGCGCTGCTGTCGGCCGCCGCACCCGCGCCCACGCTCGCCGCCCTGGCCACCACCGGGCCGGTCCCGCGCCGGGTGGCGGCGCTGCTGGCGCCCGCGCCCGCCGTACGGGACTGGCCGTCGGTGTTCACGGCGGCCGGCGCCGCGGCGTGGGGGGCCGCCGTCGGCGCGGTGGTGTCGGCGATGTCCTCGGCGAACTCCGCCGTCACTCTCTTCCTGGTCCTCCAGGCGGCGACCCCGCTGTAGCGCCCGAGGCGGATGCGGACCCCGCAGGGGTGTCAGCGCTCCGGCCCCTGGAACTCCTGCGACTCGTCCGACTCGTCCGACTCGTGGAACTCGCCCGCGAGGGCCGAGGCGATCCGCAGCTGGGTGGCTGCCTCCGCGTCCCGTCCCTGACGCTGGAGGGTACGGCCGAGCATCAGGCGGGCGTAGTGCTCCACCGGGTCCTGCTCGACGACGATGCGCAACTCGTCCTCGGCTCGGCGCAGTTGGGCCGAGTGGTAGTAGGCGCGCGCCAGCATCAGGCGCGGCCCGGTCTGCTCGGGCGCCTCCTCGACGAGCCCGGTCAGGACGCGCGCGGCACCGGCGTAGTCCCTGGCGTCGAAGAACATCCGCGCGCGGTCCCAGCGCTCCGCCGGGGCCCCGTGGCCGTAATACGTGGTGTTCACTCGTGACCTCCTTCGACGCCGTCAACCCGGCACACTGGTTGAAAATTCCATTACTTTCCGAGGCCGGTCGCGCCACCACGGTCGGAGCGCGCCGGACGCGCTGACGGAACCGCCCGCCCGCACTAGGTCGGGCGGCATGAGCAACCTGGATCGCCAGGCGGTCCCCGCGGTGTGCGGCGGCCGGGCATTCGTGGTGGCGGAGCCCGTACGGGAACTCCTCAGCCCTCGCCGGGCCGCACTCGGCGAGTCCACCGAGGTCCGCCGCCTGCTGCCCAACCTGGGCCGCCGCATGGTCGGCGCCTGGTGCTTCGTCGACCACTACGGCCCCGACGACATCGCCGAGGAACCCGGCATGCAGGTGCCACCGCACCCGCACATGGGCCTGCAGACGGTGAGCTGGCTGCACCAGGGCGAGGTACTGCACCGCGACTCGACCGGCAGCCGTCAGCTGATCCGCCCCCGCGAACTGGGCCTCATGACCTCGGGCCGGGCCGTCAGCCACTCCGAGGAGAGCCCCCGGCCGCACGCCCGCTTCCTGCACGGCGCCCAACTGTGGGTCGCCCTCCCGGAGGCCCACCGCGACACGGACCCCCGCTTCGAACACCACGCCGGCCTGCCGACCGTCACGGCCCCCGGCCTGGAGGCCACCCTGATCCTCGGCACCCTCGACGGCACGACCTCGCCCGGCACGGCGTACACCCCGATCGTCGGCGCCGACGTGTCCCTCACCCGGGACACGGACGTACGCCTCCCCCTGGAACCGGACTTCGAGTACGCCGTACTGTCCATGTCCGGCGAGGTCCACGTGGACGGCGTGCCCGTCCTGCCCGGCTCGATGCTCTATCTCGGCTGCGGCCGCCCCGGACTCCCCCTGCGCGCCGACTCGGACGCCTCCGTCATGCTCTTGGGCGGCGAGCCGTTCGAGGAGGAACTGATCATGTTCTGGAACTGGATCGGACGGTCGCAGGAGGAGATCGTGCAGGCCCGCCGGGACTGGACGGAAGGGACACGCTTCGGGGAGGTCAAGGGGTACGACGGTGCTCCGCTGCCGGCTCCCGAGGTGCCGGCGGTGCCGCTGAAGCCACGTGCACGGGTGCGCTGACCTGCGGAAACGGATGATGCGTCGGCGACGGGTCGGCGACTCGCCGGTGCGCTCCGCCTCCCGTGGTCCGTCGCGTGCGAGAGGGCGGCTGAGCGTTCGGTACATGCGAAGCGCGGTGCTGCACCGTTCCACGGTGTGCCCGTCTGCGGATGGCCGTGGCAGGACTCTTGCTGACCCTTCATGACCAGTTGGTGAGCGCGCCTCAGGACCGATGTTGTTCGACGAACATGTGGATGACCCGAACCAGGCGTCTGCGATCACTTGCCCCCATGGAGGCAGCTCCCTCCATCTGTGTGAGGAACATGCCCAGGCTTGCGGCGCAGATGTCGTCCTGTCGGTCCGGCAGACTGCAGGAGATCGACAGTCCCTCCGAATACCGATGCCCTGAGTAGGTCGATACATGGGCCATGAACAGGGCCACGGTGCCATAGCGTGCCGTCGCCTCGCTGTCGTTCTCCGCATTCCCTCGACCCCACAGTTCCCCGGAGTCGGGAGGCTGGGCCCAGGCGAGCGACGCGTAGAGGCCGCGGACGCCCGTCGGTACGGGCCGGACCTCGGTGCCCTGAGGTTTCGAACAGTCCTCTCCCGGAACGAGACGTGCCACCTCAGGGATGTACGCGCAGCCGTACTTCGCCCACAGGGCGGCTCCGCCGGGGGAGAAGACTTCCCAGATCCCTGCACTTCCGTCAGCGGGCCCGAGTCCGATACGGGCGGCGCCGTCGGCGCCGAGGTAGGCGTTGCAGGTTCCCTCAGGTCCCAGGATGTAGTGGGCGGCTTCACCACGGCCCAGGCGTACTCCGGCGACGACTGCTCCGGACGGCAGTGTGAGTGGGTCCGGCAGACGTACGGTTCTCGGTACCGGGTCGCCGGCCGGCACGCTGAAGAAGGCGTTCACCTTGCAGGACCGGACCTCAGCCGGTGGGTTCGACCGACGGTCCGGCGTGGAGTGCTGTGCGGACGGAGGGGAGGGATCCGGTTGCTCTCGTGAGTTCGTGCAGCCTGTGAGCAGCAGGATGACGGCCAAGGCGGCCCATCCCGTCGTGCTGGTCGGGCGGTACCTCGTCTTCGGTCCGCGCCCCGTCGTGACGTCGTGGGGCGAGAGCTGTACCGACCGCGTACCGCGCATAGAAGTGGCCGCTTCCTCGGGCTACGGACAAAGTTGGTCACTGCGTAGGAACGCGCCCCTGCCTGTCGTCCTCGCCGGGTGCTGCGGAGGGCCCGCACCTCAGGGGCGTGGCTGTGGCTGACAGCCAGGCAGGCTCGGGGAACTGAATCCCACACTTCGCTGTCACCGGGGCGTTCAAGAGGCTACAACAGTGTGAGCGATGACCAACAGCGTGTCACTGAAGGAGAGTTGATGGAATCTATCAGCACGATGGTGTTGCCGGGCGGCGGAGAGATCGCGTTCGAGGTGGCGACGGAAGCCGAACTCCCCGTCGGCGAAGGGCCGGTGAAGGCCGGGAGGGTGGGGGACGCGGTCCGGAGAATGCCGCAGACGCTGCAGAACGCCCTGGAGCCGGTTCGGGAGATGACACGTACGGTGGTGGACCAACTGCGTGAAGTGGGTCCGGAGGAAGTCGAGATCGAGTTCGGTCTGAATCTGTCAGGCCAAGTCGGCGTGATCGTCAACAAAGGGGAAGCAGCCGCTCACCTGAAGATCAAGATGCTCTGGCGCAAGGCCGCGGACGCAGGCGACGAAGTGTGAGCTGAAGGGTGTCAGCGCGAGAGGGAGATCCCGACTCCGGGCCGGCAGAGTGTCTGGAAGGAAATGGCACGGACGACCCGGCAGCGACTCGGACCTCCTGGGTTTCCACCGCTGTGGTGCAGATCCTCACTCCGGACGGCAGTGTGGCAGGCGCGGGTTTCCTGGGGAGCGGGGACGTGGTCATCACCTGCGCTCACGTGGTGCGTGCGGCCGGTAGTGGCCCGGGAGGCCGACTGCGGCTGCGTTTCCGGCACCTTGCCGCCGGGCCGTCGGTCGAGGGAACCGTCCTGGCCGGGGCGTGGCGTGAGCCGGACGCGGAAGATGTCGCCGCCGTGCGTCTGGCAGGGGTGCCTGCCGGGGCCCGGGCGGTGCCGCTGGGGTCGACCGCCGGAAGTTCGGGGCACCGGGTCTCCTCCTTCGGATTTCCAGGTCAAGCACCCGGCGGCGGCCACTTCGGTTACGGCGCGGCAGGTGATCTGCTGCCCGGTGACGTGACGGGCCCACTCCTGCAACTGACGGACGCGAACGACCTGACGAGGGGCTTCAGCGGCGGACCGGTGTTCGACGAGGTGACCGGCCTCGTCATCGGCATGGTCTCGGCGGTGGTGAAGCCGGACCCGCTGCACAGAGGACTCGGGATCGCCTACGCGACGCCGGTGGAGACGCTGCGGACGGTGGTGCCTGGACTGGTGGAGCGGAAGGTGCGCCCCTACCGGGGACTCGCGCCGTTCACCGAGAAGGACGCCAGATGGTTCCATGGTCGGCAGGCCGTGGTGCACCGTGTGCTGGAGTGCCTGCGCAGGCACCGGCTCGTACTGCTGCTGGGGCCCTCCGGCGCGGGAAAGTCCTCCGTCGTGCGGGCCGGGGTGATTTCCGCGCTGTCCGACGGCGCGCTGCCGGGCAGCGATCGCTGGGCGCATCTCCTGACGCGGCCCGGGCAGAACCTCCTCGACGAGTTGGAGCGTTCGGGGCTGTCCGAGGCGGCGGAACAGGGCATCGGCCGGGCGGTGGAGCGTCACCTCGCGGAACAACCAGCGGACCGGCTGCTTCTGGTCATCGACCAGTTCGAGGAGCTCCTCACCCAGCCGTGGGACGACAGTCGGTGTTCCCCAGCGCCCTCGGCAGCGGTTCAGGATCTCGTCGCGGCGATCGACGCCCACGTGGGACTCAGCGTGATCCTGATCATGCGCAACGACTTCTACCCGCGCCTGGCCGACCTGTGCCCTGATTTGCTGAACGCCGCCAGGCCCGGCGCGCTGGACGTGTTCGCCGAGCTCACGCTCCCCGAACTGCGCGAGATCATCGTGCAGCCCGCGCGGGACGCCGGTGCGCGCTTCGAGGAAGGTCTGGCGGACCGGATCGTCGAAGACCTACGAGCCGCCGATTCCCTGGGCCGTACGCCGGCAACGCTTCTGCCACCTCTCCAACTCGCCCTGTCCCAGCTGTGGGAACGCCGTGCTGAGGGTCGCATCACCCACGACTCCTACCAGCGCATCGGAGAGGTCACCGGCAGCCTGACCACCTGGTGCAACAACTCCCTGAACGCGCTGCCCGCCGGTCACCGTCCCACCGCGCAACGCATCCTGACCGCGCTGGTCCGCCCCTCCGACGACGCCCACGGCACACCGGCCACCCGCCAGCAGGTGCCCCTTGCCCGGCTGCGGGTTCTCGCGCGTGACGTCAAGGACGCGCGTTCCGCCCCGGATGCCGTCTTCGAAGAGGTCATCGCGGCGTTGAGCCGCGACCGGGTCATCATCACCAGCAGGACATCACAGTCCGACGGCCGGCCGGGTGAGCCGGTCACCGAGCTCATCCATGACGCGCTGATACGTGACTGGAGCGACCTGCGCCTGTGGATCGCGAGGGACCACCGTTTCCAGACATGGCTGCACCAGGTCACCGACCTGTACAGCCGCTACGCCAGTACCGGCCTTCCCGCCGACCTGCTTGTCGGCACCGCCCTCGCGGAGGGACTGGAGTGGGCCCGCCAACGTGCCCTTCCTGCCGAGATCGCGGCTTTCCTCACCGCCAGCGAGCGCCGCCAGCAAGCAGGCCTCCGCCGCACGCGACGCCTCAATGCTCTCCTGGCGTCTCTCCTGGCCCTCGCCCTGGTCGTCACCGGCGCTGCCTTCCGGCTGCGCCAAGAAGCTCTCGACGCGCAGCACCAGGCACAGTCCCGGCAGCTTGCCGCACAGTCCCAGGCCCTTCTGGACAGCGATCCTGACCTGGCATCGCTGATGGCGGTCCAGGCGTATCAGACCTCGGCCACCCGAGAAGCGCGCGCGGGCCTCCTCCGTGCGGCCGACCTGGGGCTTGCCCACCTTCTTGGCGCACAGGACGGCGACATCCAGTCGGTGGCGTTCAGCGCGGACGGCAGGACCCTCGCCGGTGGCGGAAAGGACGGCCTGATCCGCCTGTGGGACGTCTCTTCGGGACGACAGGAAAGAGTCCTCGTCACTCATCATGGCAGCAAGGTGCGGTCCTTGGCTTTCAGCCCGGACGGCAGGACGCTCGCGAGCGGCGGTGACGACGGCACACTTCGGTTGTGGGACCTGCCGGGAAACCGGTCGCGAGGTGAACTCGACGTACACGACGGATGGGTCTGGTCAGTGGCGTTCAGCCCTGACGGCAGGACGCTTGCCGGCGGAGGACACGACGGGAAGGTGTGGTTCTGGGACGTACGTTCAGGTAAGCACTGGAGCGGCTCCGACGCCACCCACGCCGGCGAGGTGCGGTCCGTGGCGTTCAGCCCGGACGGCAGAACACTCGCGGCCACGAGCACGAGCGACCCCGACAACGGTGAGATACGGCTGTGGGACGTCACCACCGGTCGGCAGCGCGGCAGCGCCATCACCGACCCCGGTAGCCAGGTGGGGGCGATCGCGTTCAGCCCGGACGGGAAGACACTCGCCGGCGGCGGTGAGGACGGCAGGATCCGCCTCTGGGACCCAGCCTCCGGCCGGCAGCGGAGCGACCCCCTGGTTCATGGTGGCGAGGTGTGGTCGGTCGCGTTCAGTCCCGATGGGAGAACACTTGCCAGCGGCGGTGAGGACGGCAGGATCCGCCTCTGGGACACGGCTTCCGGCCGACAGCCGAACGCCGCGCTCGTACACGGTGGCGAGGTGTGGTCGGTCGCGTTCAGTCCTGACGGGAGAACACTCGCCAGCGGTGGCGGAGACTCGGTACGGACGTGGGACACGGACAGTGGTGAGTCGACGGGTCGGACTCGACCCGTTCACGGTCATGTCGTCGCGATGACGTTCGGCGGGGACGGGCGAACGCTGCTGAGCGCCGGCGGCTACGGCGATCTGCTGCAGTTGGACATGGCCGCACACATCGAGCGCAAGGGCGTTCTCCGTGACCTCGGTGGCTCTCCTCTGTGCGCCGGGGCGTTCAGCCCGGACGGCAAGGTGCTCGCGGGAGGTGACCAGAACGGCACGGCACGCCTGTGGGACGTGGCCTCAGGACGGATCCGGGCCGGGCTCCCGGCCGATGGCCAGGACTACTTGTGCGCGTTCGCGTTCAGCCCGGACGGCAGGACGCTGGCCTATGGCGGCGAGGACGGCAGGGTACGGCTTTGGGACGTGGCGGAGGCCAGGCCGCGAGGCGCCCCACTCGTCCACGGAGAACCGCCGTGGACGGAAGTCGAGTCGGTGGCGTTCAGCCCCGACGGCAGGACGCTGGTCAGCGTCGGCACCGGCACTCTGCGGTTGTGGGACGTGGCCTCGGGCAGACAGCGAGGCTCCGCCATCACCGTGGACGGGGAGGTACGGTCGGTGGCCTTCAGTCCGGACAGCAAGCTGCTCGCCGGCGCGACCACGGACGCCACCGGGGGGAAGGTCCAGCTCTGGGACGTGGGGACAGGCCGGCAACAAGCCGACCTCTCCCGCGACGACGGACTGATGTGGGCAGTGGTGTTCAGTCCGGACGGAGACACACTCGCGAGTGTCGGTTCCATGGCCAACCCGGACGACGGCTCTCTCCCGCAGACGGCAGGCAGCGGGATCCGCCTGTGGGACGTGACCACTCATCAGCAACGCGCCTATTTCTCCAGCGAGGTGGGAACGCCGTCGGAGGTGGTGTTCAGCCCGGACGGCGACACGCTGGTGAGCGCGGCACCTGTCGGCGAGGGCGCTCTCGACGGCACGGGTGGCTCGAGCGAAATACACATATGGGATGCAGCACTTCCCGGTCCGGACGAGGCTGTCCGAAGAATCTGCGGTGCCCTCGGGCGTGGCTTCACCGTTGCCGAACGCTCCCGCTATCTCGTCGGTCTCCCGGCGGAGCCGGTGTGTGCTGACGTGAGTACGGCACGGGGGCCGAAGGCCCCGGCGACAGCTGCCGCGGGCCCGGCCGGCTTCTGACCATGCCGACTCGGGAAACCCCCACCATGGCGTCGGGCGGATCGTGAGACGACGAAGACGCGCCGGAGCTCTCGGTGCGGCTTCGTCGTGAGATCGGCTGCGCCGGCGAGGACGGTGCTGGGGGCCTCTTGGTGATGGATCCCGAGGCCAGGGCCTCCGCCACGAGGGTCCGTCGCGGCGCGCCGGAGGGTGCGTGGCCGCCCGCCACCTGCAGCGGGGTGCAGCCGGTTGTGATGGCGACGGACCTCACACCGCGCCGCCAGTGCCCGTGCTCCGGGTCGAGGACCCGCAGGTTGATGAAGGCTGCCGGCCGCGCAGGGGCGCGCGGCAGGGCGCCCTGGCGCGGTGGGAGCTTGCAGCGGTGGTCACCCTCGCGGGTGACCCTGAGCATCGTGACCCATTGACCAGGGCAAGCGGGCGGGCGACGGAAACTCGGATGCGCGTGCCGCGGCGGCCCGCCTAGGCTGCGCTCGCGGGAGGGCGTGGCGCCGTACCGCCGTCGGCGGAGCGGAGATGCACGGGACATGACCAGCCAACTGTTCGCCATCTGCTTCCACACGACCCGGCCCGCGGACCTGGCGCGCTTCTGGTCCGGGCTCCTGGGCTGGGAGCCGGCCGACGGCCCGGACGACGGCATAGTGCTCCTGCCCCCTGCGGATACCGGGTTCCGCATCCGATTCCTGCCGGGCCAGGAGCCGAAGACCGGCCAGAACCGGGCGCACTTCGACCTGACGAGCGTATCCCCGGAGGGTCAGCGGCGCACGGTGGCCAGGGCGCTGGAGCTCGGCGGGAGACACATCGACGTCGGCCAACTCCCCGAAGAGGGGCATGTGGTGCTCGCCGATCCGGACGGCAACGAGTTCTGTGTCATCGAGGCGGGCAACGCGTTCCTCGCCGGCACCGGCTTCATCGGAGCGCTGGCCTGCGACGGTACGCAGGAGGTCGGCTACTTCTGGAGCGAGGCGCTGCGGTGGCCGCTGGTCTGGGACCAGGACCAGGAGACCGCGATCCAATCGCCCCACGGAGGTACGAAGATCACGTGGGGTGGTCCGCCGGTGGCCCCGAAGACCGGGCCGAACAGGCCGGCCTTCGAGCTGGCGCTCCCCGCCGACGCCGACTGGCGGGCGGAGGCGGACCGCCTGGTCTCGCTCGGCGCGACGCGCACCGGCACCGGCGAGGGCGACGCCGGCCGGGCGCTGATGCTCGACCCCGACGGCAACGAGTTCTCCGTACGGATGCCCCGGTAGCGGCCCCGGCAGCGGGACGGGGCGGAGTGCGGGAAACGCCGGCGGCGAGCCCGCCGGAGCCGCTGGGAGCCGGATCGCTCACGGCCGTTCCCGGCTGCGGCGCCGGCCGGCCGGCCGGGGAACCGGCGCGGTTCCCGGCACGAAGGTGCCGCTCTGGTGCCCCCTGACACTGAATGCCGAGGTCGGTGACGGAGCCGTCCATCACCTCGCCGTCGCGCAGCCGCCGCCACGTGCACGCCGTTGCCGGCCGGGCTGCCGCTCGGCACCAGGTCACCGACGACCACCCGAGCGTCGGCGACCGCCCCACCCGGCACGACCCGGCCCGGCCGCCTCGGGCCACCTGCCCGCGCACCTACGCTTCCAGCTCCTGCGCTGCTGGTGGCCGGCACCCGGCGCATCGCCCTGATCCAGGCCCGGCTCGCCGGTCTCCTACGCACGCTCGCCGCCGTGCGCGTGGTGGAGCCGCCGTACCTGAAAGGGCCTTCATGCCCGTCCTGGATCGCGGGGCGCGGCGAGTTGGGACAGACCGTCCGCCGACTTGCCGACATGCCCGGTGCGCGCCGCCCGCCGCTCCGCCGTACGCGTGTCCGCTGTACACAGTCAGTGCTGCAATCCGCGATTCCTGTCGCAGGTCCGTACCCCGAGAGGAAGCTGGTGCAGCGGTGGCCGAAGTCACTGCCCGGACGCGCGTGGACGTACGCGACCGGGCCACATGGACGGAACTCTTCTACGACCTGGTGCTCGCCTTCGGAGTCAGCCAGGTCGCCCACGTGCTCGCGCTGCACCCGGGCTGGTCGCAGCTGGGCAGTTGCCTGCTCGTCCTGGTGCCGCTGTGGTGGGCGTGGGTGGATGTCGTGATGGCGATGAACGCCGTGCACGAGACCAACATGCAGCGCGTCTTCCTGCTGCTGGCGGGGCTCGCCACCTACGGGATGTGCATGTCCGCGCAGCACGCGTTGGAGACCAGGTCGGAGGCGCTGCTGTACGCGGGCAGTTATCTCGCCCTGCGGCTGCTCATAGGCGAGGCGATACGGCGGGAGTGCGCCGTCTACACCATCCACCCCTACCGGGCGGGCCTCGCCTTCGCGCTGGCCCTGTTCGGGGTGACCGCCCTGCCGGACCAGATGCGCACCGCGGGGTGGGCGATCGCCGTGGTCGCCGAGATCCTCGCGCCGCTCGTCCTGAGCGGCCACCTGCGACAGCTGGCGTTCGGCGTCAACCACCTGCCGGAGCGGTTCGGCCTGTTCATCATCATCGCCCTCGGCGAGAACGTCGTCTCCGTCGGCGCCTGGGTGGGCGGGCGCCACCTCGGGCCGACGGAGCTGGCGGCCGTCGCCCTCGCGTTCCTCACCGGCTGCGGCCTGTGGTGGCTGTACTTCCACCTCGCCGCGTCCGCCGTCGCCCACGCCCTGCGCTCCCATCCGACGCCCGCCGTCGTCGTGCGCGACGTGCTCAGCTACGGCCATCTCGCCCTGGTGTCCGGGCTGTTGCTGGTCGCGGTGGGCGCCGAGCGGATCGTCGCGGCGCCCACCGCGACGCCGTACCGGATGGCCGCGGGACTGCTGCCCGTCGGCGCCGCCCTGTTCACGCTGACGTTCTGCTACACGCGCCGCCGGATGTTCGGTGCCGCCTCCGTGACCCGCTTCGCCGGCGGGCTCGCGCTGCTGGGTCTCGCGCTCGCCGCGCCGCTGGTGCCGGGCCTGGTCACGCTCGGCGCCGTGGCGTTCGTGCTCGTCGCCGTCAACGGCCTGGAGCACTGGCTGCTGACCGGCGGCCGGCACGTCCCCCTGATCTTCGTCAGACGCTGAGCCCGACGGGGGCGCGCGGCACCCGGGACACCGTCAAGTGGCCAGGTCCCCGGCGTGACTTGACGCAGTGTGCCGACCTCGCTCCGCTGCCCGGCCCCCGCCTCCCACCCGGACCTAACTTTCTCGGGTGCCCAGCCGCGGCGCGCGGCGTGCGACAGACCGAGCATCCGTTCGCGAAGGAGTGGTCCGATGACGATCCCCCTGCCCCAGGCCGTCGGCGACGGCTCCCTGTTCATCGACGGCAAGTTCCAGCCGGCTGACTCCGGAGAAACCGTCCAGGACATCAACCCGGCCACCGAGGAACCCATATGCGAGGTGGCCTGGGCCGGGACCAGCGACCTCGACCGCGCGGTGCAGGCGGCGCGGCGCGCCTTCGACGTGGGCCCCTGGCCCGGGATGCCCGCCAAGGAACGCGGCCGGCTGATGCTGCGCGTGGCCGACGGCATCGAGGCCGCGGGGGAGGAGCTGGCCCGGCTGGAGACCCTGGACGTCGGCAAGCCGATCACGTTCACGCGGGGATTCGACGTCCGGGCCGCAGCCGAGATCTTCCGCTACTACGCCGGCATGGTCGAGCAACTGGAGGGCGCCGCCCGCCCGGCGGGCGCCCGCTCCCTGCAGTACACGCGGCGCGAGCCCCTCGGCGTGGTCGGCGCCATCACGCCGTTCAACTTCCCGCTGAACCTCACGGTCAACAAGATCGCCCCGGCGCTCGCCGCGGGCAACACCATCGTCCACAAGCCCGCCGAGCAGACGCCGCTGACCGCCCTGGCGCTCGCCCGCGTCATGGCCGAGGCCGGACTGCCCGAGGGCGTGCACAACGTGGTCACCGGCGGCGGCGCCAGTGTCGGCGCCGCGCTCGTCGAGCACCCCGGCGTCGACAAGATCTCCTTCACCGGCTCCACGGCCACCGGCAAGCGCCTGATCGCCGCCGCGGCCGGCACGCTGAAGAAGGTCACCGTCGAACTCGGCGGCAAGGGCGCCAACATCGTCTTCGCCGACGCGGACATCGAAGCGGCCGTGCAGGCCGCCTTCCAGGCCGGGTTCTTCAACACCGGCCAGTTCTGCATGAGCGGGTCCCGGCTGCTGGTGCACCGTTCCGTGCACGACCAGGTGGTGGACGCGCTGACCGGCGTACTGGGCGCGATACCGGTCGGTGACCCGCTGGACGAGAACACGGTGCTCGGTCCGCTGGCGCACCGGCAGCAACTCGACAAGGTCGTCGAGTACGTCGGCATCGGCCGCCGGGAGGGCGCCACCGTCGCCTTCGGCGGCGAACGCGGACACGACGGGCCCGGCTACTTCCACCAGCCCACGCTCTTCACCGGCGCGCACCCGCAGATGCGCATCGCGCAGGAGGAGATCTTCGGCCCGGTCGTGACGGTGCTGCCGTTCGACACCGACGAGGAGGCCGTCGAGATCGCCAACGGCACGCCGTACGGACTCGCCGCGGGTCTGCACACCCGCGACGTGCGCCGCGCGCACACCGTGGCCGCCCGGCTGCAGGCGGGGATCGTCTGGGTCAACACCTGGGCGGCGTTCGAGAACTCCACGTCCTTCGGCGGCTACAAGTCCTCCGGCTACGGCCGCGAGCTGGGCCCCGAGGGCATCGAGGAGTACCTGCAGTACAAGACCGTGTACGTCAATGTCGATTGAGGTGGAAATGTCCGACCAAACCCGCCCCGGCGCCCTCTCCGCCGGGCTCGTGCTGGGCGCGTTCCTGGCGCCCAGCGCGCTCGGAATGTCCGCGACGCCCATCGCACTGCCCGCGCTCGGCGACAGCCTCTCGGTGGCCTCAGGGGCGACGGCCTGGGTGCTGGCGGGCTACACGCTGACCCTCTCCGTCGCCTCCGCCCTCGCCGGCCGTCTCGCCGACATCCGCGGTCTGCGCATGCCCATCGTCACCGGCATGGTGCTGCTGCTCGCCGGCACCGTCCTCGTCGTCGCCGTCCCCTGGTTCCCGGCCGTCATCGCGGGCCGGATGCTCCAGGGCATCGGCGGTGGCGTCGCCGCCGTGCTCTCCTTCGGCGTCGCCAACCGGCTCTTCACCGAACCCGGCGAACGCGGCCGCACCATCGGCACCATGGGCGCGGTCGTCGGGATCGTCTCCGGCGGCGGCGCCCTGCTCGGGGGCGCCCTGACCGACCTGATCGGCTGGCAGGCGGCGCTCGCGCTGCCCGGTCTCTCGGCGATCGCCGCGATCCGGGTGCTGCGCATCGCACCCGCCACCCAGCCCCGCCCCGAACGCCTGGACGCGCGCGGCGCCGTGCTCTGCCTCGCCCTCGCCGCGGCCCTGGCGGTCCTCCTCCAGGCCCGCACCACCCACCTGAAGGAGACCCTCGTCCTGGTGCTCGCGGTGCTCGCGATCGCGCTGGCAGCGGCCACCGTGTGGCACGTGCGCCGGGTGCCCGACGGGTTCCTGCCGCGCCTGGTCGTCAGCAACGCCCGCTTCGTGCTCGCCGCGGCGGCCGGTTTCACGCTCTTCGCCGGCTACCTCATCATCCAGTTCGCGGCGCCCCGGCTGATCCTCATGGACCACGACCTGAGCGTCACCCAGATCGGTCTGATCCTGCTGCCGACCGGTGTGGTCAGCGCGGTCCTGTCCCGCACGGCCGGTGGACTCGCCCACAAGGTGGGCCCGCTGCGCCTGGTCACCGCCCTCACCGTGCTCAGCGCCGCGGGACTGCTGCTCGCCGCGCTCGCGGGGCGCCAGCCCGTCGCCCTGGTCATCGCGGTGGCCGCCTGTGTGTCGGGGTTCAGCGCCGGTCAGGTCGCCCTGATGGCCGCGGTGCCGCACCTGGTCGACAGCTCCGTGCACGGGGTGGCCGCGGGTGTGTTCCAGCTCGTGTTCATCACCGGCGGTTCGCTCGGCTCCGCCGCGGTCGGCGGCATGGTCGGCGCGATGAGCCTGTCCACCGCGATCGGGGTGCTCGCCGTGGTGCCGCTGATCGGCCTGGTGGCGGCCGTGGCCGCCGGGCTGCTCGTGGCGCGGAAGACGTCGTCGCCGGCCCCCGTGGCGGGCGGCACCCGGGCGGCCGTCGCGGCGGAGAACCCGGCGCGCGCCACCGGCTGACGTCCGCACCCGCCCCGCTGCCGTTCCCGGAGTCCGCTCCAGGGGCGGCAGCCCTTTTCGGCCCGGCCGGCCGGCCGCGAGGCGCCGCACGCTGCTCGCCTGACGCGATTCGCCTGACGCGATGCGTCTGACGCGCTCCACGTGACGCGATCGACCTCACGCGGTTCACCACCTCACGCAATACACCACACACAGCTCACCCAAGAGCTTCCCCGAAGGAGCGGAAATGGCTCGACTGACCCGCCGTGGATTCCTCGGCACCGCCGGCGGTGTGGGCGGTGCCGTCGCCCTCGGCACCCCGGGCGCGCAGGCCGCGCAGGCCGAGGAGGCGGCGCCCCGGGCGGCCGGTGACGAGGCCGGCCGCGCCCTCGTCGACACGGTGACCGTGACCGCGTCGGACCCGCGCTACCTGGACCTCACCCAGCGTGGCTACAACGCCCGGTTCACCGCCGAGCCGGACACGATACGGCTCGCGCACTCCACCGGCCAGGTCGTCGCCGCCGTGCAGGAGGCGGTCACGGCCGGGGCCCGGATCGCGGTGCGCAGTGGCGGGCACTGCCTCGACGGCCTCCTCGACGACCCGGGCGTACGCGTCCTCATCGACCTGTCCGAGATGAACGCCATCGGCTACGACGCGTCCCGGCGGGCCTTCTCCGTCCAGGGCGGCGCCACCCTCGGCCAGGTCTACCGCACCCTCTACCTGGAGTGGGGCGTGACCATACCGGCCGGTGACTGCCCCACCGTGGGTGTCGGAGGCCATGTCACCGGCGGCGGCTACGGCCCGCTCAACCGCAAGTACGGCGCGGTCGTCGACCACCTCTACGCCGTGGAGGTGGTGTACGTCGACTCCACCGGCACCGCCCGCTCCGTGGTCGCCACCCGCGAGGCCGACGACCCGCACCGTGAGCTGTGGTGGGCCCACACCGGCGGTGGCGGCGGCCAGTTCGGGATCGTGACCACCTTCTGGTTCCGCTCCCCGGACGCCACCGGCACCGACCCGGCGGGCCTGCTGCCCAAGCCGCCGCACAGCCTGCTCAAGACCTCCACCAGCTGGAAGTGGACGGATCTGACCGAGGCGGACTTCACCCGCATCGTCCGCAACCACAACGCCTGGCACGCCGCCCACAACACACCGGGCACCGACTACGACACCCTCAACAGCGCACTCCTGCTCTACAACTACGTCCAGGGCGCCGTCTCCCTCACCGCCCAGCTCGACGGTTCCCTGCCGGACTCCCGGCAGCTGCTCGACAGTTACATCGCGGCGATCGCCGAGGGGGTCGGCGCCCCGCACACCACGACGGCGCACAGCACGCCGTGGCTCAAGGAGTCCCTCAAGGACCACTACGACACCGGGCTGTACAACCGCGGCAAGTTCAAGGGGGCCTACCTGCGCAAGGGCTGGTCCGACGCGCAGCTCGCGGTCCTGTACCGCAATCTCAGCGACCGGACGTACACGGGACACGGCGGCGCGATCCTCTTCTCCTACGGGGCCCAGGTCACCACGGTCGCCCCCGACGCCACCGCCCTGGCCCAGCGCGACTCCATGCTGAAGGCCAACTTCCTCACGTACTGGACCGACCCGGCCGAGGACGACCGCCACGTGGCCTGGCTGCGCGCCCTGTACCGGGACTTCTACGCCGCCACCGGGGGCGTGCCGCTGCCGGACGGCGACGCCGACGGGTCGTACATCAACTACCCCGACCCCGACCTGACCGACCCGCGGTGGAACACCTCGGGGGTGCCCTGGCAGACGCTGTACTGGAAGGGCAACTACCCGCGCCTGCAGGCGGTGAAGAAGCAGTGGGACCCGCGCGACGTCTTCCACCACGCGCTGTCCGTCACGGCCTGCCGGTGAGACACCGCGACCCCCGCCCCTCGGCCGAGGGGCGGGGGTCGCGCGCTGTCCCGTGTGTCAGCCGAGCGGCGGCAGGACGACGCCGGTCAGCGACTCGCTCAGTTCCCGCAGCCGCGCCCGCGCCGCCGGGTCGTACGCCTGGGCACCGGCCCGCGCCGGGGTGGCCCGGTTGAAGTACTCGCCGCTCACCTGCGCGAGCGCCGGGTCGGTGACGAGGCGGGCGGTGTTGCGCATGCCCTCCTCCAGGGTGCTCTGCGGGGTGAAGAGGTTCACCACGATCTTCGTCGGCATGTACGAGGCCGGGTGCAGGGCGTTGACCGTGACCCCCGTGCCGGCCAGCTGCTCGGCCAGGTCCTTGGTGAGGCTGATCTGGGCCAGCTTCGCCTGGCAGTAGGCCTGCCCGCCGTCCCAGCCGCGCTCCAGCATGACGTCGTCGAAGTCGAGCGGGGCCTGCCCGGCCGAGGTGACGTTGACGATCCGGGCCGGGGCCGAGCGCACCAGCAGCGGGGCCAGGGTGCAGCTGAGCATGTAGCCGGCCAGGTAGTCGACCTGGAAGGTGAGTTCGTGACCGTCCTGGCTCTCCTGGCGGGCCAGCTCGACGCCGATCCCGGCGTTGTTGACGAGCACGTCGAGCCGGTCGCAGGTGGCCAGGACGCGGTCGGCGAGCTTGCGGATCTCCTCCAGGGAGGAGAAGTCGGCCAGCTCGTAGTGGAACCGGTCGGCGCCGGTCCGCTCCCGCAGCTCCTCCAGCAGCTCCTGCCCCTTGCGGGCGCTGCGGCCGTGCAGGATCAGCGTGGCGCCCTGATCGGCGAGTTCGAGGGCCAGGGCGCGGCCGAGTCCGTCGGTCGCGCCGGTGATGAGGATCGTCTGTTCGCTGACAGGGCTCATGGTCTCCATTTTCCCGGTGTTTCCTCGTGCGCGTCGGAACATGATGGAAGGCACGGCCGGCCGAGGTCGACCGGCCGCGCCCGGTGCGGGCGTACGCGGATCACGTGCTCACGCGTAGGACCGCAGTTCTGCGGGGGTCTGGTCGGTGTAGCCCTGGCTCACCTCGATGACGACCCCGTCGGGGTCGGCCACCCAGACCGTCTTCCAGCCGGGGATGAACGCGTCGAAGGCCAGCGGCCCGAGCAGCACCTCCAGCTCCCCGCCGGCCGCCTCCATGAACGCGTCCACGTCGTCGACCTGGAAGGCCAGGTGGCGGGCGGCACCGGGGTTGTCCGGGCCGTCCTTCGCGGTGGGGAAGGCGGCCTCGGACTCGGTGGGGAAGAGTTCGAGGTAGACGGGGCCGGCCTTGAGGAAGACGACCCGGCTCCCGTCGGCCTCCACGACGCGGGCCCGCTCGAAGCCGAACCAGCGCCGGTAGAACTCCTCCGTGGCCCTCTGGTCACGGCAGTTGAGGCCGACGTGCGACCAGCGGGCGTTCGCGGGTGCGGACACGGGCCTCACGCCCCACCGGTGACGGCGGCGAAGGGCACCGTGTCGTGCACGTTCGTCATGTAGACGATCTCGCCGCCGGCGATCCTGAAGTAGTTGCACACGTCGGCCTCGACGGACTCGCCCCGCGGGGTGCGGGCGGAGATGTGCGAGACGACGGCGGCCTGCTCGCCGTCGACGACGATGTGCACGGGGACGTTGGAGAAGGACGCGTACATCTGCGGGAACCCCTTCATCATGTCCCGCAGCGTCTCGCGTCCCTCGACGTGTCCGGCGAGCTGCTCGTCCATCGTCTGGTCGACGGCGAACAGGTCGCACCAGGGGTCCCAGTCGCCCAGGTTGGCGAGCCGGTAGTAGGTGTCGACGATCTCTCGGGTGTTCATCGCGGCCTCCTCGGCGTACGGGATCGGCTGGGTTGCGGGTGTCACGGAAGCGGCACGTCCAGCTGGCGCATCAGGCCCGCGGTGTCGGCCTGCACCCAGCGCTCGACGACCTTGGCGTCCTCCAGGCGGTACACCTCCAGGCTGGTCCAAGAGACCTCGCGTCCGTCGGGCTCCTGGCCGAAGAACGGGGCGACGTGCTTGCCGTGGAAGGTGATGTGCATGATCACCTTGTCCGGGGAGGCCGGGTACAGGGCGTCGAGGCGCACGGTGAAGTCGAGGGCGTCGTGCGCGGCCTTGATGATGACCTTCAGCTCGTCCAGGCTCGACACGTCCCAGGCCGGGTTGTTGTCCCGGAACGTCGGGCCGAACAGCGCGTCGAGGTCGTCGTAGCGGCGCTCGTTCACGGCGTCGCTGACCGCCTGCACGGTCGCCAGGTTCGCCGCGTCCGTGGAGACCTGCTCACGCAGGCCGAGCAGGTCGTCCTGGGCCCAGCGCTCCACGAACCGGCCGTCCTCGACCCGCCAGATCTCCGTGGTGGTCCACTCCACCGCGCGGCCGGTCGCCGGGAAGCCGAAGACCGTGCCGCCGTGCGTCCCGGTCAGCTTCACCCGCGTGACGACCTTGTCGTCGCCCTCCGGGCCGCCGACGGGCAGCGCCTCCTGGAGCTCCCCCTTGAGGCCGTACGTCGCGTGGGCGGCGCGCAGCGCGGCCAGGTAGTCGTCCAGGCCCTTGATCTCGAAGCCGGGGTGGTGGTCGGTGAAGTCCGCGCCGACGACCTGGGCCACGGCGTCGTAGTCCGCCGCGTTGAAGGCGTCGAGGAAGCGCCGGTACAGCGCGACGCTCGCGGAGTTCTCGGCGGTGTTCTCAGAGGTGGGCATGGTGGGTCTCCTCGGTCCGTCGGTGGTGGGAGTCCTTGATCAGATCGGCCGCGCGCTCGCCGATCATCACGCTGGGCGCGTTGGTGTTGCCCGCGACGATCGTCGGCATCACGGAGGCGTCGGCGACGCGGAGCCCGGCGACGCCGTGCACGCGCAGCTCGTGGTCGGTGACCGCGTCCCCTCCCGTGCCCATGCGGCAGGTGCCGGCCGGGTGCCACAGGGTGGTCGCGCGCGCGGCGACGTAGGCACGCAGCTCGCCGGGGTCACGCACGCCCGCGCCGGGCCCCAGTTCCTCGCCGCGCAGCCGGTCGAAGGCCGCGGTGTGCGCCAGCTCCCGGGCCAGCAGCACCCCGTGGACCAGGACGTCCACGTCGGCTCCTGCCGTCAGGTAGCCGGCCTGCACGACGGCGGGGGCCGCCGGGTCGGTGGAGCGCAGCCGGACGCGGCCGCGGCTTACGGGCAGCAGCGCGATCGGCGCGAACGTGAAGCCGGGCCCCGCGTGCTGTTCGGCGGGCGCGTCGGGGGCGAGGAACTTGACCGGCCCGAACGTGAACTGCAGATCGGGCGACCGGTCCTCGCCGCCGCCCCGGGCGTGCGTGAACAGGCCCGCCTCGGACAGCAGCGCCCCCTCGGGGTGCTCCTCGCGGGACCGGTAGCACACCGGCACGAACAGGTGGTCCTGCAGGTTGCCGCCGACGCCGGGCAGGTGCTGCACGACGGTGATGCCGTGCGCGCGCAGGTGCGCGGCCGGGCCGATCCCGGAGAGCATCAGCAGCTTCGGCGTCTCGAAGGCGCCCGCGCTGACCACGACCTCCCCGTCCGCCCACGCCTGCCGGCCCTGCCCGTCCTGGACGTAGGCGACGCCGGTGACGCGGGTGCCGTCGAGCAGCAGCCGGGTGGCGTGCGCGCCGGTGGCCACGGTCAGGTTCGGTCGGTCGAGCGCGGGACGCAGATAGGCGGTCGCCGTCGAGGCACGGGCGCCGTCGTCGGTACGGGTCGTCTGGTACAGGAAGCCGTAGCCGTCCTGCCGTTCGCCGTTGTAGTCGTCGCCGGGCGCGTCGAATCCGAGGTGGCGGGCGGCCGCGACGAACGCCTTCGCGACCGGCGTCGGATCGGTGTGGTCGCGCACCCGCACGGCGCCGCCCTTGCCGCGCAGCGCGTCGCCGCCGCGGTCGTAGTCCTCGGCGCGGCGGAAGGCGGGCAGCACGTCCGCGTACGACCAGCCGGGGTTGCCCGCCGCCGCCCAGCCGTCGTAGTCGTGGCGGCTGCCGCGCACCCACATCAGGGCGTTCACGGAACTGCAGCCGCCCGCCACCTTGCCGCGGGCCACCGGGACGCGGCGACCGCCGAGGCCGGCCTCCGGCTCGGTCGCGTACCCCCAGTCGATCGTGGGGCTCCACTCGCTGGTCAGCAGGGCGAGGAGGGAGGCGGCGTCGGTGCGGTGGATCTCCGGCCGCTCGTCCCAGCCGCCGGCTTCCAGGAGCAGCACGCTGACGTCCGGGTCCTCGCTGAGCCGGCTCGCCACGGCGCAGCCCGCGCTGCCGGCGCCGACGACGACGTAGTCGTACGACATGGGAACCTCTCGCATCGCCGGCTCAGGCCGGGTTCAGGGCGCCGACGTGGTAGGTGCGGATGCGCAACGCCCCGTCCGCACCATCGCGCACCAGCTGCCAGTCCTGGTCGATGCGCAGGGCCGACACGCTGCCGTCGGAGAGGTTCTTCGCGGTCCACACGACGGTCACCTGGACGTCGACGAGACCGTCGTGCTCGTGCGTGCGCAGCTTCTCCACGATGTGGCTCTGCGGGCCGAAGCTCGCGCCCACCGCCGCGTACCAGTCGCGGAAGTCGGCGTGGCCGCGCAGGGTGCGCTCGGGGAACGCCATCTCCAGGCCGTCGTCGATCACGTACGCCAGCAGGTCCTCGACGGGCTCGTGGCTGCTCAGGATGTCGTACCAGTGCTGGACGAACGCGGCGACGTCCTGGCCGGGCTCCGTCCGCGGGCTCTGTGCGGTCGTCATGCCAAGTCCCTCTCGCTGAAGGAGTGTCCGGTGTCTTCCGGATGTGTCCCGGTCGATTGGGCCACGGCGGCGCGGACCCGGGCCCGGCACCGGGGGGCCGGCCGGGGCATTGCGTGAGGTCGGACCGCGGGCTTGCCGACGTCGCGGGGCGAAATGGCGTAGTACGCGCGCCCACTTGGGGATGTGGCGCGATCGGGACGGCCGGAGCCGCCGGGCCCGGCCCGCGAAACGTAGACATGAGTTCGACCGGTCCCATCCGACCCGCGTCGCACGAGAGGACACCCCATGAGCAAGCGCATCCTCGTCGTCCTGTCCGAATACGGTTACTGGGGCGAGGAGTTGATCGGCCCGCTGGAGACCTTCGACAAGGCCGGCTACCAGGTCGCGTTCGCCACGCCCACCGGCAAGCGCCCGGTCGCCCTGCCGCCGAGCATGGACCCCGACTACGTGGACCCGCCGCTCGGCCGCTCCGTCACCACCCCCGAGATGGCCGCCAAGGTCCGGGCCGTCGACAGCTCGCCGCGGCTGGACGGCCCGCTCGACCTGTCGTCCTGGCTGCCCGACCGCCCCTACCGCTCCAAGCCGTACTTCCTGCGTGACTGGGAGGCGTACAACACCCGCCTGGAGCAGATCCGCGACCAGATCGCCGACCGCTACGACGCCCTGCTCATCGTCGGCGGCTCCGGGCCCATCGTCGACCTCGCCAACAACTGGCGGGTGCACGACCTGATCCTCGCGTTCCACGCCCTAAACCGGCCGATCGCCGCCGAGTGCTACGGCGTCGCGCCGCTGGCCTTCGCCCGCGACCAGGAGGACCGCGTCTCGATCATCCGGGGCAAGCACGTCACCGGGCACTGCATCGAGTACGACTACAAGGACGGCACCGGCTTCATGGGCACCGACTTCGTGATCGGCCCGCCGCCGTACCCGCTGGAGTACATCCTGCGCGACGCGACCGCTCCCGGCGGCGCCTTCCACGGCAACTTCGGCAAGGAGACGTCGGTCATCGTCGACTACCCCTTCATCACCGGCCGCTCGACCCCCGACTCCTACCTGACGGGCCAGAAGCTCGTCGAGGTCCTGGAGGACGGCCTGCGCCAGTGGGGCTTCCGGGCCGACGACTGACCCACCCGCACGGCAGCCATGTAAACCTTCGCAGAAAGGTCCACGTCATGGTCAGCAGGCCCGCGCGGGTCGCGATCCTCGAACAGCTGCGAGCCGACGGGGTGCGGTACATGTTCGGCAACCCCGGCACGGTCGAGCAGGGCTTCCTCGACGAATTGCGCAACTTCCCGGACATCGAGTACGTCCTCGCGCTCCAGGAATCCAGTGTCGTCGGCCTCGCCGACGGCTACGCGCGGGCCACGCGCACCCCGGCCGTGATGCAGTTGCACACCGGTGTCGGAGTCGGCAACGCGGTCGGCATGCTCTACCAGGCAAGGCGCGGGCACGCCCCGCTGGTGGCCATCGCCGGCGAGGCGGGCCTGCGCTACGACGCCATGGACGCCCAGATGGCGGTCGACCTGGTCGCGATGGCCGAGCCCGTCACCAAGTGGGCGACGCGCGTGGTCGACCCCGGCTCGGCGCTGCGGGTGCTGCGCCGCGCCTTCAAGGTGGCGGCGACCCCGCCGTACGGCCCGGTGCTCGTCGTCCTGCCCGCCGACGTCATGGACCGGGACACCGCCGAGCCGGCCGTGCCCACCTCCTACGTCGACGTCACGGCCACCGCCGGCCCCGAGGTGCTCGACCGGGCGGCCGGTCTCCTCGCGGGAGCCGAGCGGCCGATCGTGATCGCGGGCGACGGCGTGCACTTCGCGGGCGCGCAGGAGGAACTGGGGCGGCTCGCGCGGACGTGGGGCGCCCAGGTGTGGGGAGCGGACTGGGCCGAGGTGAACCTGTCCGTCGAACACCCCGCCTACGCAGGACAGTTGGGCCACATGTTCGGCGAGAGCAGCCGGAAGGTCACCGCAGCGGCCGACGCCGTCCTCCTCGTCGGCACGTACGCGCTCCCCGAGGTCTTCCCGGCCCTCGACGGCGTCTTCGCCGACGGCGCCCCCGTCGTCCACATCGACCTGGACACCGACGCCATCGCCAAGAACTTCCCCGTCGACCTGGGCATCGCCGCCGACCCGCGGCGCGCCCTCGACGGGCTCACCCACGCGCTGGAGCGGCGGATGAGCCCGCGCAGCCGGGCGCGGGCGGACGAGTGGTTCGCACAGCGGTCGGCGGCGCGCTCGCGCGAACGGGCCGCCGCCCGCCGCCAGGACGGCACCGAGCTCGACCCGGACGCCCTGCCGACGCAAGCCTTCCTCCAGGAACTGGCACGCAGGCTCCCCGAGGACGCCGTCGTCTTCGACGAGGCGCTCACCGCGTCCCCCGACCTCACCCGCCACCTGCCGCCGACCCGCCCCGGCCACTGGCACCAGACCAGGGGCGGCTCCCTCGGGGTGGGCATCCCCGGCGCCATCGCCGCCCAGCTCGCCCACCCGGAGCGGACGGTGGTCGGTTTCACCGGCGACGGCGGTTCCCTGTACACGATCCAGGCCCTGTGGACGGCGGCCCGCTACGGCATCGGGGCCAAGTTCGTCATCTGCAACAACAGCAGCTACCGGCTCCTCGAACTCAACATCGAGGAGTACTGGAAGAGCGTGGACATCGCCGCGCACGCACAGCCGGAGATGTTCGACCTGTCCACGCCGGCCATCGACTTCGTGGGCCTCGCCCGCTCCCTGGGCGTCCCGGGCGTCCGGGTCGGGAAACCCGACCAGGCCGCCGCGGCCGTCGAGCAGGCGCTCGGCACCCCCGGCCCGTTCCTGGTCGACCTGGTCACCGGACGCGGAAGGCAGGAGTGAGCCGTGCGACTGAACGGACACAAGATCGCGATCCTGCTGGAGAGCGACTTCTACGAACCCGAGATCCTCTACTATCAGCACCGCTTCCCCGAGGAAGGCGCCGAGGTGCACTTCCTGTCCCGGATGTGGGGCCAGGACGAGATCACCTTCCAGGGGCACGAGCACCGGATGCCGTTCGTCGTGCGCGAGTCCTTCGAGGACGTCGACGAGTTCGCGCTCAAGGAGTTCTCGGCGGTGATCGTCCCCTCCGGGATGGTCTCCGACCGCCTGCGCTACACCGAGGACCCGGACGAACTCCCACCCGCCGCTCGGTTCTTGCGACGCGCCTTCCAGGACCCGGCCATCGTCAAGGGCATCATCTGCCACGGCATGTGGCTGACCGCCCCGGTGCCGCACCTCGTGCGCGGGCGCCGCGCCGTCGTCCACAACAACCTGCTCGGCGACCTGCGGAACATGGGCGGCCTGTACGTCGACGAGGACGTGGTCGTCGACGACGACCTGGTCACCGGGCGCACCGGGGCGCACTGCCACCTCTTCGCCCGGACGATCATCGACCTGATCGCCGCCCGCGAGGGGGACCGGGCCGCGCGGGCGCGGGGCGCGGGCCGGGCCACGGCCCTGGGAGGTGCGCGATGACCGCCGTCATGGACCCCGGCGCCCGCGTCCCCGTCAGCGACCGCATCCCCGTGCGCGACGTCCGTCCCCAGGTGCGCGGCGGCGCCGTGCCCGTGAAGGCGGTCGCGGGGGAGACCCTCACCGTCAGCGCCACCGTGTTCCGCGAGGGCCCGGGCGAGATCGGCGCCAACGTCGTGCTGCGGGACGCGCGGGGGCTGGCCGCGGGCTGGATCCCGATGACCCCCGTCGACCCGGACGCCGACCGGTGGGAGGCCACCGTCGTGGTCCCGGAGCCCGGCAGATGGACCTACGGCGTCGAGGCGTGGGCCGACCCCGTCGCCACCTGGCGCCGCGACGCCGAGGTGAAGATCCCGGCCGGCGTCGACGTCGAGCTGATGCTCGCCGAGGGCGCGCTGCTGTACGAGCGGGCCGCCCACGGGATCCCGGACACCGGCCGCCGCGAGGCGGTCAGGGCGGTGGCCCGTGCCCTGGGCGACGGCACGAGCCCCGTCTCCCGGCGGCTCGCCGCGAGCGCAGCCCCGGAGGCGGCCGCCGCGCTGCGGCGGCACCCGCTGCGCGAACTGGTCACCCCCACCTGGCCGTTGCCGCTGCTCGTGGAGCGGCGCAGGGCCCTCGTCGGCGCCTGGTACGAGATGTTCCCGCGCTCGGAGGGCGCCCGGCTGACCGACGGCGGCCCGCCGGTCAGCGGCACGTTCGCGACGGCGGCGCTGCGGCTGCCCGCGATCGCCGCGATGGGCTTCGACGTGGTGTACCTGCCGCCGATCCACCCCATCGGGCGCACCCACCGCAAGGGCCGGGACAACGCCCTCGTCGCCGGCGAGCACGACGTGGGCTCGCCGTGGGCCATCGGCTCGGCCGAGGGCGGCCACGACGCCGTCCACCCGGACCTGGGCACCCTCGACGACTTCCGCCGGTTCGTCACCAGGGCCGGCGAGCTGGGCCTGGAGGTCGCGCTCGACTTCGCCCTCCAGTGCTCGCCCGACCACCCGTGGCTCACCGAGCACCCCGAGTGGTTCACCCAGCGGCTCGACGGCTCGGTCGCCCCCGCCGAGAACCCGCCCAAGAAGTACGAGGACATCCACCCCCTCGCCTTCGACCGGGACTTCGAAGGGCTCGTCGCCGAGAGCGTGCGGCTGCTGCGCTTCTGGACGGACCAGGGCGTACGGATCTTCCGCGTCGACAACCCGCACACCAAACCCGTCGGCTTCTGGAAGCGGGTGATCGCGGAGATCAACGGCCGCGACCCCGACGTGGTCTTCCTCGCCGAGGCCTTCACCCGGCGCGCCATGGTCCACGCCCTCGCGCAGGCCGGCTTCCAGCAGTCGTACACGTACTTCACCTGGAAGAACGAGAAGGAGGAGCTGACCGAGTACGCGCATGAACTCGCGCACGACAGCGCCGACTTCCTGCGCCCCAACCTCTTCGTCAACACCCCGGACATCCTGCACGCCTACCTCCAGGGCGGCGACCGCCCCGCCTTCGAGACGCGCGCCGTGCTGGCCGCGACCCTCGCCCCGACGTGGGGCGTGTACGCCGGGTACGAACTGTGTGAGAACGAGGTCCTCCAGCCGGGCACCGAGGACTACAAGAACTCCGAGAAGTACGAGCTGCGCCCGCGCGACTGGGCCGCCGCCGACGCCGAAGGCCGCTCCATCGCCCCCCTGATCACCCGCCTCAACGAGCTGCGCCGCGCCCACCCGGCCCTCCAGGAGCTGCGCAACCTCCGCTTCCACAGCGTGCCGCACCCGCAGGTCATCGCCTACTCCAAGCAGGTGAGACTGCCCGACGGCTCGCTCGACACCGTCCTCGCCGTCGTCAACCTCGACCCGCACCTGCCGGCCGAGGGCACCGTCACCTTCGACCTGACCGCGCTCGGCCTGCCCGACGACGGCTCCCTGAAGATGCGTGACGAACTCACCGGCGAGATCCACGCCTGGCGCCGGGAGACGTACTTCCACCTGGAACCGGGCCGCTCCCCGGCCCACCTCCTGGTCCCCGCCGGGGAGTCGGCATGACCCTCGCCCCCCTCGTCGGGCAGCGGCAGCCCGTCGCCCCGCTGCTGCCGCTGCTCGACCCCTGGCTGCGGACCCGCCGCTGGTACGCGGCCGGGGCCGGCTCCGCCGACGGGCTCACCCCGGTCGTGGCCGACGTCGTACGGGAGCAGGCGCCCGCCCTGCTGCACACGGTGCTGCGTACCGGAGACGGGCAGCTGTACCAGTGCCTGCTCGGCCTGCGCCCCGAACTGCCCCCGCGGCTCGCGGGCGCTGCCATCGGACAGGTGACCGAAGGGGACTGGCGCGGCTGGACCCTGTACGAGGCCACGCAGGACGCCGCCCTCATGGGCGTACTCCTGCGCCACCTCGCCCGCGGCACGGACGGCGGGCTGCGCATGCAGCGCACCACCCGGATGCCGCTGCCGGTGGGCCTCGTGCCCCGGCCGCTGACCGCCGAACAGAGCAACAGCGCCGTCGTCTACGGCGACCGGCTGCTGCTGAAGATCTACCGGCGCCCCGAGCCCGGCCCGCACCTGGAGGTCGAGACGCTGCACGCGCTCACCCAGGCGCGCTGCCCGCGCACCCCCCGGCTGCACGGCACCCTGCTCACCGGCGGCACCGGCCTGGTCCTCGGCCTCATGGAGGACCTGCTGCCGGCCGACGGCGACGGCTGGCAGATCGCCGTGCGGCAGGTCGCCGACTGCGTGGACGGCACCTGCTCCACCGTCCCGGCGACCGGCGGCTTCACCGCACACGCCCGTGCACTGGGCGCGGCCGTAGCCGAGGTGCACACGACGCTGGCCGACGTGTTCCCGCGCGTGCGCCTCACCCCGGACGACATCGCACGGCAGGCGGCCGGGATGACCGAACGCCTGGACCGCGCGCTGCGGGAGGTACCGGCGCTGGCCCGGCACCGCGCCGGGATCGCCCGGCTCTACGACGCCTACGCACGGGCGGGCGCGCGCGGCTGCGCGGTGCTCGCCCAGCGGGTCCACGGCGACCTGCACCTGGGGCAGGCGCTGCCCACCCCGGCCGGCTGGCAGCTGATCGACTTCGAGGGCGAACCGGCCCGGCCGGCCGCGGAACGCGCCGGGGCGCAACCCGTGCTCAAGGACGTGGCGGGCATGCTCCGCTCCTTCGACTACGCCGCCCGCGCGGGCCTGCGCTCCCTGCGCGCCCGCGACCTGGACGACACCCCGGGCGCCCGCCTGCGCCGCACCCGCCGCGCGCACGCGTGGGCGATCCGCAACCGGCGCGCGTTCCTCGCCGGCTACGCGGACGCCGGCGGCACGGACCCGCACTGCCACCCCCTTCCCCTGCGGGCCTTCGAGGCGGACAAGGCGGTCTACGAGGCCGTCTACGAGTCCCGCCACCGCCCGGACTGGCTGCCGATCCCGCTGGAGGCGGTGCACCGGCTGGCCCGCACCTGAAGGCCGGTCCGGCCCCCGCGCCCGCGAGGACGCGGGCAGCCGCGCCGGCGACCACCGACCCACCGCATTTCGCCCACGGCGGACCGCCCCCCACGGTGAGGGGCGGGACCGAGCCCGAGAGGACCGCGACGTTGCCCGTGACCACCCCCCACCCGGATGTCGACCTGGACCGCATCCTCGGCGGCGCCCACCACGACCCCCACAGCTTCCTCGGCGCCCACCCCACCGGCGACGGGCACACCGTCGTACGCGCCCTGAAGCCCCTGGCCCGCAGCGTCGTCGCGGTGCGCCCCACGGGCGAGCGGGCCACGCTGACGCACGAGCGGGACGGGTTGTTCACCGGCACACTCCCCGGCGCGGGCACGGACCACCGCTTCCTGGTCACCTACGACGACGGCGTCGAGCGGCTCCACCACGACGGGTACCGCTTCCCGCCCACGCTCGGCGACATCGACCTGCACCTCGTCTCCGAGGGCCGCCACGAACTCCTGTGGCGGGTCCTCGGCTCCCACGTCCGCACCCTCGACGGCGTGACGGGAACGTCCTTCGCCGTCTGGGCGCCGAACGCCCAGGGCGTGCGCGTCATCGGCGACTTCAACGGCTGGGGCACCGCCCACCCGATGCGCTCGCTCGGTTCCAGCGGTGTGTGGGAGCTGTTCGTGCCGGGCGCCGGCGCGGGCACCCGCTACAAGTACGAGATCCACACCCGCGACGGCCGCCTGCTGCAGAAGGCCGACCCGCTGGCCCGCGCCACCGAGGTCCCGCCCGCCACCGCCTCCGTCGTGCACACCTCGGCCTATGCGTGGGAAGACGCCGCCTGGATGGCGAGCCGCGGCGGCGCCGACTGCCACAGCCGCCCCCTGTCGGTGTACGAGGTGCACCTGCCGTCCTGGCGGCCCGGACTCACCTACCGCGACCTCGCCGCCGAACTGCCGGCGTACGTCAGCGAACTCGGCTTCACCCACGTGGAGTTCATGCCCGTCATGGAGCACCCCTTCGGCGGCTCCTGGGGTTACCAGGTCACCGGCTTCTACGCGCCCACCTCCCGCCTGGGAGACCCCGACGACCTGAAGCACCTGATCGACTCGCTGCACGCGGCGGGCATCGGCGTCATCCTGGACTGGGTTCCCGCGCACTTCCCCGAGGACGGCTTCGCGCTGGCCCGTTTCGACGGAGAGCCGCTCTACGAGCCCTCCGACCCCCGCCGCGCGCACCACCCCGACTGGGGCACCCTGGAGTTCGACCACGGGCGCCGCGAGGTCCGCAACTTCCTCGTCGCCTGCGCCGTCTACTGGTGCACGGAGTTCCACGCGGACGCGCTGCGCGTGGACGCCGTCGCCTCCCTGCTCTACCTCGACTACTCCCGTCCGGACGGCGCCTGGAGCCCCAACGAGCACGGCGGCCACCAGAACCTCGACGCGGTCGCCTTCCTCCAGGAGCTGACCGACACGGTCCGCCGCGCCGCGCCCGGTGCCCTGACCATCGCCGAGGAGTCCACGGCCTGGCCCGGCGTGACGCGGCCCACCTACGAGGTCGGCGACGACGGCTTCGGCGGCCTCGGCTTCGACCTCAAGTGGAACCTGGGCTGGATGCACGACACGCTGGGCCACCTCGCCCGCGACCCGGTCCACCGTGCCTGGCACCAGGACGAGATGACCTTCGCCATGGTCTACGCCTACGACGAGCGCTACCTGCTGCCGCTCTCCCACGACGAGGTCGTGCACGGCAAGGGCGCGCTGGTGGCGAAGATGCCGGGTGACTGGTGGCAGCGCCGCGCGACCTTGCGGGCGCTGTTCGCCTTCATGTGGTCCCATCCGGGCAAGCAACTGCTGTTCATGGGACAGGAGTTCGGCCAGCCGGAGGAGTTCGACCCCGACGCGGGGCCGCAGTGGTGGGTGCTCGACGAGGCGTGGCCGGGCAACGCCGACCACCGCGGCGTCCGCGCCCTGGTCCGCGACCTCAACATCCGCTACCGCGCCACCGCGGCCCTGTGGGAGCTGGACGCGGACCCGGCCGGCTTCTCCTGGATCGACGCCTCGCACGCCGAGGCGAACGTCCTGTCCTTCGTACGGCACGACGCGGCCGGGCGCCCCCTCGTCGTGGTCGCCAACTTCTCGCCGGTCGTCCGTACCGGCTACCGCGTGGGCCTGCCGGACGCCGCCGCCTGGCGTGAGGTGCTGAACACCGACGCGGCGGAATACGGCGGCGGTGACGTACGCAACGAGAAGGCGGTCCGGTCCGAGCCGGTCCCCTGGCACGGGCGCGCGCACAGTGCCGCCCTCACCCTGCCCCCGCTCGCGGTGGTGTGGCTGGAGCCGGCCGGGGACCCGGCTCCCGACCTGGAGGAGGACGACCTCGATGACCACTGAACCCGAGGACGACCTGTACGACCGGATCGTGACCCCGCACGACATCAGGGGCCTGTTCCGGGCCGAGGTGGACCCCGGCCTCGCCTACCGCGCCGGGGCCGCGTTCACCGAGCTGACCGGCGCGGGCGCGATCGCGGTCGCCCACGACGTGCGCCAGTCCTCGCCCTGTCTCGCCGACGCCTTTGCCCAGGGCGTCCTCGACCAGGGCGCCGACGTCCTCGACGCGGGCCTGGGCTCCACCGACTACCTGTCCTACGTCTCGGGCCGCCTGGACGTCCCCGGCGCCATGATCACGGCGGGCCGGGCGCCGGCCGCGTACAACGGGATCCGGCTGTGCCGCGCGGGCGCCGTCGACGTCGCCGAGGGCACCGGCATGGAACTGCTCCGCCGCCGTCTGCGCGCCCCCCGCCCGCCGCTGACCGACCGTCCCGGCTCGGTCCTGCCCACCCGCGTCCTGCACGACTACGCCGCGCACCTGCGCACGCTGGTGGACCTCTCGGGCATCCGTCCCCTGAAGGTCGTCGTGGACGCGGGCAACGGCATGGCGGGCCTGACGGCCCCGCTCGTCCTGGCCCACCCGTCGATCGAACTGGTCGCCGTGCGCTGCGAGTTGACGGGGACGTTTCCCAGCGGGGCGCCGGACCTGGCCGACGTGAGCGGGCTGCGGGAGGCGGTACGGGAGTCCGCGGCCGACGTCGGCCTGGCCTTCGACGGCGACGGCGGCCGCGTGCTCGCCGTCGACGAGCGCGGCGCCGTCGTCCCGCCCGCCACGGTGATCGCGCTGGTCGCCGGGCGCGAGCTGGCCCGCAGGCCGGGCGCCGCCGTGGTCCACGACCTGCTCACGGCCACCTCGGCCATCGACGCGATCAAGGAGGCGGGCGGCATCCCCGTGCGGTCCCGGACCGGCCCGGCGGCCATCAAGGCGCTGATGGCCGAGCAGGACGCGGCGTTCGGCGGCGCGCACTGCGGCCACTACTACTTCCGCGACTTCTGGTACGCCGACACGGGCATGCTGGCCGCGCTGCACCTGCTGGCCGAACTCGGCGACTGCGGCCGTGAGCTGTCGGAGCTGGCCGCCCGGCACGACCGGTACGCCTCCTCCGGCACGATCGACGTCCGCGTGCCGGACCCGCCGGCCGCCCTCCAGCGCGTGGTGCGCCACTTCGCCGCCGAGGGAACGGCCCTCGACCACCTCGACGGGGTCACCGGCGAACTGGCCGACGGGGCCTGGTTCAACGTGCGCGCCCCCGGGACCGGCCCCGTCGTCCGCGTGAACGTGGAGGCGGGGACGGTGGCGGCGATGGGGCGGCTGCGGGACCGGGTGGTGGAGGTGGTGGTCAGCGCCGGTCGTTGAGGGCGGCCTCCGGAGCGCGGGTGCGGGCCAGGCCGGCGGCGCTGAGCGCCACGTCGTAGGCGTTGAGCGCCTCGTCGGGGTTGCCGTGGCGGCGCCAGAGGTCGCCGATGCGGCGCCAGGTGTGCGCGGAGTCCGGCGAGGGCGGCAGCTGGCGCAGTTGCCGTGCCGCCGAGTGGAGGTGCTGCACGGCCTCCTCCGCGGCGTTGCGCAGCAGGCAGATCTCGGCGAGGTAGGTCCGTGCCAGCGCCGACAGCACCCGGGAGTCGGCGCCGAGCAGCCCCAGCGCCCGCTCCGCGTGGGCGGCGGCGGCGTCCCAGCGGCCGAGGTGCTTCTCCGCGTTGGCCAGGTTCAGCTCGCACCGGGACAGCTCGCTGGCGCTGCCGACCTCGGCCAGCGTCCCCTGGGCGGACTCCAGCAGTTCCAGGGCGCGCTCGGGGCGGGGCGGGTCCATTTGCAGGAGCATCGAGCCGTAGTTCATCCTGAGCATGGCCGAATGGCGCGCGTTGTCGCCCTCGGCCATCATCGCGAGCGCCCGTTCGGTCAGGGCGATCGCCTCGCTCAACCGCCCCTGGGAGCCGGCGACGAGCCCCGCGTTCCAGTAGACGGCGCCGCGGGCCCCGTGGGAGCCCTGGGTCTCGGCCGCGGGCAGCAGGCGCTCCCCGAGGAGCTGGGCGCGGGTCAGGTCGCCGCGCATGTGGTAGGAGCCCATGAGGGTGACCCCCAGCTGGATGTGGTCCATCGTCGTCTCCAGGCCGAGCCCGTCCAGCTGCGCCACCGCGCGTTCGCCGATGTCGATGCTGAGCGCGACGTCGCCGGCGTCGCGGTAGCAGCGGCACAGGGCGACCGCGATGCGGCACCATTCGTCGGAGCCGACGGCGAGGGTCGCATCGCGGTGCAGGCCGTCGAGGACGGAGATGGCCGCTTCGAGGCGGCCGGTCTTCTCCAGCGCGGTGGCCTGCCCGATGAGTGCGCGCCGGATCATCGCCGCGTCCAGTGCCGAACGGTTGGAGAGGAGTTCGCCGAAGGACTGCAGTGCCTCGCCGTTGTCCCCGTTGCGCAGCGCCATCTCGGCGAAGGCCAGCTTCAGCCGGTTCTCCTCGGCGCGGCGGTCGTCGATGCCGGTCATCAGGTAGTCGGGGGAGGTGCCGAGCTTCTCCGCGATGGTGGCCAGCACCGACGAGGACGGGACGCGCTTGCCCGACTCGATCAGGGAGATGTAACTCGTGGAGGCCTCCGCCGAGGAGAGGTCCTGCTGCTTCAGTCCCCGCCGTATCCGAAGGGTCCTTATGCGGCCCCCAAGGCCCTCTGCCTCTTCCACCTTGGCGTGATCCATGGGGACTCCTTCCGGAGTTCATGACTAGTTGTGTGACAACTCAAAGTTACCAGCGTGACTCTGCGAAGCCTAGGGGTCTGTGCCAAGTCTCGCTTATTTGGCGCGAGTCGGTAGATACCCGTATCGGCCAGCGGGCTTTGCCGGACTATTACTTGACTCTAAAAGTGACTGAGGATTGACTCATCTTGTCAACTCGCATGAGAGCGTGACGATTGGGGGGCTCGAAGATGAGGAACAGCCTGCTGGTACTCCTCCTGGTGCTGTGTGTCGGGGGAGGCGTGGTCCTCGGCTGGCGTGTCGAATCGTCCGGACCCGGCCGGCCCGTACCGGTCAGCAAGGAGGAGGCGATCGGTGGAGCCTGCTGCTGACCGCGGGACACCTCCCCGAGTGGACCTGCTCACCCGCGAGTACCCGCCCGAGGTCTACGGCGGCGCGGGAGTCCACGTGGCCGAGCTGTCGCGCAGCCTGCGGCGGCTCACGGACGTACGAGTGCGCTGCCTGGGCGGCCCCAGGCAGGAGGACGACGTCACGGCCTACCGCGCCGACGCCGAACTCGCCGCGGCCGACGCCGCGCTGGGGTTCCTCGGCGCGGACCTGGCCATGGCACGCGACTGCGCGGGCGCGGACGTCGTGCACAGCCACACCTGGTACGCCAACATGGCCGGCCACCTCGCCCGCACCCTGCACGGGGCGGCCCACGTCATGACGATGCACAGCCTGGAGCCGCTGCGGCCGTGGAAGGCCGAGCAACTGGGAGGGGGTTACGCGCTGTCGAGCTGGATGGAACGCGCGGCCGTCTGCGCGGCGGACCGGGTCGTCGCCGTCTCCGCGGCGATGCGCGAGGACGTCCTGCGCGTCTACCCGCAGGTCGCGCCGGAAAAGGTGCGGGTGATCCACAACGGCATCGACGCGGACGCGTACCGGCCCGATCCCCGGACCGACGCCCTGCGCCGCCACGGCATCGACCCGGACCGGCCCTACGTGCTGTTCGTCGGCCGCGTCACCCGCCAGAAGGGGCTGACGCACCTGCTGCGGGCGGCGTTCGGCCTGCCGCCCGAGGCGCAGCTCGTGCTGTGCTGCGGGCAGCCGGACACCCCGCGGATCGCCGCCGAGACGGCCGCCTTCGTCGAGGAGCTGCGCACCGTGCGCGACGGCGTGTTCCGCATCGACGGGATGCTGGACACCACGTCCGTACGTCAACTGCTCACCCACGCCACCGTGTTCGTGTGCCCTTCGGTGTACGAGCCGATGGGCATCGTGAACCTGGAGGCGATGGCGTGCGGCACGGCCGTCGTGGCCGCCGCCGTCGGGGGCATCCCCGAGGTCGTCGCCGACGGGGAGACCGGCACGCTGGTCGGGTTCGAGCCACGGCCCGACGCCTCGGGCGAGCCGGCCGACCCCGGCGAGTACGCCGAGCAGCTCGGCCGAGCCGTCAGTGAGCTGATCGGTGACCCGGCACGTGCGCGGCGGCTCGGCGCCGCGGGCCGGGAGCGGGCCGTGACGCACTTCTCGTGGGACCGGGCCGCCGAGCGGACCCTGGAGGTCTACGCGGAGGCCGTGGCGGCACGCTGAGCGCCCGGGAAGGTCACTGCGCGGCAGGGGGGCGCCCCTTCGAGGCCGGACGGCCACGAAGGGGCGCCCCCTCGTCCGGGTGGGGGAAGTGGCAGGCCGCGCCGGCCGGCGCGGCGGGCGCGGGAAGGTCGCGCTCGCACAGCAGGCGGTGCTCCGCCGCAAGGCGGCGGTAGACGGGGCAGCGCCCGCGGAAGGCGCAGCCCGCGGACGTGTCGACGTCCTCCGGGGCGACCGGCGGCGGAACGGGCCGGGGCCGCCGCGCGTCCGGACGGGGGACCGGTACGGCGGACAGCAGCGCGCGCGTGTACGGATGCCGGGGCCGGCCGAGCACCGCGTCGACGGTGCCGGATTCCACGGTGCGTCCGCCGTGCATCACCACGACCCGGTCCGCGAGCTGCCGGACGACCGCCAGGTCGTGCGAGACCAGCAGGCAGGCCGGGCTCCCCGGAGCGGACGTCAGGCGGCGCAGCAGCGCGATGATCCCGGCCTGTACGGACACGTCGAGCGCCGAGACGGGCTCGTCGAGCAGGAGCAGCTCGGGGCGGACCGCGAGGGCGCGCGCCAGGGCGACGCGCTGGCGCTGGCCGCCGGAGAGCTGGTGCGGGCGCCGCCCGGCCGCCCGCGGGTCCAGCTCCACCTGGGCCAGCAGTTCACGGACGCGGGCGGTGATGTGCTCCGGCGGTGTGCGCCGGGCCTCCATCGGCTCCGCGACGATCCGCGCGACCGTCATCCGGGGGTCCAGGCTCGCCGAGGGGTCCTGGAGCACGATCTGGACGCGCCCGCGCAGACTCCGCTGCGCGGACCGCGTGAGGAGGGCCGTGTCCTGTCCCAGGACCTCGACGCGGCCGCCGGCCGGCGCGGTGAGCGCGATGATCCTGGACAGCGTCGTCGACTTGCCCGCGCCGGACTCGCCGACCAGCGCGACGGTCTCGCCGCGCCGGATTTCGAGGTCGGCGTGCAGGACGGCGCGGTGGTCGCCGTAGGCCGCCTGGAGGGCCGTGACCCGCAGGGCCGGGACGGGGGAGTGGGGGCTGGAGCGGGGCTCGGGCCGCGGCGAGGCGGGATACAGGTCCGCCGCCGTGCGGGTGGCCGTGACCTCGGGGCGCAGGCAGGCCACCTGGTGACCGCCCGCCGCCGGGGGCCCGGAGGCGGTCGGCGGCCCGGTGGGTGCCGGCGGCTGCGGGCGCGCGGTGGAGGCCCGCGTACCCTCTCGTGCCGCAACGGGGTGCGCCCTCAGCACGGGGGCGGTGCGCTCGCACTCGGGCCCGGCTACCGGGCAGCGCGGTGCGAAGGCGCAGCCCTCGGGCCGTTCCCCGGGGGCCGGTGGCGCCCCCGGGATCTGGATCAGCGCGTGGGCCGCGTCCAGCCGGGGCGCCGCGGCGAGCAGGCCCATCGTGTACGGCATCCGGGGGCCCGCGAACAGGAGGTCCGTCGGAGCCGTCTCCACGACCCGGCCCGCGTACATCACCGCCACCCGGTCCGCCGCGCCCGCGACCACGCCGAGGTCGTGGCTGACGAGCAGCAGCGCCGCGCCGGTCGCCGCCCGCGCCTCCTCCAGGGCGGCGAGGATCTCCGCCTGCACGCTGACGTCGAGGGAGCTGGTGGGTTCGTCGGCGACGATGACATCGGGCCGGCCCGCGACCGCCATCGCGATCATGGCGCGCTGGCGCAGACCACCGGAGAGTTCGTGCGGGTAGGCGCGGGCGACCCGCTCCGGGTCGGGGACGCGCAGCTCGGTGAGGAGTTCCACCGCACGCTGCCGCGCCGACCGCCGTGCGGGGCGCGGCCGTTCGTGGATGCGCAGCACCTCGCCGATCTGGTCTCCGATCCGGTGCACCGGCGTGAACGCGGCCAGCGGGTCCTGGAAGACCATGGCGATGCGGCTGCCGCGCAACCGCGCGAGGTCGCGCACGCGCAGGCCGACCAGCTCGGTGCCGAGCAGCCGTACCGAGCCGCGCGCCCGCGCCCCGCGCGGCAGCAGCCCGAGCGCCGCGAGCGCGGTGAGGGTCTTGCCCGCGCCCGACTCCCCGACGAGACCGAGCACCTCACCGCGGCGCAGGGAGAGGTCGACCCCGCGCACGGGGGTGACACCGTCGCCGAACTCCACGCGCAGGTCCCGTAGTTCGAGGACCGTGCTCATGCGGGGACCTCCGTCCGGGCGGCCGAGAAGTCGAGCGCGCGGCGCAGCGCCTCGCCGACCAGGTTCACCGCGAGGACGAAGCAGAGCAGCATGCCGGTGGGGAAGAAGAACATCCACGGATAGGTCAGCGCCGCCTCCGTGCTGTCCGCGATCAGCGTGCCCAGGGACACGTCGGGCGGCTGCACACCGAAGCCGAAGTACGACAGGCCCGCCTCACTGATCACCGCGCCGGCCGTGGCGAGCGTCGCGTGGGTGATCAGGAAGGAGGTCATGTGGGGCAGGATGTGGCGGCGGACGATGCGCAGGGGCGGCACGCCCATGTGCCGGGCCGCCGTCACGTACGGGCGCTCGCGCAGGGAGAGCGCCGTCGCGCGGACCGCCCGTGCCGTGAGCATCCAGCCGAGCGCGGCGAGGGCGCCCGCGTACGCCGCCCAGCCCGCCCCGCGCAGCGCGGGTGCCACCACGACGAGCACGAGGAACCCCGGGACCACGAGGAACACGTCCACCAGGAACGTCAGGGCCCGGTCGGTCCAGCCGCCGAAGTAGCCCGCGCAGGTCCCGACCAGCGCGGCGAACGCCGTGCCCGCCAGCGCCACGAACAGGCCGATCAGCAGCGACTTCTGCAGTCCGCGCGCGGTCTGCGCGAACACGTCCTGGCCGATCCGGTTGGTGCCGAACCAGTGCCCCGCTCCCGGCGGCGCGCTGAGCGAGCCGTAGTCCACGTCGGTGGGCGACCACGGGGACATGTACGGGCCGACGCCCGCGTACAGGCACAGCAGGACGATCAGTACGAGGCCCAGGAGCGCGCCCGGCGCACGCGGCAGGGCCTGTCTCACCGGCGCACCCGGGGATCCAGCACCACCAGCAGCACGTCGGCGAGCAGCCCCGCGAGCAGCACCGCCACGGCCGCGAACAGGCAGACCGCGACGACGGAGTTGACGTCGCCCTCCCGCGCCGCGTCCAGGAACCAGCAGCCCACACCGGGCCAGCCGAAGATCTGCTCGGCGAAGACCGAACCGGTGAACAGGGCCAGGAAGCCGAAGGAGAAGAACGTCGCCATCGGGACGAGCGACACGCGCAGCCCGTGGCGGAGCAGCGCACGGCCGGGCGTGAGGCCCTTGGCCTGCGCGGTGCGCAGATGGTCGGCCGCGAGCACGTCGAGGGTCGCGGCACGCTGGTAGCGGCTGTAGGAGGCGATCGCCCCCAGCGCCACCGTGGCGGCCGGCAGCACCAGATGGGAGGCCCGGTCGGCCAGCAGGGACGGCCAGGCGCCCCGGCGCCCCGGCGTCGACTCGCCGGTGTAACGGATCACCGTGTGACCGACGCTGTGGTTGAAGGAGAGCGCGCCGTCCTTGAGCAGCAGCGCCAGCACGAACGTGGGGACGGACAGGATTAGGAAGGAGAGGACCGTCGTCACATGGTCAGGCAGGCGGCCCGCGCCGAGCGCCGCCCACACGCCCGCGAGCACCCCGAGCCCCGTCCCCACCACCGTTCCCACCAGCAGCAACCGCACCGAGACACCGACACGCCGGGCGAACTCCGCGTTCACCGGCTCCCCGTCGATCGTGCGCCCCAGGTCGCCGTGGAGCGCACGCCAGGACCAGTGGCCGAACCGGGCGAGGACCGGAGAGCGGTCGTCCAGGCCGAGCGCGGCCAGTTCGTGGTCGACCGCCGCGGCGGGCGGGCGGGGGGCGCGCTCCTCGAAGTGGGCGCGCGGACTGAGCGCGACGGAGGCGATCACGTAGGAGACGAGGACCGAGACGAGAAGGAGGGCGCCGCTGCGCGCGAGGCGCGCGAGCGCACGGCCGGCCATGGCCCTCCTCGGTGTCAAGCAACAGGCGGACCGCATGAGCGCGATCCGGTCAATGGTAAGTTCAACCGACCGAATTCGTAGGTCAGTTCGCATCTTTTGGTGATCTTTTGCATTGACCAGGAGGACCTGTGAGCCGATTACGTCGTGTCGGAGCCGCCATCGGATTGCTGATGACGACGGTGCTCGTCGGATGCAGCGGTTCCGGCGCCCCACCGGACGCGCAACGGTCCACCGCGGCGGCCCAGTACGGGTCCCAGGGCATCGGCGCCGCCTCCGCCGGCCGGCTCCGCGACGGCGGGACGCTCACCCTCGGCATCTCGGCCTGGCCCACCCAGCTCAACTTCCACCAGGTCGACGGCGCCACCGACGGCGTCGACCAGCTCGCGCAGCTGGTGGAACCCCGCCTCTTCCGGCGCGACGCCCGCGGCGTCCCGCACCCCGACACCGACTACCTCCTGTCGGCGAAGGTCACCGGCACCGCACCGCAGACCGTGGTCTACCGGCTCAACCCCAGGGCCCGCTGGTCCGACGGACGGCCCGTCGGCGCGGCGGACTTCGCCGCCCAGTGGCGGGCCATCGGCCGGGGCGACGACCGCTACCACGTCGCCGACCCCACGGGCTACGACCAGATCGCCTCGGTGGGCGAGGGGACCGGCGCCCACGAGGTGAAGGTCGTCTTCCGCGCCCCGTACACCGACTGGCAGCGGCTGTTCACGCCGCTGTACCCGGCCTCCGCGATCTCCACCCCCGCCCAGTTCAACACGGGCTGGATCAACCAGATCCCCGTAACAGCAGGCCCGTTCGAGGTCGGCTCGCTCGACGCCACCACCGAGACCGCCACCGTCGTCCGCGACCCCCGCTGGTGGGGAGCCCGGCCCCGCCTCGACAAGATCGTGCTGCGCACCCTGCTGCCCCCCGCCGCGCTGCAGGCCTACCGCAACGGCGAGATCGACGCCGTCAACGCGGGCAACACCGAGGACTACGCGCAGCTGAGGGACGCCGAGGACAGCGAGATACGGACCGGCTCCGCCTGGGACGAGGTGCACGTCGCGCTCAACGGCGCCGGGGGACCGCTGGCGGACATCGACGTGCGGCACGCCGTCCAGCGCGCCGTCGACCGGGAGGCGCTGGCGGACGTCGCCGCCAAGGGGCTGCCCGTCGGCGTGCCGCTGCTCGGCAACCACATCTTCATGACCAACCAGCCCGGCTACGCCGACCACTCCGCCCCCTGGGGCACGTACGACCTCACCGAGGCCTGCCGCCTCCTGGACAAGGCCGGCTGGAAGCGGCAGGGGGACGGGACGACGCGCACCAAGGACGGCCGGAAACTGCGGCTCCGGTTCGTCGTCAGCACGGCGACCAACCGCCTCGGCCTCGACCTGTCGCAGCTCGTGCAGTCCATGCTCGGCCGGGCCGGCATCGAGGTCGACATCGTGAAGGTGCCCACGAACGACTACACCGCGAAGTACCTCAACCACGGCGACTTCGACCTGGCCATCTTCCGCTTCACCGACCTCACCTACCCCAGCGACGTCCTGTCGATCTACCAACGGCCGCGCGGCACCCAGTCGTTCCTCAACTACGGCAGGGTCGGCGACGCCACCGTCGACAAGCTGCTGCGCCAGGCCGCGGGCACCCTCGACACCCGACGCGCCACCGCCCTCTACAACCGGGCGGACACCGAGATCTGGCGCCTTGGGCACGACATCGAGCTGTACCAGCGCCCCCAGGTCATGGCGGTCCGCGAAGGGCTCGCCAACTACGGGATACCCGGGCTCGGCGACATCGACTGGACGAAGGTCGGCTGGACGAAGAGCAGGGCCAGGACGCGGACCCGGACGGGGGCCAAGTCGGAGGAGGCGGAGCGCACGCGGTGACGGCGCGGCCGACGCGGGCGCACGAGTGCGCCTGTCCGGTGGCGGAGGGACCGCCACCGGACAGGCACCGCACGACGGGTCAGACGGCGGAGCCGCTGAGCACCCGTTCTGGCCGGGGCGCCGCTGCCCGCAGCGCCGCGTAGCCGAGCGCGGCAGAGGCGAGGGTGACGTGGTGGTGCCAGCCGCGGAAGGAGCGGCCCTCGAAGTCACCGAGCCCGAAGTCCCCGTGCAGCCGGTGCAGGCCCGCACCGGCCAGCGACCGCAGGTGGGCCAGGGGTAACGCCTCGGCGAGCCGCCGGGCCGGCAGGTTCGTCAGCCAGTACGCGCGCGGCTCGGGCCGCCCGAACGGCCAGTCCGCGACCAGGTGCCGCGGGGTGGGCCGGTGCGCGGGCGCGGCCCGGCCCGCCGTCGGCTGCGCGCACAGCAGCGCGGGCGTCGACAGGAACTGCGACCGGTGCCTGCGCTCGGTCACCCGGTCGTGCCAGCTGACCGGCGTGCGCTCGGTGCGCCGGGCCACGTGCGCGGCGAGGTCGGCGACCGTGCCGCGCACCGCCGGTAGCGCCGAGTGCGGCCGGGGCATGGTGACGGCGGTGCGCGGGGAGACCTGGACGAGGTAGCCGAGACCCCGCGCCTCCAGACCGCACAGCAGCGGATCGGTCTCGGACTCGTTGCGCCAGTCCGCGAGCACGGGACGCGGGTCGAGCAGCCACTCCTCCGTCATCTCGTCGACGGCCTCCAGGACGTAGCGCCAGCGGGGCCGCGACTGCTCGTCCGCGGGCAGGTGCGCGGCCTGCCGCAGCTGCTCGTCACGGTCCCAGTGGGGCGGGAGCAGCAGCCTCCAGTTCACCGGCAGGCCGCCGCCGGCGCCCACCAGGGAGACCGCGCAGGCGAGCTGGCAGTTGACGGTGCGCTCCTGGGACGGGGCGTACTGACGGGCCACGCCCACCGACCGGTCGCCGTTCTTGACGAAGACGGCCTCGTCCACCGACCAGGCCTCGACGGCGAAGGCCTCGGCGAAGCGCAGCGCCGTCTGCCGCCGCACCGGCCCGCACTCCCACGGGCTCTGGTGCACGAACTGCTGGAGCTGCTGCACCGCGGGCCGTCCGAGGACGTGCTCGGAGATCCGGGTCGGTGTCTTGCGGCCCGGTACGGACAGCAGGCCGCGCAGATAGACCTCGCCCCAGCGCCGCTGGTCGGAGCGTGCCAGTGCGCGGAACAGGTCGCCGCAGTAGGCCTGGAAGGAGAGGGGCAGGGGCGGGAAGAGGGGAGTCGGAGAGGACACAGTGCTCCCAAGGCGGTGCGGAACGTTCGGCGGGAAGAGGGATTCAGTCATGGGCGCACGCGTCCCCGCCTTCCAGGAGGAAGGCGTCGGTGGCGAGCAGGGCGTCCGCGACGTCGGGCAGGGCGCAGCCGACGATGACGAAGTCGACGTCGAGCCCGGCCTTGGTGCGCTGGAAGAGGAGTTCGTTGATGGCGGGCCGGCTCATCGCGGTGACCTCGCACAGGTGGAACTCCACGCGCAGCGGCTCGGCAGCCATCACCTCGGCCAGGATCCGCCGGAACTTCTCCAGCTCCGAGGTGTCGATGACGCCGGCGCAGCGCACGTGCGCGGTGTCGCCGTCGAACTCGGTGCGCATCCGCAGCCGCATCTGCGCGGCCTCCAACTCGACGCGCACCCGAATCGGTTCGCCGCCCTCGGGCAGCCGGACCGTCAGCTCCTTGGCGTCGAAGTTGTGGTACGGGGCGCCGTCCACCCACACCCCGGTCAGCTCCACCGAACCGGCGGGCAGCAGGTCGGGCGCGACGCGCAGGACACGGTCGGGCAGGTCGTTCGGGCGCGGCCGGAAGTGCAGGGCGAGGGTGTCGTTGCTGATGAGCAGGCCGGTGTAGGCGGCGGCCAGGTAGCACAGCTCCAGGGAGTGGTAGCCGGCCATGGAGTGGCTGCCCTTGAGCCGTTCGGTGCCCAGCAGGTACGGGATGCCGTTGGCCTGCACGTTGAAGTACACGCCGCCGTCGTCGTAGTCGAGGAAGAAGGCGTTGTGGAAGGAGGCCGCCTCCCGGGCGAGGCGCAGGTGCTCCGGGTCGTTCGTGGTGCCCGCGAGGATCAGATAGGCGAGGATCGCCTGCTCCTGCTGCCACCAGGCCTTGCGGTCGTGCCACACCATGCGGTGCATGCCGCTGTCCGGGTCGGCCCTGCGCTCCACCACGTCGTACCAGCCCCCGCGCAGCTGGTCGCTGCCGACGGCGGGCATGATCTCACCGATGCGTTCGGCGAGCGTGCCGTAACCGCCCTTGTCGACGAGGGACTTGATGCGGGTCAGGTTCCAGGCGATCTTCAGGTTGTGGCCGACGACGGCCCGGTCCTGCTGCCAGCCCCAGGTGCGGTCGGGCGACCAGTCGGCGTGGAAGCGCTCCTGCACGAACGGGCTGTCCGGCTCGTCGGGAAAGCGCTCGACGATGGTGTCCGCGGTCTCCTCCAGGAGCGCCGCGAAGTCCTCGCGCCCGGTGGCCAGATACGCGTTGATCAGGTACGCCGGCGCGTGGTCGCCGATCGAGTTCCAGTTCTTGCGCGACCGGTTGGGGCCGAGCGAGTCGGCGTGCGGGTCGAGGGTGATCGGGTCGATGTGGGAGAAGAACCCGCCGTGCTCGCGGTCCCTGAAGAACTGCTCGAACAGGGCGACCGTGCGGTCGATGTCCTCCAGGATCCGGGGATCACCGGTGATCCGGTACGTCTGGGTGGGGCCGGCGAGCGCGTAGATCTGCTCGTACATCGGGATCGCGTCGACGTCGTCGCCGAACTCCGAGGCGTACACCTTGCGCTGGCCGGTGGCGGTGACGTCGATGCCGTGGTACCAGTAGGCGAACCCGTCCTGGTCGTCGGCGACCCGCATGTGCTCGCGCAGGTACTCCGTGCCCGACTGGGCCGCGTCCAGGAAGCGGTCCTCGCCGGTCAGCAGGTAGGCGGTGGACAGGCCGTACACGAGCCGCGAGATGGTGTCGGTCTCCTGGCGCACGTCCGCGCCGTCGAAGTCCGGCAGGTGGGTACCGTGCAGGGTCAGGTTGGTGCGGAAGTTGCGCCAGTCGTACTTGCCGTCGGGGAAGTGCCCGCGCAGGTAGAAGTCGGCGACGGCGGCTGCCTGCTGGACCCACCAGGCCGGGTGCTCGAAGACGTAGGCGCCGCGGTGCTCCTCGGGGAAGGTGATCTCCTTCGCCTCGAACCGCTCGCCGTCCTCCCACTCGTAGCAGATGCCGTACGCGAAGAGGTAGCGGCCCTCGGCGAGCATGTCCAAGGTGGCGCCGGTGGTGTCGCGGTAGGCGTCGCCGAGGTTGCGGACGATGCGGGAGGAGACGTTCCGGGGCAGGTGGACCGTGAACTCACGGTCGTCGGAGGTGCGCAGACCGAAGCGGCGTCCGGTGGGGCTGAAGTAGGTGACGTAACCGGCGAGCGTGTCGGAGAACGTGCGGCGACGTGCTGCGGATCCACTCATCGGGGGTTGTCCTTCGCGTCAGACAGGGCCGCGAGCAGCACGACGCTGCGGCCGTGGGCGTGGAAGGTGTGGTCGTCGTACGGCTCCTCGTGGCCGGCCGGAAGGAGGTCTCGCGGGCCCGCCTGGGCGGTGTCCAGGACGCGGTGCCAGCGGTGGCCGCGGATGTGCGGCAGCTCGAAGTCGAGGCCCAAGTGGTACATGTTGAGGATCAGATGCAGGTCGGGATCGCCGTCGAACCCGCCGAGCGTGCAGGCCAGGACGCGGGCGTTGGTGTCCTCCCAGCCGGGCTGCTCCAGACGCGTGCCGTGCCAGGTGATGTCCGGCAGCTGCCGTGGGTTGAGGTGCCCGGTGTAGAAATGGGGTGCGCGGAAGGTGCGGTAGCGCCGGCGCAGTGCGATCAGGCGCCGGACGAACTCGAAGGTCTCCTCCTCCTTCTCGGCCTGGTCCCAGTCCAGCCAGGACGTCGGGTTGTCCTGGCAGTACGCGTTGTTGTTGCCGCTCTGGCTGTTGCGGAACTCGTCGCCCGCCAGCAGCATCGGCACGCCCCTGCTCAGCATCAGGACGGACAGCAGGTTCTTGATCTGCCGTACGCGCAGGCGCTCCACCTCCGGGTCGTCGCAGGGGCCCTCGGCGCCGCAGTTCCAGCTGTAGTTCTCGCTCGACCCGTCGGTGTCGGCCTCCCCGTTGGCGTAGTTGTGCTTGTGGTCGTAGCTCACCAGGTCGTTGAGGGTGAAGCCGTCGTGGCAGGTGACGAAGTTGATGCTGTTGGTGGGCAGTTCCTTCTGCGGCCCGAACAGGTCCTCGGAGCCGCCCAGCCGTTTGGCGAGGTCGCCGACCACGCCGGCGTCACCGCGCACGAAGCGCCGTACGTCGTCGCGGAACGGGCCGTTCCACTGGGCCCAGCGCTTCCCGGGGAAGCGGCCGACCTGGTAGAGGCCGCCGCCGTCCCACGGCTCCGCGATGATCTTGGTCTCGGCGAGCACCTTGGACAGCTCGATCGCCCACAGGACCGGCGGCACCGGCATCTCGTAGCCCTGGTCGCCGCGCGACAGCTCGGAGGCCAGGTCGAAGCGGAAGCCGTCGACGTGGTGCTCGGTGACCCAGTACTCCAGGGACTCGATGATGAACTTCGCGACGAAGGGGTGGTTGGCGTTGACCGCGTTGCCGCAGCCGGTGAAGTCCATGTAGTGGCTGCGGTCCTGCGGCCACAGGTGGTAGTACGCCTCGTTGGCCTGGCCGCGGAAGCTGATGGTCGGGCCGAACTCGTTGCCCTCGCTGGTGTGGTTGAAGACGACGTCGAGGATCACCTCGATGCCGGCCCGGTGCAGCTCCTTCACCATGTCCCTGAACTCCGCTATGTGCGTGTTCAGATGGGGCGAGGTGCAGTAGCCGGTGTGCGGCGCGAAGAAGCCGTACGGGTCGTAGCCCCAGTAGTTGTGCAGCGGGATGCCGTCCGGTCCGTTGCGCAGGACGTGCGTCTCGTCGAAGTCGAAGACGGGCAGCAGCTCGACGGCGGTGACGCCGAGCCGCTTGAGGTGCGGGATCTTCTCGGCGACCGCGGAGAACGTCCCCGGGCTCGCCGCCCGCGACGTGGGCGACGCGGTCAGGCCCCGCACGTGCATCTCGTAGATGACCGTGTCCTCCATCGGCGTGCGCAGCGGCTGGTCGCCCTCCCAGTCGTAGTCGTCCAGGTCCACGACGAGGCTGCGCATGCACGTCTCGACGTTGTCCTGCAGGCCGATCGCGAGCGTGCGGTTCCAGCGCGAGTTGATGTTGGCGCGGGCGTACGGGTCGAGCAGCACCTTGCGGTGGTCGAAGCGGGTGCCCGACCGCTTGGGGTCGCGCGGCCCGTCCATCCGGTAGGCGTAGACCTGTCCGGCACCGATGCCGGCGACATGGCAGTGCCAGAAGTGGAAACTGCGGTGCTTGTCGGGGTGGAGGTGGATGGTCCGCGAGGGCTGCGGGTCGTCGCACTTGTCGAAGAGCAGCAGGTCGACACGGGTGGCGTGCTCCGAGAAGACGGAGAAGTTGACTCCGCCGTCGACGACGGTGGAACCCAGAGGCTGGGGGCGTCCCGCCGAGATCTGCGGCGCCTCGGTCATGGTGGTCTCCGGTTTCGCGTCAAGGGGGGCGTGCACGTGCCGTGGTGAGGAGGGGCCGAGGTGTTCAGGCCGGGGCGTGCAGCGGGACGGACTCGTCCGCGCTGAGCCCGCCGAACAGTTCCTCCCAGTCACCGGGAGGGCTGCCCGCGCCGTTGCGCATCTCGAAGGTGAGTCCCTTCGCGGACGGGCAGTACAGGGCCTGCACACAGGCCTCGGCCACGTCCTGGAGGGCTACGTAGCCGTCCCTGCGGTCGCCCTGTTCCAGGTGGACGCGGCCGTCGTCGGCGAGTTCGGCCCGGTCGGTCAGCCAGCCGGGGCGGACGATCGTGTAGTCCAGCCCGGAGGCGCGGACCGCGTTCTCCCCGGCCAGCCGCCAGTCGAGCATCCGTCCGTAGGCGTTCATCGGGTGCTCGGGCCGGGTCACGTGCCGCTGGCTGACGAGCACGAACTGGGCACGCCCGAAACCGTCCTGGAGCGAGAGCGCGTCCAGCGTGTGGAGCACACCGGCGTGCAGTGTGCTCTGCGGGCTGTCGGGCCCCGCTGTGTCGGTGCCGGGCTCCACGGTGTAGACGACGGCGGAGCAGCCGTTCAGCGGGGTGAGCAGGGACTCGGGATCGCGGACGTCACCGAGGAAGAACTGGGCACGCGGCGGCAGATGGCGGCGGGCGCGCTGCTGACTGCGGCCGATGACGCGGACGGTCTCACCACGGTCGAGAAGCTTGCGGGTGACGATCCGTCCGACCCGGCCGGTGCCGCCGATCACGGCGATGGCAGTGTTCACGTGAGCCTCTCTCGAAGAGGTGCGGCGGGTGTGGATCACACCCACTGCAGGATGTCGTCCGAGCTGGTGAGCTGGGTTCCGCTGGGCACTCCGGAGACGGCCGGCACACGCAGTCGCGGGTAGACGCTGACGCCCGAGAGCCGGGTTCCCGACCACAACCGGGCGCCGTCGCCCACGGCGGACAGGGCTTCGAGCCGCACCGGGGCGCGGGCGTCGGAGTGCACCTGCACCATCGGGCCCACGTAGGAGTCGCTGATGTGCGCGTAGGCACCGATGACGGCGGAGTCGCCGAGCACACTGCCCTCGACGTGGACGCCCTCGTGCAGGTCGACGCCGTCCCCGACGTCGGTGGCGCGCAGCCGCACACCCGCGCCGATCTCGACGTGCCGGCCGATGCGCACCCCCGGTCCGATGACGACGCTGCCCTCGGCGATCTTCTGGGCGAGTGTGGTGCCGGTGATGTGGTCCTTGGAGCGCAGGCTGGACTCGTGGACCCAGTAACGCGGGTCGGTGCTGAGCGGGGCGCCCAGGGCGCGGTCCATCTGCGGGTACAGGCCGCTGAGCGCGTCGCTGAGCGTGCCCAGGTAGTCGTGGATGTTGCCGAGGTCGCCCAGGCGCGCGATGGGTTCGACGGCCACCGGGTGACCGAGGCCGACGAGGCGGGGGAGCAGGTCGTTGCCCCAGTCGAGGCGCTGCTGGGCGAGGCGGATGAGCTCGGGGGTGCGCGCGGCCAGTCTGAGGCGGGCGCAGTCGATGAGGTACATCCCGGCGTTGGTGGCCAGCGTGCGCGGCCCCTGCGGCTGGGTGATCTCGGGGAACTCCCGCTCGATGACGGGCAGTCGGGGCTTCTCCAGGAATCCGCAGACCAGGCGCTGCGCGGTGGTGCGCATGACGCCGTACTTGCCGGCGATCTCCTCGGGGGTGCGGGGCACGGCGGCCACGGTGACCACCGCGTCGGTGTCCCGCTGGGCGGCGAGCAGCTTCTCCAGCGAGAACTCGAACAGCGAGTCGACGGGGAGGACGAGCGCGGTCCCCGTCAGGTTCCACTGCTCCAGGTTGTGCAGGGTGGCCGCGCCCGATCCCACGTTGTACGGGTCGAAGCGGGCCCGCGAGTAGTCGATCTCGACTCCGTACCGCTCGCCGTGGCCCAGCACCAGCTTGATCTGGCTGCGGTTCTCCACGCCTTGCGCCACTACGTAGAAACGGCGTATGCCCTGGTCGCGGCAGGCCTCGACGATCCACTCGATGAGCGGCCTGCCGGCGAACGGGATGAGCGCCTTGCTGCGGATGTAGTCGGCGGACTGCAGGGTGATGGGCTTCGCCCGTTCACCCCGCCCGCCGGCCAGGATGATGCCGACTGTGCTGTCGTCCCCCATCGCCTGTTCCGCCTTCCGAGCCGACTTGTCGATGCAATGATTCAACAACGTGTGTCATGTCAAGTCAAGTGACTTGTCATTTACGCTGGTTGGCGGGGATGACACGCAGTCAGGCGGAATCGGGGAGGGGGTGCGATGATGACCGGCGACATTGGGCGACGGCGGTCCGAGGAAGCCGGTGCGAATCCGGCGCGGTCCCGCCACTGTGACCGGTGAGCGAGTTCCGGCGCGCCACCGCCCCCGCACGGGGTGGGAAGGCGGGAGGAGCGGCGATCCGGGAGCCAGGAGACTCACGCGGTCGCCCCCTCACGGAGCACCGGGGCGGATCTCCCCGGGAGGGGAGTGGCGCGACGTGCCGGGACAGCCGACGGCGGACACATCGGACACGGCCGGGACGGGAGGCGGTACGGCGCCGTGCCGTGTCGTCGTGTGCCGGGACTGCTGCTGCGGCAGCCCCAGGATTCCCGGAGTCGACCACGCGGCCCAGACCGCGCGGCTGCGGTCACGGGTGCCGGTGCGGATCTCCGCATGCCTCGACGTGTGCGACCAGGCCAACGTCATGGTCGTCCAGCCGTCCGCCGCGGGCCGGGCCGCCGGCGGACGACCCCTCTGGCTCGGGCTCGTCAACGACGCCGACGCGACGGAGGACATCGTCGCGTGGGTGCGTGCCGGCGGGCCCGGGGTGGCTCCCCGGCCGGACATCCTCGGCCTGTACGCCTTCACCCCACCGCGACGCCGCGGCGATTCCTGAGCGCCGCACTACGGACCGCCGGTTCCGCGAGCCTTTCGGGGCCTGCGCCGCGTCAGCCTTCCCCGTTCCTGTGCCGCGTCAGCCTTCCCCGTTCCTGTGCCGCGCCCACGCCCGCTCGCGCAGGTCCGCGCTGAGCAGCACGTCCGCGGCCGTGCACGCCAGCGCGCCGGTCACGGCGACGAGCACGTCACGGGCGCGCGGCGAGGCGGCGGCCGCGGCGAACTCGGGGGTGTGGTCGGACCCGTCGTCCATGATCGCTACGAACGGATGGATGGCCGGCACACGTGTGCTCACGTTGCCGATGTCCGACGAGCCCAGCTGGACACCCGGCACGGGCGGGGTCAGCGTGATCCCGGCCCGTGCCAGGTGCCCGGTGAACCGGTCGGACAGCACGCCGCTGTCGCGGAAGTGCTCGTAGCGGGGTGTGGCGCGCTCGGTCTCGGCCCTGGTGCCCGTGGCCAGCGCCACGCCCTCGGCGCAGGTGCGCAACCGGCCGGTCAGTTCCTCCAGCGCCCCGGTCGTGGCCGCCCGCAGACCGAACAGCCCCTGCGCGTACTCCGGCACGATGTTGGTGGCCGTACCCCCGTCGGTGATGATGCCCTGGACGTGCGAGGCCGCGGGCAGGCGCCGGCCCAGTTGGGCCAGGACGTTGAACAGCTCGATCAGCGCCGCGAGCGCGTCGACGCCCTCGGTCGGGTTGCCGGTGGGGTGCGCGGCGCGCCCGTGGAACGCGACCCGGTACTGCACCTGTGCGGTCAGCGGCGCCCGCGACCAGCTGTACACACCGGGGTGGAACATCAGCGCGGCGTCGACACCGTCGAACACCCCGGCCTCCACCTCCGCGGCCTTCCCTCCGCCGCCCTCCTCGGCCGGGGTGCCGACCGCCAGCACGCTGCCGGCCGAGCCGCCGAGCACGGCGTCGACCGCGAGCGCAGCGCCCAGGCCGGCGGCGGCGATGAGGTTGTGCCCGCAGGCGTGACCGAGGCCGGGCAGGGCGTCGTACTCCAGCGGCAGCGCCACGACGGGGCGGCCCTGACCCGAGCGGGCCGTGAACGCGGTGGGCATCCCCGCCACCCCGCGCTCCACCGCGAAACCGGCCTCCTCCAGCCGGCCCGTGAGCAGGGCCGCGGCCCGGTGCTCGGCGAACGCGCCCTCCGGATCGGCGTGCAGCGCGAGAGCGGTCTCCCACAGGGACCCCGCCCGCTCGGCGACCGCCGCGCGCAGTTTGTCGTGCACGGCGCCGAGCCCGTCACGGGCGTCGACGCCGGCGTCGTCGGACGTGCCGTCCACCTGGCCTCCTTCGTGCGGGGTCCACGGTCGTCGTCGGTCCGGGGCGCACCCCCCGACGGCGCCTTCGGGTACCACGTGTGCCACTGCCCGGCGCCCTGGGCCGGACGCCGGAGGCCGGGTGCCACCGTCCGGCGCGGCGACACCCACGGGTTTCGATCCAGGCACAGGTGCAACACGATCGGTGTTCCCGCACGGCGGTGGACTCGGTGTTCCCGTACGTGGTGGGGGCGGTGTTCGCGTACGTGGTGGGCGCGGAGGCGGCCGCACGGCGATGCGGGAACGCGAACCGGAACCGGCATGGAGGAACGATGGATCACTCGCGGGTGCCCGTACTGGAGGCGCTGGAGGAATTCCGGCGCCGTGGAGACGTGGTCTTCGGACCACCGGGGCACAAGCAGGGCCGGGGCGCGGACCCGCGGGTGGCGGAGATCGTCGGGCTCGACGTGTTCCGCTCCGACGTCCTGTCCCTCAACGGCCTCGACGACCGCCGCCAGTCCCAGGGGGTGCTCAGCCAGGCGCAGGACCTGATGGCCGACGCGGTCGGGGCCGAACAGACCTTCTTCTCCACCTGCGGCAGCTCGCTGTCGGTCAAGACCGCCATGCTCGCGGTGGCCGGGCCCGGGGAGAAGCTGCTGCTGTCCCGCAACGCGCACAAGTCAGTGATCGCGGCGGTCGTCGTCAACGGCGTCGAGCCGATCTGGGTGCACCCGAAGTTCGACACCGAACGGCACCTCGCGCACCCGCCGGAGCCGGACGACGTACGCCGCCGCCTCCAGGAACACCCCGACGCCAAGGGCATGTTGCTGATCACGCCGACCGAGTGGGGGGCCTGCGCGGACATCGCGGGCGTGGCCCGGGCGTGCCACGAGTTCGACGTCCCGTTGATCGTGGACGAGGCGTGGGGCGCCCACCTCCCGTTCCACCCGGAGCTGCCGGCCTGGGGGATGGACGCCCAGGCAGACCTGGTGGTCACCAGCGTCCACAAGATGGGCGGCGCCATCGAGCAGAGTTCCGTCTTCCACCTCCAGTACGACCGGGTGTCGCCGGAGGTGCTCAAGCAGCGCGAGGACCTGCTGGGCACCACCAGCGCCTCGTCCCTGGTCTATGCCACCCTCGACGGCTGGCGCCGTCAGATGGTCGAACAGGGGCACACCCTCCTGGACGCCGCGCTGCACCGCGCGGAACGCGTCCGGTCGGCCGCCGGCGACCTGCCCGGCCTGCGGCCGATGGGCAGGGAGGCCGTGAAGGAGGGCTTCGCGGCCGAGCTCGACCCGCTCAAGATCGTCATCGACGTACGGGAACTCGGCATCACCGGCATGCAGGCCGCCGAGTGGCTGCGCACGCACTGCCACGTGGACGTCGGAGGCTCCGACAGTTGCCGGATCAGCGCCTCCGTCACGCACGCCGACGACGACGAGACCGAGAAGGTCCTGCTGGACGCCCTGCGCGCGCTCACCCGAGGCGCCGGCTCCATCGAGAAGCAGCCGCCGGTCCGGCTGCCCGCCCCCTCGGCCCTGGAACTGGAGCAGGCGATGCTGCCGCGTGAGGCGTTCTTCGCCGCGGTGGAGCACGTACCCGCCGAGCGCGCCGCGGGACGCATCGCCGCGGAGACGGTCAGCCCGTACCCGCCGGGGGTGCCCGTCGTCGTTCCGGGCGAGGTCATCACCGACGAGGTGCTGGACTACCTGCGCAGCGGGGTCGAGCACGGCGTCCTGATCCCGGATGCGGCCGACCCCTCGGTCCAGACACTGCGCGTGGTGGCGCGGGACTGACGGCGTACGGGCGCGGGGCCACTCCCACGGCCGGGAGCCCCCCGCACGCTCCGGCCGGGTTCGGTCGGCCGTCGGCCGTAAGGGGCGGGAGGAAGCGGGCCTCGGGAAGCGGGCCACGAGGTCGCGTGCGCGGGCCCCGTAGCCGAAGCCCTCGGCGCCGACGGCGGCCTCCGGGCGGCGCATGCCCGCACCGGCGGAGGACTTCGAGGTCAGCGCCGGCACACCGATCTGGCAGCCGTCGGCGGCGTGGGGTGCAGGGCGGCGTACGCCAGGGGCGCGGACGGGTCGACCGACACGTCCAGCGGCGCCGGTCGGGCTCCGGCCCGTACGAGGAGGTCGCCGACGGCGGCGATCATGGCGCCGTTGTCGGTGCACAGCTTCAGCGGCGGCACCCGCAGGGTGACACCGGCGGCCCGGCAGCGTTCCTCCGCCAGCGACCGCACCCGCGAGTTCGCGGCCACCCCGCCGACCACGACCAGTGTGCCGGCATCGTGCTCGGCGCAGGCCGCCACCGCCTTGCGGGTCAGTACGTCGGCGACCGCCTCCTGGAGCGAGGCGGCCCCGTCGTGCACGGGCAACTCGCCTGTGGCGTGCCCCTCGGCCCAGCGGGCGGCGGCCGTCTTCAGCCCCGAGAAGGAGAAGTCGTACGAGCCGGGCAGCGGGCGGGGGAGGGGGACAGCGCGCGGATCCCCCACGCGCGCTGCCCGGTCGATGGCCGGACCGCCGGGATACGGCAGCCCGAAGACCCGCGCCACCTTGTCGAAGCACTCTCCCGCGGCGTCGTCCAGGGTGTCACCGAGGTGCGTGATCGGGGCGCGGGCCAGGTCGCGGACGAGGAGGAGCGAGGTGTGCCCGCCGGAGACGATCAGTACCACGCACGGGTCGGGCAGCGGGCCGTGTTCCAGCGTGTCGGCGGCGACGTGCCCGGCGAGATGGTGCACGCCGTACAGCGGTACGTCCAGCGCGTAGGCCAGGGACTTCGCTCCCGCGAGGCCCACCTGGAGGGCGCCGGACAGGCCGGGGCCGGTGGTGACGGCGACAGCGCCCACGTCGGCGAGCCGCAGCCCCGCCTCCTCCAGTGCCCGCCGGACCACCGGCCGCAGTGCGTGGAGGTGGGCGCGGGCGGCGATCTCCGGCACCACGCCGCCGTAACGGGCGTGCTCGTCCATGCTCGACGCCACCGCGTGACCCAGCAGCCGCCCGTCGCGGACGAGTCCCGCGCCGGTCTCGTCGCAGGACGACTCGATGCCCAGCACGATCGATGAGCCCATGCTCGCCCTTCCCCGCATCCCTTGTCAGCCTTACTGCTGCCCTCATGCTATTGCAACTACTGTGCAATAAATTCGGCGGGATGTGAATCCGGCCTGGTCACGGGGGTGCGCACCGGTCGCGGGGAGCGGGTCGCGCCGGTTACGCAGGGCGTGCGTGCCGGTTCCGTGGGGCGTGCTTGCCGGTTACGGAAGGCGGGCATGCCGGTCACGGAGAAGCGGATGTGCGGGCCCTTCCGGCAGCGGTGCGCTGTCGGGACAGGGGCCGTGCGCGCTTCGGCAACCGGTCCTTTCCTCGGGTTCTTAACGTGGCTCACCGGCGTACCGGAAAAACAAGCAAGCCAGGAGAAGCACATGTCCGATGCCCCCCAGCCCGTTGAGCCCCTGCAGCCCGTACTGGAACCCGCGGCCGCCGCGTTCGCCGAGGCGACCGCCAACCCGCCCTACCTCTTCGACCTGCCGCCCGCGGAGGGCCGCAAGGCGGTCGACGACGTGCAGTCCGGCGAGATCGCCAAGCCTGCGGTCGACGAGGAGTGGATCACCGTCCAGGGCGGCCCCACCGGCAGCGTCCGCGCCCGCATCGTCAGGCCCGCAGGGGCCGACGGCACCCTGCCGGTGATCCTCTACATCCACGGCGCCGGCTGGGTGTTCGGCAACGCCCACACCCACGACCGCCTGGTGCGCGAACTCGCCGTGGGCGCCGGTGCGGCGGTGGTCTTCCCCCGAGTACGACCTGTCGCCCGAGGCCCGTTACCCGGTCGCCGTCGAGCAGAACTACACCGTCGCCCGCTGGGTCGTCGACGAGGGCGCCACCAAGGGCCTCGACGGCACCCGCCTGGCGGTGGCCGGGGACTCGGTGGGCGGCAACATGACGGCCGCGCTCACTCTGATGGCCAAGCAGCGTGGCGGCCTCCCGCTGCTCCAGCAGGTCCTGTTCTACCCGGTGACCGACGCGAGCTTCGACACACCGTCGTACCACCAGTTCGCCACCGGCTACTTCCTGCGCCGCGACGGCATGCAGTGGTTCTGGGACCAGTACACGACCGACGAGGGCGAGCGCGCCCAGATCACCGCCTCGCCGCTGCGCGCCACCACCGAGCAACTGACCGGCCTGCCCCCGGCCCTGGTCATCACCGGCGAGGCCGACGTGCTGCGCGACGAGGGCGAGGCCTACGCCAACAAGCTGCGCGAGGCCGGCGTCCCCGTCACGGCCGTGCGCTTCCAGGGCATCATCCACGACTTCGTGATGCTCAACGCGCTGCGCGAGACGCACGCGGCCGAGGCCGCCATCACGATGGCCGTCCGCACCCTGCACGCCGCCCTGCACGCGGCCTGAACCACCCTGCGCACGCACTGAACGGAACCGGAACCCCATCATGACCACAACCACACCCACTGTCCTTCTGGTGCACGGCGCGTTCGCCGACGCCGGCAGCTGGACCGGCGTCATCGACCACCTCCAGCGCCACGGCATCCCGGTGATCGCCCCGCCCAACCCGCTGCGCGGCCTCGCGTCCGACGCCGCCTACGTCGCCTCGGTCGCCTCCCAGATCGACGGCCCCGTCGTGCTGGTCGGACACTCCTACGGCGGTGCCCTCATCACGGTGGCCGGCACCGCCGAGAACGTCGTCGGCCTCGTCTACGTCGCCGCCTACGTCCTGGAGGAGGGGGAGAGCCTCGGCGAGCTGCAGGGGCGTTTCCCGGCCTCCCCGCTGGTGAGCAACCTCAGGGAGTGGACGTACCCGGTGCCCGGCGGCGACGGCGCCGTCGAGGTCACCATCACCGAGGACGCCTTCCCGGCCGTCTTCGCCGCCGATGTGCCGGCCGAGACCACGAAGGCCCTGGCGGCGGCGCAGCGCCCGCTCGCCGCGGCGGCCTTCGAGGAGACGGCTTCCGCCGCCGCCTGGCGGACCAAGCCGTCCTGGGCCGTGGTGGCCACCGGCGACCAGGCGATCAACCCGGAGGTGGAGCGCTTCGGCGCCAAGCGCGCCGGGGCGACGATCGTCGAGCTGGAGGGCGCCTCCCACGCGGTCGCCGTGTCCCGGCCCGCTGAGGTCGCCGCCGTGATCCGCGAGGCGGTCGGCGCGACGAGCTGACCCACGCCGGTGCCGAACGGCCGCGCGGACGACTTCCCTCGTCCGCGCGGCCGTCGGCATGTGGTCCGGCTGGAACACGTAACGCAAACCACGCACCACGTACCACGCACTAGGGACCGCGCACTGCGGACCACGAACCACGGACCACGGACCACGAAGGGCGGGCGGCGGGCGTCTGCGCTGACGGGCACGCGGCCGTGCGCTCTGGGGCAAGGCGCCCCTGGTCAGGGCGTCTAGCGTCACCGGTGCAGACTTCTTCGCACGAACCGCAGGAGACGGACCATGACCACTGACACCTCGCACCCGCACGAGGACCCGCCGGCGCGCTCGCACGCCGGCAGCCAGCCCCGGCTGCACCAGAAGGGCCGCGTGATCCAGGAGTTCGGCACCGTCAAGCAGTTCCCGCTGGCGCTCTCCTTCGAGGCACGCATGTACTCCTGCCAGCGGCTCAACCAGGTGCTCGCGGACACGCAGATCCTCTACGGCCTCTACAAGAAGCACCACTGGCTGATGCGGGGAGCCACCTTCTACCAGCTGCACCTGGTGCTGGACCAGCATGCGGCGCAGCAACTCGCCCTCGTCGACACGCTCGCCGAGCGCGTCCAGACGCTGGGCGGCGTGGCGGTGGGCGACCCGCGCCATGTCGCCGAGATCACGTCGGTGCCGCGCCCGCCGGACGGCGTGGAGGAGGTGCCCGCCATGCTGTCCCGTCTGCTGGAGGCGCACGAGACGGTCCTGACCGACGCCCATGACGCGGCGGCCCGGGTCGCGGAGCAGGGCGACGACGGCACGAACGACGTGCTGGTCTCCCAGGTGATCCGCACCGGCGAGCTGCAGACGTGGTTCCTGGCCGAGCACCTGGTCGACACACCGTTGGTTCGTGCCTGACACACGCAGGGGGCGGCCCGGTCCCGGGCCGCCCCGGGCCACACCCGGCAGAGCGCCGTCAGACCGAACGCGCAGCGGAGCCGGACGAGCCGGCGACGGCGCCGGCCCCCTCGCGTACCGGGTGCTTGCTCATGACGGAGACCCGGTTGAAGGCGTTGATGGTGATGGCCACCCAGACCACGGCGGAGATCTCGTCGTCCGACAGCTCGGAACGGGCGAGGGCGTAGGCGGTGTCCTGCGCGTCGGAGTCCGCCGGGTGCGTGGTGGCCTCCGCCAGGGCGAGGGCGGCGCGCTCGCGCGGGCTGAAGAGCTGCGTGTCGCGCCAGGCGGGCAGTACGCCCAGGCGCTGCGTGGTCTCGCCGGCGCGCAGGGCGGCCCTGGTGTGCAGGTCGAGGCAGAAGGCGCAGGTGTTGAGCTGCGAGACACGTATGTTGACCAGTTCGACGAGCCGGCGGTCGAGCCCGGCGTCGGCCGCGACCGCGCGGACCGTCTCGGCCGTCGCGGACAGCGCACGGTAGGCGCTCGGGCTCTGCTTGTCGACGAAGACCCGTGCCCGGGTGGTCGTCGGTGCCGTCTCGGCCACGTGATCTCCTTCATCGCGCGATGTCCTGAGGTACGTCCTATCATCATCGCGTGAATGTTGAAAATCGAACTTTCTTTGTAGGGGAAGGAGCCGTCCGGTGAGCAATACTGAGACCCGGCCCGCCGCGCTCACCTGCGGCGCCGAGGCGGGAGCCGACGCCGATGCGGGGGTCGGCGAGCGTGCCGCTGCGAACGGCGAAGCGGACGCGGACGGCGCCGTCGCCGCTGAGGGCCCGGCGCCGGCGGCCATCGAGATCCTCGGCCCGCGGGACGTCCCGCTGGGCGGCCCCCGCGCCATGCGTGTGCGGCGCACGCTGCCCCAGCGGGCCCGGACGCTGATCGGCGCGTGGTGCTTCGCCGACCACTACGGCCCCGACGACGTGGCGGCGAGCGGCGGCATGGACGTCGCCCCCCACCCCCACATCGGCCTCCAGACGGTCAGCTGGCTCTTCAACGGCGAGATCGAGCACCGTGACAGCCTCGGCACCCACGAGTTCGTCCGGCCCGGCGAGCTGAACCTCATGACGAGCGGCCACGGCATCAGCCACTCCGAGGTGTCCACCCCCGCCACCACGACCCTGCACGGCGTGCAGCTCTGGGTCGCCCTGCCCGCACGACACCGCGACACGGAACGGGACTTCCAGCACTATGTCCCCACCGCCGTGCCGCTGGACGGTGGCGAGGCCCGCGTCTTCCTCGGATCGCTCGCCGGAGACACCTCCCCGGTGCACACCTTCACGCCGCTGCTGGGAGCGGAGCTGTCCGTGACCCCCGGGGCCACCGTCACCCTCGACATCGACCCCGACTTCGAGCACGGTGTGCTTATCGACACGGGTGACGTCGCCCTCGACGGCACCACCCTGGAGCCGGCCGACCTCGGCTACGCGGCCCCGGGCCGTTCCACCCTCACTCTGACGAACCGGGCGCGCGAAACGGCAAGGCTGGTACTGCTGGGCGGACCGCCGTTCGGCGAAGAGATCATCATGTGGTGGAACTTCATCGGCCGGTCGTACGACGAGATCGTGCAGGCCCGCGAGGACTGGATGAAGGGCACCCGTTTCGGCGAGGTGCAGGGCTACGGCGGGGCTTCGCTGCCCGCACCGGAGCTGCCGAACGCCCCCTTGAAACCGCGAGGAAGCAAGCGCTGACCTGCGAGAACATGGGCCGTCTGCCAAGGAGCCGTGATTGCTCCCGCGCCTGCCGGACAACGTGGGAATCCCGCGGTGCCTGCGTTCGGCACCAGCCGCATACGTGTCTCTGAAGCTGCCTGCGGTTGCCGAGGTGTGGGCATCCGCGGGCAGCTTCGGCCGTACCCGTGCTGACCGTTTGCCGACCTTCCTGACGGCGGATCAGGTGTGTGGTGGCGTGGTGTCTTCTCCGCTCCGGGTGTTCTGTCCAGGGAGGGGATGCCTTCACGTCTCGGCGGGGCTGAACTTACGGTTTGTGGGTCACCCAGAGCAGTTCCGCCGGCCAGCGGTGTGCCCAGTCGGGTGGGTCGGTTTCGTTGTAGCCGTTGGGTGTTCCGAGTTCTGGCCGCGGCTCGATGAGGTCGTCGATGACGAGACCCGCGCCGCGCAGGACCCTGACCCAGTCGCCGTAGGTGAGCTGATAGCTGGTCGCGCCGTCGCCTTCGGCGATGGTGTCCAGCCCGAAGTAGTCCTGCTGCAGCGTCGTGGTCACCCGGCTGGCGGCTTCGTCGTAGCAAGCTTCGAACCACGGGCTGGCGACGTTGAACACCAGGCGCCCGCCTCGGCCCAAGACGCGTGCGGCCTGCGGGACGGCCAGGTGCGGGGGCGCCCAGCTGAGCCCACCGAAGTCGCAGAACACCAGGTCGAAGCTGTCGGCGGCGAAGGGGAGTTGTTCGGCGGCGCCTTGCACCAGCGGGTAGCGGGCCGCTCCCATCGCGCGTGCCGCTGCGGTGAGTTGGGCTTCGGACAGGTCGAGCCCGACCACGGTGGCGCCCTCGGCGGCGAGCGCCCTGGACCACTGGCCGGCGCCGCAGCCGAGTTCGAGGACGCGCTTGCCGGTGACGTCGCCCAGGGCGTGCAGGTGCGCGTCGGGGACGGAGTACATGCCCCACAGCCGGGGTGTGGCGCCGATTCGCGGGTCGTGCTCCTGCTGGTAGGCGCTGCTGATCTGGTTCCAGAGCCGCCGGTTGGCGGGGATGCTGTCCACGTGCCGACTCCAGCATCCCCTGCCGGGGGCGGTCAACGCGATTAGGGCACTGGCCGGCCCCGCCGGTCAGTGGACGAGGTCCACCACGGCCGTGCAGTGCGGATCGCCCTTCGGGTCTTCGAACAACTCGCGCTCCCGGGACCGGGGGAACACCTCCGCGATCACTGCCGGCCCCGCATCCGTGAGTCGCACGTCGCAGGCCACCACGTCGGGTTCGTCCTGGTTTCGGACGTACAATCGCATCCGCCTCTCGTCCAGGTACAGGAAGCCGACCAGCAGTGATTCCGCCCGCTCCCGCTCCTCGTCCCCCGGTGCCGGGGAGTTCAGCGTGGCCAGCAGCGCGTGCGCCCGGTCCTCCGCGGTCTCCTCGTGCGGCACGTCCTGCGCGAGTGCGATCAACGGAGCCCCGAACACGGTCTCCGTCCGGTCGCTCGACGCGAAGCGCACGCGGCCCGTCGCGTGCCGTACGCGGCCGACCGCCTCCCAGGGGCTGAGGAGCTCTTCCTCCTCGTCGTCTCCTCGAGCGAGCGGAATCTCGTAGACGGCGAGGAGATCGCGGACGTCGGCCTCGCGCCCCCCGACCGCGATCCGAACGGCGGGCGACCGACCGGGGGCGGGGAGGACACCGCGGACGCGGATCTTCTCCACGATCGGCGCCTGCGTGTAGAGGATCATGTGGCCGGTCACGTCGGCCTGTGCGACGGCCACTTCCCACGGCGTCATCCGGTGTCTCCCTGTCAGCGCGTGAACTCGGCGGCGGACTGGTTCATCCAGTCGGGGCACTTCGTCATGCCCTTGCAGAAGGCGGTGATGACGCCGATCATCTGGCCTTTCCCCGCGTCGTACCGCTTGTCCTGCGTACGTCGGGTCACCTGCGCCTTGACGATGATCTTCACCTGGGGGTGCCTGCCGTCGAAGGCGTAACCCCAGTATTCCAGGCCGCCCCTGCCGTCGTTCTTGTCCGGCTTGCCGTTCAAGGGGGCGTTCACGATGCGGCAGGTGCGGATGTTGTGCCTGCCGGAGAAGTGGGCCCAGCCGAGTTCGCTGTTGCCCGTGCGGGTGGGGACGTTCCGTCCGTCCCAGTCCTTCTGGTGGCACTTGACCGTCTTGTTCCAGTGCGGAGCGGCGGCCTGGGCGGCTCCCGTCTGGGTCACGGCCAGCACACCGACCGAGAGCGCGACGAGCGATGCATGCGCGATCTTCCTCATGACCGCCGACTCTGCCAGACAACTCATCCCCAAAGCAGTCGATTTCCAGGTATTCACCCCTAAGCCGTCGTCCTGCGCCCCCTGGCGCCGCCCGAGTGGATGAGGCCTGGGCCCTCTCGACGATCGCCTGCCACGCGAGCCGACCGCAGAGGACCGGTGGACGGCCGACGCAGGACCGGCGCGCGGCCGCCGACGAGGGGCCGGTGAACGGCCGATGCAGGACCGGCGGGCGGCCGGCGAAGGACCGGCGGGCGGCCGGCAGCGGACCGGCGCGGGCAGAGAGGCGCGTCCTCTCGCCATCACGTGATCGACTCTGCCCCGCGCCCATATACTAGAATGTTCAACATCTAGGGCGAAAGGGGCGGACGTGTCCGCACATGAGGCGGCGTTCGGTGCCTTGCTGCGGCAGCTGCGCCAGACGAAGTCGTTGACCATCGAAGCGCTGGCGGAGACGTCCGGCGTCAGCGTGCGCGGCATCGGGGACCTGGAACGCGGACGGCGGGCCGCGCCGCAACGGCGGACGGTGGCCGCGCTGGCGGACGGCCTCGGCCTCGACGACACCGAGCGGGAACGGCTGCTCGCCGCCGCCCGCGCCGGACGCGCTCCCGGGTACAGCCCCGTCGGCGTCCGCTCCTTCCCGCGCGGCATCGACGACTTCGTCGGCCGCGCGGACGAGCTGGCACGACTGGAGGCCCTCGCCGGTCCGCCCGGCCCCGGGGACGGTGGCGCCCCGGACAGCGACGCCGACGGGACAGCCGGCGCCTCGAACGCCCAGCCCGTCGTCGTCGCCGTACACGGAGCGCCCGGCACGGGCAAGACGACCCTCGTCCTGCGCGCCGCCCGCCGGCTGGCCGACCGGTTCCCGGACGGCCAGCTCATGGTGGACCTGCGGGGGACCGACGAGATTCCGCCCGCCCCCTCCGAGCTGATGGTGCAGGTGCTGAAGGCGCTCGGGGTGCCCGACCGGGACCTGGCGAAGGCGGGCCCCCAGGCGCACCCCGCCGTCTACCGGCAGGTCCTCGTCGGCCGCCGCTGCCTGCTCGTCCTCGACAACGCCCGCGACGAGGCGCAGGTACGCCCACTGCTGCCGGGCTCGGGCGGGACGCTGGTCCTGGTGACCAGCCGCCGTATGCTCACCGGGCTGGACGACGTGCACCGGCTGCCGCTCGGGACGCTCGACCCCGCCGAGTCGGCCGCCTTCCTGGCCGCGCTCGTCGGCGGCGACCGTGCGAGCGCCGAGCCGGACGCCCTCACGGAGGTCGCCCGGCTCTGCGAACACCTGCCGCTGGCGCTCCGCGTGGCGGGCAACTGGCTGGCGACGCGCACCGGTTGGAGCGTGCGCCGGCTCGCGGACCGGCTGGCGCGCGAGGAGCGGCGGCTGGACGCGCTGTCCGCGGGGGACATCCGTGTGGCGGGCGCCTTCGACCTGTCGTACCGACAGCTCACCCCCACCGCCGCCCGGCTGTTCCGGCGCCTGTCCCTGGTCCCCGGCCCGGACGTCGGCGCCGCGTGCGCCGCCCGGCTCACCGGTCAGGACCTCTACGACACCGAGGACACCCTGGAGGAACTGGTCGAGGCGGGCCTCCTCGGCATCACCGGGCACCGCTACCGGCTCCACGACCTGCTGTGCCTGTACGGCCGCAGCCGCCTCACCGCCGAGGACGGCCCCGAGGACGTCGAGCGGGCCCGCCGGTCGATGTTCCGCTGGCTGCTGGAGACGGCCGTCGTCGCCGGCCGGTGGTACGAACCCGACCACGGAGCCCCGCCCCCCACCTGGCGGGGCACGGCGGACCTGTCCAGCGCCGACAAGGCCCGCGAGTGGCTCCAGGCCGAGGCCGCCAACTGGCTCGCGGCCCTGCACGCGGCGGCGGCGGACGGCGACCACGCCACCGTCGTCGAGGTGGCCGAGTCCCTGCACTGGTTCTCCGACCAGTGGATCTTCTGGGGGCACTGGCCGGAGGTCTACGGCACCGCCGTGCGGTCCGCCGAAGCGCTCGGTGACCCCCTGATCGAAGCGACCCAGCTCAACTACTACGCCTGGGCCGTCCTGCTGTGCGAAGGCAGGCCGGGGGAGAGCCTCCAGTACTCCGCCCGCGCGCTCGACGCGGCCCGGCGGGCCGGTGATGCCGCGCAGCAGGCGTGGGCGCACCAGTACGCCGGCTGGGCCTACCGCCTGCTGGGCGAGAACGACCGGGTCGCCGGGCACAACGCCCAGGCCGTCGCCCTCTTCGACGCCGCCGGGGACCTGCACGGCATGCTCCAGGCCCTGCTCGGCCGCGCGCTGGCGCTGCGGGCGACCGAGCACCACGAGGAGGCGATCGAGGCCAGCCGGCAGGTCCTGGAGCGGCTGGACGAGGCCGGTGACCGCGTCGAACCGCACATCGCCGCCTTCGCACGCGTCAGCGCACTCGCCGGGCTCGGAATCAGCCACAGCCGTCTGGGGCGCCCGGACGAAGCGGTGGAACACCTGCGGACCTCGGTCGAACTGTGCCAGGCGGACGGCAACACCGCGTTGGAGAGCCGCTACCTCATCACGCTCGGCGACGCCCTCCTCGCGGCAGGCCGGACCGCCGAGGCGCGCGAGGCCTTCGCGCGGTGCGTCGCGCTCGGCGCGGACGCCGACCCCCAGCGGGTCGCCGTGGCCCGCTCACGCCTCGACGGCCGGAACCCGGAGTGACCGGCACACCGCCCGTGACCGACCGTGGCGGACGCCTTGACCCTGACGATACGTGCGCGCCGGCGACCGGTGCTGTCTCTGCGCGCCCGGTGCTGTTCCCTGCGCGCACATGTGTGCTCCTTCGCGGACCGGTGCCGTTGCCGCTGCTGGTTCGGTTCGTCCTGTACCTGTACCTGTACCTGTACTTCTCGCGGTCCCTGTCCCGCCCCCCGTTCCCCCTTGCCTGCCTGTCATCGCGTTTTCTGCCTGGAGAGTGCCTGGTCAGAGGCCCGGCGGACTGGTTGATTTCTCCTGTCGGAGAGAAGCGGAGTACGGAGGAGAACCAGGTGGAGCTTGCGCTGTCGACGGACGCGGTACCGGACCGGGACAGGCTCGACCGCTGGCGGGCCGCACTGGGCGCGGCCCTCGTCCCGATGGCCGTGACACCCCGCGGCGGCGGCCCTCTCAGCGGCCGGATCACCGGTGGCCGCCTCGGCCATCTGCGCGTCTGCTCCCTGGCGGCCGACGCCCAGCGCATGAGCGGTACGGCGGCACACCACCCGGCGCGCGACGAGGGGCCTGTGGCGGTCCTCGTCCTGACGGCGGGTACGGCGACGCTGCTCCAGGACGGCCGGCACGCCGTCGCGGGCGCGGGGGACCTCCTCGTCTACGACACGGCACGGCCGTACACCCTGGACTTCCCCGAACGCTTCGCCTGCCACCTCCTCCACCTGCCCCGCCGGGGGCTGGAGGTGTCCGAAAGGGAGCTGCGCGGGGTCATGGTGGCGACCGTCGCGGCCACCGACGGGATCGGCGCCGTCCTCGGCCCCTTCCTCGCCAGGCTGCTCGGATCGGCCCACTCCTACGGCCCGGCCGTCGGGGCGAGGCTCGCCGTCACCGTCATGGACCTCTTCGCCACCCTCGTCGCCGAACGCAGCCCGTCCGGCGGTGCCGGGACCGGACGCGGAGAGCTGGTGCTGCGCATCCGCGACCACATCGACCGCCATCTGGAGGACCCCGGTCTGGCACCGGAGACCGTGGCCGCCGCCCACCACATCTCCGTGCGGTACCTGCACCGGCTGTTCGAGGACGAGGGCATCACCGTCGCGCGCCTCATCCAGCGCCGCCGGTTGCAGGAGTGCGCCCGCGAACTGGCCCGGGGCGGCCGGGCCGCGCCCGCCGTCGCGGCGGTCGCGCACCGCTGGGGCTTCGTGAACCCCGCCCACTTCAGCCGGGTCTTCCGCGGGATGTACGGCCACACGCCCAGCGAATGGCGTCGGCTCGGCGCTCCGGGCACGCCCGCACAGGGCTCGCGCGACGACCGGAGCCCCTCCCGTGCGGCCTGAACGCGCCCCCGCGCGGGCCGAACCCCGCACCATCCGTACCGAGCCCAGCGCCACCCGTCTCCGGCCCAGCACCACCCACACGGAGCCCAGCATCACCCACCCAGAGCCCCGCACCACCGACACGGAGCCCGGCATCACCCACCCAGAGCCCCGCACCACCCACCCAGAGCCCCGCGCCGCGCGTACCGGGCCCGGCACCCCATATGCCGAGCCCCGGCCTCCGCGTACCGACCCCGTCCTCCCCCGTACCGAGCCCGCCCCCGCGCGGACCGAGCCCGCCGCTGCCCCGCCCGCCGTCCGGCGCGGCCCCGCGCTCGCCGGTCGTGGACCGGAACAGGAGCTGTTGCGCCGTGTGCTGCGGGAGGCCCGGTCGGGCAGCGGCGGCACCGGGACCCTCCTCCAGGGCGAGGCCGGGATCGGCAAGACGGCCCTGCTGGACTGGGCCCACGCCGAGGCGCGGGCCCTCGGGTTCACCGTGTTGCGCGCGGTGGGCTCCGAGGCCGAGGCCGGCGTGACCTTCGGCGCGCTGCACCAGTTGCTCTGGCCCCTGACCGACCGTATGCGCGCCCTGCCGGAACCGCAGCGCCGGGCGCTGGCCTTCGCCCTCGGCGAGGGCGCCGAACCGGTGCGCGGCGGCTTCCTGGTGGGCGCCGCGGTGCTGGCCCTGCTCGCGGGGGAGGCGCGCATGCGCCCGGTGCTGGTCCTCGTGGACGACCTGCAATGGGTGGACTCCTCCAGCGCGGCCGTCTTCGCCTTCCTCCAGCGCAGGACCGGCGAGATACCGCTGGCCTTCGTCAGCGCGGGCCGCCCCGAGGGACCGGCCGCCGAGGGTCGGCCCGGCACGGTGGTCGACCTGACCGCGCTGGACGGCGAGGACGCCCGTACGCTGCTGCGCGCCCGCCACCCGCACCTGGCGGTCACCACGGTCGACCGCATCCTGCGGGAGGCGGCGGGCAACCCGCTGGCACTGGTCGAACTACCCGTCCACCTCCACCCCGACCAGGCCCGTGGCGTCATGCCCCTGCCGACGGGGTTCCCCCTCGGCGGCCGGCTGGAGCGGCTGTTCGCACCCCGGCTGGACCGGTTGTCCGGCGAGGCCGCCCGCGTGCTGCTGCACGCCGCTCTCGGCGGCACGGCGGCGACGGGGGCGGTACCGGCCTGGCCCGCCGGGCTCGCCCCGGACCGCGCCGACGAGGTGTTCGACGAGATCGAGGCGAGCGGACTGGCACGCCTGGAGCCGGACGGCCGGTTCACCTTCCGGCACCCGCTCGTGCGCGGCGCCGTCGTCGCCCGCGCCTCCGGCCCCGAGCGGCGGGCCGCGCACCGCGCGCTCGCCGCCGCGCTGCCGTACGACGACCCCCGCCGGCTGGGGCACGAGGCCGACGCGACCCTCCTGCCCGACGACGAGCTGGCCGGGCGCCTGCAGGAGGCCGGCCGCCGCCTGACGCTGCGCGGCGGCGACGCCGAGGGCGCCCTCCTGCTGCACCGCGCCGCCGTCCTGAGCACCGACGCCCAGGCCCGCGCCCGCCGCCTGACCTGGGCGGCGGCGATGGCGGCACGCGGCGGGCGGCTGCCGTACGCCGCCAGGCTCGTCGAGGAGCTGCGCCACGCCCCGGTCCCCGCCGACACCGCCCCGCTGCACGCCTACGCCGTCGTCTACGTCGACCAGAGCCACCACGTCGACTTCGCGTCGTCGTTCACCCTGCTTCCGCAGGCCCTCGACGCCCTGTCGCGGACGGGGGCCGGGACCGGCCCGTTCGACGACCTCGCCGAACAGGTCTACTTCAAACTGCTGCTGGCGACCGTCTACACCGGCGACGCACGCGGCCAAGACGCGCTGCGCGCCCACCGGCAGCGGGTCTCGCCGCTGGCCGACCTGTGCCGCCGGGCCTGGTCCGACCCCGCCCGCACCGCCCACGGCACGGGCGCCGAACTGCGTACCACGGCCCGCACCATGAGCCAGGAGCAGCAGGCCGGAGCCGCGTGGCTGCTGCTGTGGGCCGCCACCGCCGTCGACATGGCCGACGCGTCCCTGCGGCACCGGTTCCTGGGCCAGCACGCCTACGCCACCCAGGGCAGCATCGCCAAGGCCGGCGCCCACCAGGACTATCTGCGGGGCGACTGGGACCGGGCCGAGGTGTGCCTGCGCGAGGCCGAGGCGGCCGACGCCCTCGGGTACCACTGCAACGCCCTCCTCTTCCGCCACTACCACGCCCACTACCTGGCCGGGCGCGGGGACGAGGAGGGCCTGCTCGCGGTGGAGCGCGCCATCCGGCCCCTGGCCGCCCGGGCCCGTATGACGTTCGTGGAGGACCACCTCACGCACCTGCGCGCCCTGGCCGCCCTCGCGCACGGCCGGGACGAGGAGGCGTACTCGGCGCTGGCCGGGCTGACCCCGCCCGGCGTGCTGCCGGCCACGCTGCCCTGGTTCCACCTGCCCTTCTTCGACTTCGTGGACGCGGCCCTGCGCACGGGACGGACGGCACAGGCACGGGCGCACGTGGCGGCGGGCGGTGCGGCACGCATGGGGGAGATCTCCCCGCACCACGCGTTCCTGCTGGCCGCGGCCCGGGCCCTCGCCGCCGCCGACGAGGACGCCGCCACGCTGTACGAGGCCGCCTACGCCGTACCGGGTGCCGAGCAGTGGACGTTCGAACTGGCCAGGCTGCGGCTGGCGCACGGCACGTGGCTGCGCGACCGCAGGCGTCCGCGCGCGGGGGAGGCGCTGGAGCAGGCACTGGAGAGCTTCCGCGCGCTGGGCGCCGGTCCCTGGGCCGAGCGGGCCGAACGCGAACTGCGGGCCGCCCGCACCCGGACCGAGGGCCCGGCCTCGCTGACGGCGCAGGAACTGCGGATCGCCCGGCTCGCGGCGGACGGGCTGACGAACAAGGAGATCGGGGTCCGCCTGAGCCTGTCCCCGCGGACCGTCGGCGGCCACCTGGCGAAGGTCTTCCCCAAACTCGGGATCCCCTCGCGCGCCGCCCTCGCCCGGGCCCTGCAGACGACGGGCGCGGACAGGTGAACGCACCTGGTCCGGCGACCAGCCGTGCCTCCCCTCGCGCCCGCAGGTCGAATGACCTAACACCTCCTCGACGCCCCCGCCCAGGCTGGAGACACGCACATGCACACGTGTCCGTCCCGCCACCGGGACCGGGCCGGGAGGAGGCGGTCGCCTTGCACGACGAGGCCGGCACAGCATCGATGCCGCGGACGGACCGCGGGGGGCACTGGGAGCGCGTACGGCGGCAACTGGACCCCGTCGAGGTCACGCCCGGCCCCGGGACCACGGACTTCCGCGCCACCGTCACCACCGGCGACGCGGGCTGCCTGCGGTTGCTGTCGATGCGCGCCGCGCCGCTGCGGCTGAGCCGCACCGCCCGGCTCGTGCCGGCCGCCCAGGACGACCGGCTGGTCCTGCTCCTCCAGGAGGAGGGCACCGCCGCCGTGCGGCAGGACGGGCGCACGGCGGTCGTCGGCGCCGGTCAACTCGCCCTGCTGGACCTGCGCCGGCCCTTCTCCCTCGACCAGCACACGCCGTTCCACCTGTACGCGCTGCGGCTTCCCGAGCGCGCCCTGGGCCCCTCCGCGGCACGCGCCCGGCACGTCACGGGCCGCGCCATCCCCGCGACCGAGGGCGTCGCGGCGCTGCTGCGGCCCTTCGCCGCGAACGTCGCCTCCGGTGCCGCGGCGTTCGCGGGCCACGTCAGGGACCGTCTCGCGGGCAGCGTCGCGGACCTCCTGGCCACCCTCGTCGACGAGCAGGCACGCAGGCCGGACGGTGCCGCACCGGTCACCGGGCGCGCGCGGACCGTCGACGACATCCGCGCCCACATCGACGCCCACCTGCGCGACCCGAAACTCTCCCCGGCGCTCGTCGCCCGGGCCCACGGCATCTCGCCGCGCTACCTGCACGTGCTGTTCGAGGGCGAGGACACGACGGTGCACCGGCTCATCCAGCGGCGGCGGATCGAGGAGTGCGCTCGCGAACTGCAGCGTCGCGGCCACGAGGGCCGGACCATCTCCGCGGTGGCCCGCGGCTGGGGATTTCGCAACGCGGCGCACTTCAGCCGCGTCTTCAAGTCCGTCCTCGGCTGCTCGCCCAGCCAGTGGCGCGACTCCGCCCCGCAGCCCGGCGCCGGCCCCCGGCCCACCAGGTGAGACGGCATCCGGGGCGATCGATCCACAACTGCTAGGTTCAAGCCGTTCCGAAGCGGGGACGTCCGGCCGTGACAGGGGTGCCGGGCGCGGTCGCCGGAGGTGGATGGACCAGGGGACGTTCGGCCGGCTGCTGCGCGAGGCGCGGCAGCGATCACTGCTCACCCTGGAGAGCGTCGCCCAGGCCTCGGGAGTGAGCGTCCGGGCGATCAGTGACATGGAGCGCGGACGGAGCCTGCCGCGCCAGGCCACTCTGGGCGAGCTGCTGGACGCCCTGGAACCGGGGGAGGACGAGCGGCGGCGTCTGGTGCACGCGGCGGCCCGGCGCACCCGGCGGGCCCCGGAGCAACTGCCGCCGGACCTCACGGACTTCCGCGGCCGAGGGGAGGCGCTGGCTGCCGTCCACGGGCTCACCGCGCGGGTGGCCGGGCGGGGCGGGCACGTCGTCATCTCCGCGATCGGCGGGATGGCCGGAGTCGGCAAGACCGCGCCGGCGGTGCACTGGGCGCACCAGGTGGCGGACCGTTTCCCGGACGGACGGCTGTATGTGAACGCAGCGTCGCGCTCGCCCGGAGCCTCGGTCAGCCCTACGAGATCGCGCGGGCACTCGCCATCGTCGGCTGCTTCCTCTCCGTCCGCGGTGACCCGAAGGAAGCCGTCGTCACCTGCGAGGAGGTGATCCCCCTGCTGCGCGAGACCGGCAACCGCCACGACGAGGCGGCGACCTGGAGGCACATGGGCTGCGCCTGGCAGCGCACCGGCGACGTCACCGCCGCGATCGCGCACTACCGCACGGCCTTGCGGATCTACCAGGAGGTCCTGGACGACTACAACGTGGCCGACGTGCTCGACCACCTCGCCGCCGCCCAGCTGGAACTGGGGGACACCGCACAGGCGCGGGCGAACTGGACCCGCGCGGCCGACCTGTTCGACGCGCTGCGCGTGGCCCGCGCCGACCGGATCCGGGCCAAGGCGCGGGCGCTGCCGGCCGAAGGGACGGCCGGCCGGGTGAGGAACCCCGCGGGCGGTGGCGCGGGGGACCTCGACGCCCAGCCCCCTGTGAGCGGGGCCGGCGCAGCCCAGTAGAGTGCGCCCCTGTCCCCCCGAGTACGCCCCACGGCGCCCGCCCCCGCACGCCGAAGCGCCCGTACAAGCGCCCCGCCCGCCCGCCGACCCCGAGGTACCGAGCACGTGAAGCCCGCCCGACCAGGACGACCGACTCCCGCCGCCGGCCGTGACGGCACCCCGGGCGCCGTGCGCCTCGGCGCCGTACCGGGACTGCCGGACGAGGCGTACGAACACGACGGGCAGCTCACCAAACGGCACGTGCGGGCCGCCACCCTGGCAACGCTCGCCCCCCTGCCCGGCGAACTGCTGTGGGACGTCGGCGGCGGATCGGGCTCGATCGCCATCGAATGGATGCGCACGCACCCCACGTGCCGCGCGGTCACCGTCGAACGCGACCCGGTGCGCGCCGCCCGCATCACCCGCAACGCCGAACGGCTCGGGGTGCCCGGCCTCGACGTCGTCACCGGCGCCGCACCGGACGCCCTGGCCGGACTGCCGCGCCCGGACGCCGTGTTCGTCGGCGGCGGACTCACCGTCCCCGGTCTCCTCGACGCCTGCTGGACGGCGCTGCCCGCCGGCGGACGGCTGGTCGCCAACACGGTGACGCTGGAGTCCGAGGCGCTGCTCGCCGGCGCCCGCCGGCGCCACGGCGGCGAACTGGTGCGGCTCGCCGTGGCGCACGCCGTGCCCGTGGGCGGCTTCACCGGGTGGCGGCAGGCGATGCCGGTGACCCAGTGGGCCGTGCGCAAGACCGTCGAAGAACCCCCAGGAGCAGACAGATGACCGTGTACTTCATCGGCGCGGGCCCCGGCGCCGCGGACCTCATCACCGTGCGCGGCGCCCGCACGCTCGCCGCCTGCCGGGTCTGCCTGTACGCGGGCAGCCTGGTCCCGCGCGAACTGCTCGACGCGTGCCCGGCGGACGCCCGCCTGGTCGACACCGCGCAGCTCGACCTCGACCGGATCACCGCCGAGCTGGTGCGCGCCCACGAGGAGGGCCACGACGTGGCCCGGCTGCACTCCGGCGACCCGTCCGTCTTCAGCGCCGTCGCCGAGCAGATGCGGCGCCTGGACGCGGCGGGGGTGCCCTACGAGATCGTCCCCGGGGTGCCCGCCTTCGCCGCCGCTGCCGCCGCTCTGAAGCGGGAACTGACGGTGCCGACCGTCGGCCAGACGGTCATCCTGACCCGGATCGCCCAGCGCGCCACCGCCATGCCGCCCGGCGAGGACCTGGCCACCCTCGGCCGCAGCGGCGCCCTCATCGTGCTGCACCTGGCCACCCGGTACGTCGACCGCGTCGTGAGCGAACTGCTCCCGCACTACGGCGCCGACTGCCCCGCCGCGGTCGTCGCCTACGCCTCGCGCCCCGACGAACTGGTCCTGCGCGGCACCCTCGACGACATCGCGCAGCAGGTGAAGGCGGCCGGAGTGCTGCGCACGGCCGTCATCGTCGTGGGCCGGACGCTGGGCGCGGAGCAGTTCGGTGACAGCCACCTGTACTCGCCCGAGCGGGAGCGGCACGTGTGCTGACCGGGTCCGGCGGCGGGCCCCACCCGCCGTTTGTTAGGCTCCCCTTGCCTCCCGCGGGGGAAGTCCGGTGAGAGTCCGGCGCTGACCCGCAACGGTGTGCGCGCCGGCCCGACGGCCGTCGCGCGAGCCCGATCGCCCGTGGGTGGTGCGACCCGTTGACTGCTCGCCGCGGACTGCGAGAGGGGACCGCGCGGCCCGAGGGGTCCTGCGGGCTGATCTCCTGCTGCCGTCCGGCAGGCGGCCCAGGCGAAGGACGGCCCCCAGCCGGATACCGGTGCCGCCGCTCGCCGCCGGCCTGGTGCTGCTGCTCCTGGTCTCGCTCGTGTGCGGGGCCGGCCTCGGCGCCGCCGCGGTGACCTGGCCGGAGGTCCTCCGGCACCTGTGGGCAGGGCTCACCGGCGCCACCGTGCCCGCCCGCGACGCCGCCTCGTACACCATCGTCTGGGAGATCCGCCTGCCGCGGGCCGTGCTCGGTGCCCTCGTCGGAGCCGGGCTCGCCACGGTCGGCGTCGCCGTACAGGCCATGGTGCGCAACGCGCTCGCCGACCCGTTCGTGCTGGGCATCTCCTCGGGCGCGGCGGTCGGCGCCAACGCCGTCATCCTGCTCGGGGCGTTCGCGGGACTCGGCGTGTGGGCGCTGTCGGCCTCCGCGTTCGCCTCGGGCCTGGCGGCCATGGTCCTGGTCTACGCCGTCGCCCGCTCGCCGCGCGGCCTGTCCCCGCTGCGGCTCGTCCTGACCGGCACCGCCCTGGCGTACGGCTTCGAGGCGCTCACCACGGTCATGGTGTTCGGCGCGGCCCGCGGCGAGGCGGCCCGGTCGGCGATGATGTGGCTGCTGGGCAGCCTGGGCGGCGCGACCTGGGCCCAAGTACCGCTCGCCGCAGGCGTCGTGGCCGCCGGATGGACGTGGCTGCGGTGGCGCGCCGAGGCGCTCAACGCCCTGGCCATGGGCGACGAGACCGCCGCCGCGCTCGGCGTGCCGCCCGCGCGGCTGCGCCGGGAGGTCTTCGTCGTCACCGCGGCCGTCACCGGGACCGTGGTCGCGGTCAGCGGCGCCATCGGATTCGTCGGCCTCATGGTGCCGCACGTCGTACGGATGGTGGTCGGCGCCGACCACCGCAGGGTGCTGGCCGTGGCACCGCCGGCCGGGGCCGTCCTGCTGGTCTGGGCCGACGTACTGTCCCGGCTGCTCCTCGCGCCCGCCGAACTGCCCGTCGGAGTGATCACCGCCGTGATCGGCGTGCCCGTCTTCCTGCTGCTGATGCGGCGCGGCGGCTACGCGTTCGGAGGCCGCTGAGATGCGCGTCGACATCGAGGACGTGACGGTCGAGGCGGCCGGGGTCCGGCTGGTCGAGGAGATCCGGCTCGCCGTGGAGCCGGGGGCGTTCGTCGGGCTCGTCGGCCCCAACGGCAGCGGCAAGTCGACCCTGTTGCGCTGCGTGTACCGGGCGCTGCGGCCGGCCGCGGGGACGGTCCGGCTCGACGGCGCCGACGCGCACGCCATGGACGCGCGGGGCGCCGCGCGGGTGCTGGCCGCCCTGCCGCAGGAGTCGTCGGCCGAGTTCGACTACACGGTGGCCGAGGTCGTCGCCATGGGCCGGCTGCCGCACCGGGACCGCACGGCCGCCGCCGACCGGGAGATCACCGGGCGGGCCATGGCACGCACCGGCGTCGCCCACCTCGCCGACCGCGGCTTCCTCGCCCTGTCCGGCGGCGAGAGGCAGCGGGTCCTCATGGCCCGCGCCCTGGCCCAGCGGCCCCGGGTGCTGGTCCTGGACGAACCCACCAACCACCTCGACATCGCCCACCAGTTGGACGTGCTCTCCCTGGTCCGCGACAGCGGTCTGACCGCGCTGGCCGCGCTGCACGACCTCAACCTCGCCGCCGCCCACTGCGACCTGCTGTACGTGATCTCCGCGGGCCGGATCGTCGCCTCCGGGCCACCGCACGACGTCCTGCACCCGGCGCTGCTCGCCGAGGTGTTCCACGTGCGCGCCCACCGGGTGCGCCACCCGGAGACCGGCGCGCCCCGGCTCCTGTTCGACCTCCTGCCGCCCACCACGTAAGGACACGCCCGCATGCGCACACCGCACGCCGCAGCCCTCTGCCTGGCCGCCGCGCTCACCCTCACCGCCTGCGGCGCCGAGGTCGAACCCTCCGGCGGCACCCGGTCCGCCACGGCGACCACCCTCACCAACTGCGGGCGCACCGTCACCTACGACAAGGTGCCCGAGCGCGTCGTCACCAACGACGTGGGCATCACCGAGCTGATGTTCGCCCTCGGCCTGGAGGACCACATGGCGGGCTACGCCATGCCCGACGACAAGGGCGACCTGACCGGCGTGCCGTGGAAGGACGCCTACCACAAGGTGAGATGGCTCTCCGAGGACCGGCTCACCAAGGAGAACGTCCTCGACGCCCGCGCCGACCTCGTCTTCGCCGGCTGGGGCTACGGCTTCAGCGAGGACGGCGGCTTCACCCCCGACGCGCTCGGGAAGCTCGGCATCCCCTCCTACCTCCTCACCGAGTCCTGCCGCAACGGCCGCGACAGGACCTCCCGCGGCATCATGCCGCCGCTCGACGCCCTCTACGCCGACCTCACCAACCTGGGCCGGCTCTTCGGCGTCGAGCAGCGCGCGGCGAAGCTGATCGCCGACTTCGAGAAGCAGGTCGCCGACGTCCGCGCCCGGGCCCCCCGAGGCGCCGAACGTCCGAAGGTCTTCCTCTACGACAGCGGCCGGGACCAGCCCTTCACGTCCGGCCGCTACGCCGCGCCGGAACAGATCATCACCGAGGCGGGCGGCGTCAACGTCATGGGCGACGCCGCGGACTCCTGGACCACCGTCGGCTGGGAGAGCGTCGTCGAACGCGACCCGGACGTCATCGTCGTCTGCGACTACGGCGACGTCGGCGCCGAGCAGAAGAAGCAGTTCCTGCTCTCCTACGCCCCGCTGCGCGACGTGTCCGCCGTGAAGCACCGGCGGATCTTCGTCCTCGACTACGCCGACCTGGTCGAGAGCCCGCGCAACCCGTCGGCGATCGCCCGGCTCGGCACCTATCTGCGGACGGTGGCGGGGACACGGTGAGGCGGTGGGGCGGTCGCGGCACGTCGCCACGGGGCCTCGGGGGTGCCGTCGCGGGGCACCGCAGGGCGCCGCAGGATCGTCGGCCGGCGCGCGGGGCACCGGACCGCGCCACGGGATCACCGGGAGGCGCCGCCGGGGCCGCCGACCGCGCTGCGGCCCACGATCGCGCCCGCCCGGTCGATGCAGATCACGTCGACCGCGACCGGTGCGCCGCGCAGCACGGCCAGCGCCTCGTCCCGGGCCGCCGCGGCGACGAGGTCGCCGAGCGGCACCCCGCGCGCCAGGCACGACTGGAGCGCGGCGAGACCGGTGTTGGCGGCGGCCACCTCGGCGGCCAGCGCCTCGTCCGCGCCGCCGCGCCGGGCCAGTGCGGCCAGGAAGCCCTTGTCCACCTGGGACCGGGCGGAGTGCAGGTCCAGATGGCCGGCCGCCAGCTTGGACAGCTTGGCGAACCCGCCGCAGACCGTCAGCCGGGGGACGGGATGACGGCGTACGTACTTGAGCACCGCGCCCGCGAAGTCCCCCATGTCGAGCAGCGCGTCCTCGGGCAGGCGGTACTCTGCCACGACCGTCTTCTCCGAGGTCGACCCGGTGCACCCGGCGACGTGCTCCCGCCCCGCCGCCCGCGCCACGTCCACACCCCGGCGGATGGAGTCGATCCAGGCCGAGCACGAGTACGGCACGACGATGCCCGTCGTGCCGAGGACGGACAGACCGCCGATGATGCCGAGCCGCGGGTTCCACGTGGAGCGGGCGATCTCCTCGCCGTCGTCGACGGAGACGGTGATCTCGACGTCGCCGCCGCCCCCGTACCGGGCGGCGACCTCGGCGACATGATCACGCATCATCCGGCGCGGAACGGGATTGACGGCGGGCTCACCGACCGGCAGTGGCAGGCCGGGCCGGGTCACGGTGCCGACGCCGGGCCCCGCCCTGAACACCACCCCCGAACCGGCGGGCAGCGCCCGGACCGTGGCGCGCACCAGCGCCCCGTGCGTGACGTCCGGATCGTCCCCGGCGTCCTTGACCACCCCTGCCATGGCGTAGTCGCCGGTCAGCTCCTCCACCGCCAGCGCGAACGACGGAGTCTGCCCCTTGGGCAGGGTGATGGTCACCGGGTCGGGGAACTCGCCGGTCAGCAGCGCGGTGTACGCGGCCGTCGTGGCCGCCGTCGCGCAGGCACCCGTGGTCCAGCCGGGCCGCAGCCCGGTGTGCTCCAACTGGCCGCGCCGCCCGCCCTTGACGGCCGCCGCCGGGCCGCCGCCCCGCGCTTGCGGCACGCTTTGTCCGTCCGTGCCCGCGGTGCTCCCGCCGCTCACCCTGCCCACGTCGTGTTCCTCACTGCTCACTGCTACTCATGAACGGACCCGTCCCATGCACGTCCTGATCCTCGGCGGCACAACCGAGGCCCGCCGCCTCGCCGAACTCCTCGACGGCACGCCCGGGACCAGACTGACCAGTTCCCTCGCCGGACGCGTCGCCGGCCCCCGGCTGCCGCCCGGACAGGTCCGCGTCGGCGGCTTCGGCGGGACGGAGGGGCTGACGGCCTGGCTGGTCGAGCACGCGGTCGACGCGCTCATCGACGCCACCCACCCCTTCGCCGGGACGATCAGTTTCCACGCGGCGCGGGCCGCGGCCACCGCCCATGTTCCCCTGCTCGCCCTGCGCCGCCCCGGCTGGGTCCCCGTCGCGGGCGACCGCTGGCACGAGGCCGCCTCGCTGGAGGCGGCGGCCGAGATGCTGCCCGTGCTCGGGCGACGGGTGTTCCTCACCACGGGACGGACCGGCCTGGCCGCCTTCGCCGCCCTGGACGACCTGTGGTTCCTCGTGCGCTCCGTCGACGCGCCCGAGCCGCCGCACCCGCGGGCGATGGAAGTGCTGCTCGACCGCGGCCCGTTCGCCCTGGAGGCGGAACGCGCGCTGCTGCGCCGCCACCGTATCGACGTCCTGGTCACCAAGGACAGCGGGGGAGCGGCCACCGCGCCCAAGCTGACGGCGGCGCGGGAGGCGGGGCTGCCGGTGGTCATGGTGCGGCGGCCGGCCGTGCCCGGGGGCGTCCCGGTCGCCACCGGCCCGGAGCAGGCGGTGCAGTGGCTCGGCGAGCTGACCGGCGGGCCCGTTCCCACAACCAGCGGCTGACCCCACGCCGCCCCGGCGGCCTGACTCGCCCGGGACGCGGGGCCCACCGTGCGTATCGCGGTGGGTCCCGCGCCCCGGCTCATGCCTCCGGGTAGCGGCGGGGTGTCCAGACGACCTCCTGGCCGTCGCCGCGCCGTACGACCCGCGTCTGGGACGAGCCGACCAGCAGGACCGTGCGCATGTCGACCTCGGCCGGGTCCAGGGCGGCGAGCCGTACGATCCGCACCCGCTCGTCGGGGCCGCCCACGTCCCGTGCGACCACCACGGGCGTGTCCGGTGCCCGGTGCTCCAGCAGCAGGTCACGGGCCTTGCCGACCTGCCACGTACGGCTGCGCGAGCCCGGGTTGTACAGGGCCAGCACCAGGTCGGCGGAGGCCGCCGCGCGCAGGCGCTCGGCGATGACCTCCCAGGGCTTGAGCCGGTCGGAGAGGGAGAGCGTGGCGTAGTCGTGGCCGAGGGGGGCGCCGGCCCGGGCCGCGGCGGCGTTGGCCGCGGTCACGCCCGGCAGCACCCGCACCGGCACCTCGGCGTACTCGGGCCGGGCGGCGGCCTCCAGGACGGCCGTGGCCATCGCGAAGATGCCGGGGTCGCCGCCGGACACGACGGCCACCCGGCGTCCGCGCCGGGCCAGTTGCAGCGCGAACTCGGCGCGCTCGGCCTCCACCCGGTTGTCCGAGCCGTGCCGGAGCTGGCCGGCGCGCTCGGGCACCCGGTCAAGGTAGGTGGTGTAGCCGACCAGGTCGTCGGCCGCGGCCAGCGCGCCCCGCGTCTCGGGGGTCAGCCACAGCGGCCCGGCCGGACCGGTCCCGACCACGACCACCTCGCCCCGCTCCCGCACCGGGCGTTCGGCGTCGACGCGGCTGGGCAGCACGGCCACCGAGAAGTACGGCACCGAATCCGCGTCCATGTCCGCGAGCGCGCCGACCCGCTCCCCGGGCATCGTGGCCCGCTCGACGTACCGGGCCTCTTCCAGCCGCCCCGAACCCTCCAGGGCGCGCCGCACCTTGGGGAAGGTGCGGCCCAGCTTCATCACGACCGCCGAGTCCGTCGCTGCCAGCCGCGCGGTCAGCTCCTCCTCGGGCAGGGTGCCGGGCAGGACGGTCAGCACCTCCTCGCCCTCGACGAGCGGGGCGCCCAGGCGGGCCGCGGCGGCCGAGACGGACGTGACACCGGGGATCACCTCCGTCTCGTAGCGGTCGGCGAGCCGCTTGTGCAGGTGCATGTAGGAGCCGTAGAAGAGCGGGTCGCCCTCGGCGAGGACCGCGACGCTGCGGCCGGCGTCGAGATGGGCGGCGAGCCGCGCCGCCGCCTGCGCGTAGAACTCCTCCAGGGCGCCCCGGTAGCCGCCGGGGTGGTCGGTGGTCTCCGTGGTGACGGGGTAGACCAGCGCCTCCTCGACGTGGTCGGCGCGGATGTGCCGGGCCGCGATCGAGCGGGCGATGGACCGGCCGTGCCGTGCGCTGTGGTACGCGATCACGTCCGCCCCGGCGATGGCCTCCACCGCGCGTACCGTCATCAGGGACGGGTCACCGGGGCCGAGCCCCACCCCGTACAGTCGCCCGCTCACTCCGCCTCACTCGCGATCGCGTTGAGCGCGGCGGCGGCCAGCGCGCTGCCACCTCGGCGGCCCCGCACCACCAGGTGCTCCAGGCCCGAGGGGTGTGCGGCCAGCGCGTCCTTGGACTCGGCGGCGCCGACGAAGCCGACGGGCACGCCGATGACGGCGGCCGGACGGCCCGCGCCCTCCTCGATCATCTCCAGGAGCCGGAACAGGGCGGTGGGCGCGTTGCCGACGGCGACCACCGAGCCCTCCAGGCGGTCCCGCCACAGCTCCAGCGCGGCGGCGCTGCGCGTGGTGCCCAGCTTCGCCGCCAGCTCGGGGACGGCCGGGTCGGAGAGCGTGCAGAGCACCTCGTTGTCGGCGGGCAGCCGCTTGCGGGTGACGCCGCTGGCCACCATCTGCACGTCGCACAGGACGGGCGCGCCGGCCCGCAGGGCCTCGCGCGCGCGGGCCACCACGGACGGCGTGTACGCGATGTCGCGGACCAGGTCGACCATCCCGCAGGCGTGGATCATCCGGACCGTCACCTGGCTGACGTCGGCGGGCAGAGCCGCGAGGTCCGCCTCCGCGCGGATGGTGGCGAAGGACTGGCGGTAGATGGCCGCGCCGTCCTTCTCGTAGTCGTAGGGCGTCACGGTGTTCTTCTCGCTGCTCTCGGTGGTCGTGGTCGTACGGGTCATGAGGTGAACGCCGCCAGGGCGGCGGCGAGTCGGCGGGGGTCGTCCAGGACGACGGAGGGGGCGTGGGGTGCGGGCGCCGTGGCCGGCGCCTGGGAAACCGGGGGCGCCTGAGACACCCGGGTCACCTGGTAGGTGCCGTCCGCGGTCGCGACCAGGTCGATCCGGTCGCCGGGGGGCCGCCCGCAACGCCGTTCGCAGCCGGACCAGTACAGGGGCAGGCCGCGCGGGCCGAGCGCGCCGAGCGAGGCGGTGGCGTCCGCCCGGACGTCGGCGTGCGCCTTGGCGCAGCCGGGCCGCCCCACGCAGGCACCCACCCGCGGCCAGGCCGAGCCGGGGCCGGTGACGAGACCGGTGGCGGCCAGTGCGTCGAGCGCGGCGGGCGCACCGGGCACGGCGGGCGGCGTGATCCCCTCCGGTACGGGGACGACGACCCCGCGCCACGGCGTCAGACGCAGTTCGCCGCCCGCGCGGGCAGCGGTCCGCGTCAACTCCCGCCACTGGAGCGCCGTCAGACGGCCGAGCGGGACGTGCACCGACAGGGCACCGCCGGCGGCCCCGCCGACGGCTCCGGGCTGCGGGCCCGCGCAGTGCGCGCTCTCCCGCGGCTGCGGCGCGCAGGCCAGTCCCTCGGCGGTCAGACGTCCGGCGACGAGCCGGAGCAGTTCGCCGGCGGGCAGCGGCACGTCACTGACCCGCCAGGCCCGCATCCCCTGCTCCCGCGCCGCCTCGACGACCGTCTCCGCCGCCGCCACCATCGCCCGGGGCACGTCACCGGCGGACAGGCCCAGCGCCTCGCCCGCCGCGCCGAGGGCGAGTTGCGCGCCCTCGCCGCCGGTCGCCCGCACGGTCACGTCGGCGCCGAGCGCGGCCACGTCGCCGCGGCCGTCGTCGAGCGCGAACAGGAACCGCCCCGACAGCGCCCGCGCGGCCTCGCTCGCGCACAGGAGCGCGTCCAGACCGCACAGCCAGGGGCGCACGTCCCGCAGGCCGCGGTCGTCCAGGGCGGACAGCGGGGAGGCGACGATGTTGCGCACCCGCTCGTGGCCGCGCGAGGGGAGCAGGCCCGCCGCTTCCAGCAGGCCGGCCAGTTCGGGGCCGTGCTCCGCGCGCAGCCCGCGCAGTTGGACGTTGCCGCGCGAGGTCAGGTGCAGTGCGCCGTCGCCCAGGCGCCGTGCCGCCTCGGCCAGCGCCTCGGCCCCGCCGACGTCCAGCACGCCGCCGGGTACGCGGACGCGGGCCACCGCGCCGTCGTCCGCCGCGTGCAGCCGCAGCGTTCCCGGGCACGCGTCGTCACGGTCCCGTCCGGCCGGGGCGGCCTGGGACGTCGGGGGGAGGGCAGCCGTGGACATGGCGGCGAGCATACCTACGATCACACCGCACGTATGCCCTGCCCTGCTGCGACGGCCCTTACTATGCTTCTCGGCGGACCATCCGGTCCGCCGTCGCCACGACGGCGACAGGGGAGGAAGCCCGGTGCGACTCCGGCGCGGTCCCGCCACTGTGAGCCCGGTTCCAGGAAGAACCGGGTGAGCCAGGAACTCCCTTTCTCCCGGATCTCGGCCCGTCCGAGCAGCGGAGACCCCCATTCCGACACCACCCGGGGCGTGGACACCCCGAGGAAGGCAGGACGCCGCATGTCGCACCCAGCCGGAGAACAGCCGCCGTCCCCCCGCATCCTGCTCCTGTCGACCTCCGACACCGACCTGCTCAGCGCCCGGGCCGCGGGCGGCCCCGTCCCGTACCGCTTCGCCAACCCCGCCCGTCTGGCCCTCGACGACCTGCCCGCCCTCATGGCGGACGCCGACCTGGTCGTCGTACGCCTCCTGGGCGGTGTCCGCGCCTGGCAGGAAGGCCTCGACCTGCTGCTCGCCGACGGCCGCCCGGTCGTCGTCCTCACCGGCGAACAGGCCCCCGACGCCCAGCTGATGGCCGCCTCCAACGTCCCCGTCGGCATCGCCGCCGAGGCCCACGCCTACCTCGCCCACGGCGGCCCCGCCAACCTGGAGCACCTCGCCCGCTTCCTCTGCGACACCGTGCTGCTCACCGGGCACGGCTTCGAGGCCCCCGCGCCCGCCCCGAGCTGGGGACCGCTGCCCCGCGAGGCCGCCGGGCCCGCGGGCGGCCCGACCGTCGCCGTGCTCTACTACCGCGCCCACCACATGAGCGGCAACACCGGCTTCGTCCACGCGCTGTGCGACGCCGTGGAAGACGCCGGCGGGCGGCCCCTTCCCCTCTACGTGGCCTCCCTCCGTGCGCCCGAACCGGAGTTGATCGAGGAACTGCGCGCCGCCGACGTGATCGTGACGACCGTGCTGGCCGCGGGCGGCGCCAGGCCCGCCGCGGCGTCGGCCGGCGGGGACGACGAGTCCTGGGACGCGGGCGCGCTCGCCGCCCTGGACGTGCCGATCCTCCAGGCCCTGTGCCTGACCGGCTCCCGCTCGGCCTGGGAGGAGAACGACGAGGGCGTCTCCCCGCTGGACGCGGCCGGCCAGATCGCCGTACCCGAGTTCGACGGCCGTCTGATCACCGTGCCCTTCTCCTTCAAGGAGATCGACGCCGACGGCCTGCCCTCCTACGTCGCCGACCCCGAGCGCGCCGCCCGCGTCGCCGGGATCGCCGTGCGCCACGCGCGGCTGCGCCGCATCCCGCCCGCCGACAAGCGCCTCGCCCTGGTCCTGTCGGCCTACCCGACCAAGCACTCCCGCATCGGCAACGCGGTCGGCCTGGACACCCCCGCCAGCGCCGTCGCCCTCCTGCGCCGCCTGCGCGCCGACGGCTACGACCTCGGTGACGGCGACGTGCCCGGGCTGGCCTCCGGCGACGGCGACGAACTGATCCGCGCGCTCATCGAGGCGGGCGGCCACGACCAGGACTGGCTCACCGAGGAACAACTGGCCCGCAACCCGGTACGCGTCCCGGCCGCCGACTACCGCCGCTGGTACGCCGGCCTCCCCGAGGAACTGCGCTCGGCCGTGGAGGAGCACTGGGGCCCGGCCCCCGGCGAGATGTTCGTCGACCGAAGCCGCGACGCGGACGGCGACATCGTCCTGGCGGCCCTGCGCTTCGGGAACGTGCTGATCCTCATCCAGCCGCCGCGCGGCTTCGGCGAGAACCCCGTCGCCATCTACCACGACCCGGACCTGCCGCCCTCCCACCACTACCTCGCCGCCTACCGCTGGATCGCCGCCGCGCGCGAGGAGGGCGGGTTCGGCGCGGACGCGATGATCCACCTCGGCAAGCACGGCAACCTGGAGTGGCTGCCCGGCAAGAACGCCGGCCTGTCGGCGGCCTGCGGCCCCGACGCGGCACTCGGCGACCTCCCGCTGGTCTACCCCTTCCTGGTCAACGACCCCGGCGAGGGCACCCAGGCCAAGCGCCGCGCCCACGCCACGCTCGTGGACCACCTCGTCCCGCCGATGGCCCGCGCCGACTCCTACGGCGACATCGCCCGCCTGGAACAACTCCTCGACGAGCACGCCCAGATCGCCGCCATGGACCCGGCCAAGCTCCCGGCGATCCGCGCCCAGATCTGGACGCTCATCCAGGCCGCCCGGCTCGACCACGACCTCGGCCTCGAAGACCGCCCGGACGACGACGGCTTCGACGACTTCCTGCTCCACGTCGACGGCTGGCTCTGCGAGGTCAAGGACGCCCAGATCCGCGACGGCCTGCACGTCCTGGGCGCCGCGCCGCAGGGCCCCCAGCGGGTCGACCTCGTCCTCGCCGTGCTGCGCGCCCGGCAGATCTGGGGCGGCACCACCAGCCTGCCAGGGCTGCGCGAGGCCCTCGGCCTGGACGAGTCCGCCGCCACCCGCACCAGCGCGGACGCGGCGGAGGAAAAGGCCCGCGCGCTGGTCCAGGCGATGGAGGACGCCGGCTGGGACCCGTCCGCCGTCCCCACCGAGCACGGCGAAGAGGTCCGCGCCGTCCTGGAGTTCGCCGCCCGCGAGGTCGTGCCCCGCCTGGCCGGGACCACTGCCGAACTCGACCACGTCCTGCACGCGCTGGCCGGCGGCTTCGTCCCCGCGGGCCCCTCCGGGTCCCCGCTGCGCGGCCTGGTCAACGTCCTGCCGACCGGCCGCAACTTCTACTCCGTCGACCCGAGGGCCATCCCCTCCCGCCTCGCCTGGGAGACCGGACAGGCCCTCGCCGACTCCCTCCTGGAGCGCTACCGCACCGACCACGGCGAATGGCCCGCCTCGGTCGGCCTGTCCCTGTGGGGCACCAGCGCCATGCGCACCGCGGGTGACGACGTGGCCGAGGCACTGGCGCTGCTGGGCGTCCGCCCGGTCTGGGACGACGCCTCCCGCCGCGTCACCGGCCTCGAACCCGTCCCCGCCGAGGAACTGGGCCGCCCCCGCGTCGACGTCACCCTGCGCATCTCCGGCTTCTTCCGCGACGCCTTCCCGCACACCGTCGCCCTCCTCGACGACGCCGTACGGCTGGCCGCGGACCTGGACGAGCCCGCCGAGGCGAACCACGTACGGGCGCACGTCCAGGCGGACCTGGCGGCCCACGGCGACGAACGCCGCGCCACCACCCGCATCTTCGGCTCGCGGCCCGGCACCTACGGAGCCGGCCTGCTCCAGCTCATCGACTCGCGCGACTGGCGCACGGACGCCGACCTGGCCGAGGTCTACACCGTCTGGGGCGGCTACGCCTACGGGCGGGGCCTGGAGGGCCGCCCGGCCCGCGAGGAGATGGAGACGGCCTACCGGCGCATCACGGTGGCGGCGAAGAACACCGACACCCGCGAGCACGACATCGCCGACTCCGACGACTACTTCCAGTACCACGGCGGCATGGTCGCCGCCGTCCGCGCCCTGCGCGGCACCGCCCCCGAGGCCTACATTGGCGACTCCACCCGCCCCGAGACGGTCCGCACCCGCACCCTCACCGAGGAGACCTCCCGCGTCTTCCGCGCCCGCGTCGTCAACCCCAAGTGGATCGAGGCGATGCGCCGCCACGGCTACAAGGGCGCCTTCGAACTCGCCGCCACGGTGGACTACCTGTTCGGCTACGACGCCACGACCGGCGTGATCGCCGACTGGATGTACGACCGGCTCACCGAGGCGTACGTCCTCGACCCGGCCAACCGCGAGTTCCTGCGGCAGGCCAACCCCTGGGCGCTGCACGGCATCGCCGAACGGCTCCTGGAGGCGGAGTCGCGGGGGATGTGGGCCAAGCCCGACCCCGCCGTGCTGGAGGAGCTGCGGCAGGTGTACCTGGAGACGGAGGGACACCTGGAGGGCGAGGACTGATTCGGCGCGAGGAGCCGGGAATCCGGGTGCGGCGGGGCGGACCGTGAGCGGTCGCCCCGCCGGAGAAGGACGGCGTGGGGGCGCCGGCGGACACGAACGCCGAGTCGTTCGGCTCGTCCGCCGGATTTCCGCCGCCGAGGAACGCGGCGGCAGCCCGCTGCTCGCCCCTGACCGCCGCGTCGCTCCGGTGGGCCGCGGAAGGAACCACGCACGGCACACAGGGCGTCTCCCTGTGCGCACCGCGTCATTGTCAGGGCTCGGTCATCGGGGGACACGGTCATGGTCCATCACGGGGGAACACCCGCGGCGCCCGCGTGCCGTTCACGCGGGCGGGGCTGCCTGCTGAACCTGCTCGCCCTCGCGGTGGTCATCGGCCTCGGGTTCGGGGCCTCGAAACTCTTCGGACACGACGGCTCGTCCTCGTCCTCCTCGTCCTCCTCGTCCTCCTCGTCCGGGTCCCACCACTCGGGGGACTGGAAGGCGGGCGACTGCGGCGGACCCGACCCGGACGACGCGCCGGACGGCTACAAGGCCTACGGCTGCGGCGACTCCCACGCCACCTTCAAGGCCGTCGCGGTCATGGACGGCAGCATCCTGCCCGACTCCATCCAGTGCCCGGGCGGCACGGACGTCATCATCCGGGTGAGCGTCTCCTACGGTTCGGGCAGCGGCAAGGGCGGCGGCATCCCCACCAAGACCGTGTGCGGGCGCAACCTGTCGGCGGACCACCCCGGGGACCCGGGCGCCGGCGGCGGCCAGTTGGTCAAGGGCGACTGCGTGACCTCCACGGCGAAGGAGGTGCCGTGCACCTCCCAGGGCTCGCAGGCCTACAAGGTGCTCGCCCTCGTCGAGGGCCGCTCGAAATGCCCCTCGGGTACCACCGAGCCCATGGAGCTGACCATGGCGATCGGCAGGCCCTATGACACGATCTGCGCGGCGAAGGCCTAGATCTGCAGCGGAGGTTGCACGAGGTGCGTCATCAAGTTCAGCTGCCCGCCGGGCTGTCCCTGCGTCCCTGGGCGCCCTCCGACGCCCGCACGGTGCTGCGGGCGTTCGCGGAACCCCTGATGGAACGGCAGGCCGACGCGCCCGTCGCCACGTTCGCGGACGCCGAGCGGTGGATCGAACGCAGGCGCGGCCAGTGGCGCCGGGAGAGTGCCTACGCCTTCGCCGTCACGGACGACGCCGACACCGCACTCGGCGGGGTCGCGGTCGGACGTCTCGACCTGCGGCACGGCACCGGGTGGATCTCCTACTGGACCACCTCCGCGGCCCGAGGAAGGGGCGTGGCGACCCACGGCTGCCGCGGGCTCGCCCAGTGGTGCTTCACCGAACTCGGGCTGTTCCGCCTGGAGCTGGGGCACCGCACCGACAACCCGGCCTCCTGCCGGGTGGCGCTCGCCGCGGGCTTCGCGACCGAAGCGCTCCAACGGCAGAAGCTCGCCTGGGACGGCGTCCGCCACGACGTGGAGACACACGCGCGACTCGCCACCGACCCGCAGCCGGCGTAGCCGCGAAGCCCCCTCGGAGGCGGCCCGGAGGACAACCCCGCCCGGGGCGGCCCGGCTCACCGGCCGGGGCGGATGCGGTGCGCATGGTGCACGACCCGGCCCCCGCCGCACGCTGCGCCTGCGCCCTGCCCGCCAGGAAGGACGGCCGTGTCGCCGCCCAGTGGCCGAGCCGTCCCACGAAAGCGTGGACGAGGCACTGGTCAAGGAGCTGCACCAGGTGGAGGCCGACATCCTGCGCGCTCCCGGCGACGCGGCCCCGGTCGTCCCGCGTGCCCGCGGCTGAACGCATCTGGGCTCCGGAATCGAACGGCGGCGCAGCGCGGCAAGGCGCCCGGCATGCCCGTGTGAGCCCTGTACGCGCCCCCGCCCGTACGGCAAGAATGCGCCGTGCCGGACGGGCGGACGACCGAGGGACCGGCCGCCCGGCACCCTACTCGGAGGAAGGCAGGTCGGCCGCGGTGCTGTTGCGTCTGCCCACATCGGTGTCCGAAGCACGGCGATGCGTGGCCGAAGGGGCCGTCCCGGTAGGCGGGGCGACCTTGGTGTGGGCCACCTGGCAGCGGGACGGATTCCCCGAACAGGCCATGTCGTTGCGTGAGCTGGCGGAGGCCAACGTCGTCGGCCGCGAGGCGCTGGGCGCCGCGGTGGTCCTGCACCGGATCGACGAGCGCGTGCCGAAGGTGCTGCGCCGTGCGGCCGCCGGCGTCGGCACCGGCGCCGTGCGCCGGACGGCGACGGTCGGCGGCAACCTCGTGGGCAGCACGCTGCGGTGCCTGTTGCCCGCGGCCCTCGTCCTGAGGGCCCGGGCGAGGGTGCTGGACGCCGAGGGCGTCCACGAGACCGGTCTGTCCGAGGTCACGGCCAAGGGACCCGTCCTGCTCAGCCTCCACTGGCGCACCCCCGTGGCCAGCGCGTACCGCAAACTGCCGGGCGAGTCGGGCGGACCGCCGCCTCTCGTCGTCGCGTCGGCCCTGCACGCCGACGCCGGGGGACGCCGTCGTCTCCATGTCGCCGTCCGGGAAGGCTACGACGTGCGCGACGCCGCTACGGTGTGCGACGGCGGCCCCGGACCCGCGCTCGACGCGCTGCGGACGACCGCCGCCTTCGGTGACCTGCCCGCCGCCGCGTGGGAGGCGGTCCGCGACCAGACCACGGACCTCCTGCACGGCGCCGACGGCGCCTGACCCGCGAGCCGCGCGCACCCCACGACCGTCCCGCCGGTGCCGGGCCCGCGGCCGGCACCACCGGGCCGCGCGGTGGCGCCCACGACGGGCGGCCGGGTCGCCGGCGTGCGGCGTTGTCGTCGACGTCCACTGGGTCACCGTCAAGCAACCCGCCGTGCTGGAGCCCACCCTCGTGGAGACCATCGCCTGCATGGTCGGCGCGCTGCTGACCGAGGCCCTGCACGAGGCGGTCCACACGGCCGGGGTGCCCGAGAAGGCGGCCCGCGCCATGCCGCTGGGCCACACCCAGGTCGCGCCGGTCAACACGCTCAAGGGCTCCAACCCGTTCTCGGACGCCTGTCTGATCGCCATGGACCACGGCCGTGAGTCCATCGTGCGCGACGACTGGAAGAAGGTCTTCGACGACGACGAACTGGCCGAGGTCATCACGCGCATGCCGGAGATCAAGGAGATCAAGGAGATCAAGGAGATCAAGGAGATCAAGGAGATCAAGGAGATCAAGGAGATCAAGCGCTGAGCCGCTGAGCCCTTGAACCGCGCCGGGAACCTGGCCGTTCCCGCCCCGCCCCGCCGCCGGACGACCGGCGGCGGGGCGGGAGGGGCCCGTCCGCGAGGCCCCGCGGAGTTCATGGAGTTCATGTCACTGAATGAAAACCACGTGCACGTCCATTGACGTGTCCACAGCACGCTTCTACGGTCTGAGAAAGCGCTTTCTCCACCCTGCACGTCCGGCCGGCTGAACGGTGAGGGACTTCGACCACCCCGACCAACCCGGAGGAAAGACGATGCAACTGAGAGCTGTCGCCGCGTCCGCGGCGCTGGCGGCCGGCGCGCTGGTCGCGCTGTCCGGCCCCGCCGCACAGGCCACCTCCGCCGGCCGTCCGGCGGCCGGGAGCGCGACGCTGTACGTGGCGCCCGACGGCAGCGCGAGCGCTTCCGGCACCCGGGCGGACCCGACGACCCTCGCCTCGGCGATCGGCCGCGTCACCCCCGGCGGCACGATCTACCTGCGCGGCGGCACCTACGCCTTCGCGCAGACCGTGACCGTCCCACCGGGCGACGACGGCACCCCGGCCGCCCGGACGACACTGTCCGCCTACCCGGGCGAGACCCCCGTGCTGGACTTCTCCGCCATGACCGAGGACCCGGCCAACCGAGGGCTCGCCGTGAACGGCTCCTACTGGCACGTCTACGGTGTCGTCGTCCAGCACGCCGGTGACAACGGCATCTTCGTCGGGGGCAGCCACAACGTCATCGAGCGCACGGTGACCCGGTTCAACCGGGACACGGGACTGCAGATCTCCCGGGCCGCCTCCAGCACGCCCAAGGACCAGTGGCCCTCCGACAACCTCGTGCTCAGCGCCGAGTCCCACGACAACGCCGACTCCGACGGGGAGGACGCCGACGGCTTCGCCGCGAAACTCACCGTCGGCACCGGCAACGTCTTCCGCTACGACGTCTCCCACAACAACATCGACGACGGCTGGGACCTCTACACCAAGAAGGACACGGGCCCCATCGGCCCGGTCACCGTCGAGGACTCCCTGTCCTACGGCAACGGCACGCTCAGCGACGGCACCCAGAACAAGAGCGGCGACCGCAACGGCTACAAGCTCGGCGGTTCGGGCATCAAGGTCGACCACGTCGTCCGGCGCAGCATCGCCTACCACAACGGCCACCACGGCTTCACCTACAACAGCAACCCCGGCACGATCACCGTGTCCGACGACGTCGCCGTCGACAACGAGGAGCGCAACTTCTCCTTCGACAAGGGCACGTCGGTGTTCCGCGACGACACCTCCTGCCGCAGCGGCAGCGGGTCCAACGACAAGACCGTCGGGAACACCGACGCGTCCGACCAGTTCTGGAGCGGCTCCAACGGGTCCCGGTGCGCCTCCTACGCCGGCGCCCTGGGCTGGTCATTCGCCGCCGACGGCCGCCTCGTCGTGACCTTCGGGGGCAAGCAGGTCACGCCGTAGCCCCCCGCACCGGGGCCGCCACCGGCCCCGGCCGGCGCCCGGCGGCGGCCACCCCGCCGCCGGGCGCACGGGCGCGGGGCGCTACCGTCCCGGGGGACCTGTACCGACTCGTCCCCCGGTGGGCGAAGGAGACCGATACGCATGAGCGCCGACGCGATGACCGGCATGCCGTTGTCGGCGGCCCGCCTGGCCGAGCCGACAGTGGGCCGGCTGCTGACCTCGTGGCAGCCGGACATGCCCGCTCTGCTGCTGGTGGCCGTCCTGGGCGGGCTGTACGGCTGGGGCGTGCTGCGGCTGCGCCGGCGGGGCCGGTCCTGGCCGGTGGCCCGGCTCGCCGCGTTCGTCCTGCTCGGGCTCGGCGCGCTGGTGGTGGCCACGATGTCGGCGCTGGCCGTCTACGACCACGTCCTGTTCTGGCCGGCCGCCGTGCAGAACGTCCTGCTCGACCTGCTCGCACCGCTCGGCCTTGCCCTCGGCGACCCGCTGCGGCTCGCCGTGGAGGCGCTGCCGCAGGCCCGCGCGGACCGGGTCCGGCGGGCCGTCACCGGCCGGGTGGTGCGCGTGCTGACCTTTCCGCTGGTCAGCACGGCGCTGGTGCTCACCACCGAACTGGTCGTCTACTTCACGCCGTACTTCGCCACCGCGCTGCGCGTGAGCTGGCTGCATGAACTGATGTATCTGCACCTGCTGGCGGCCGGGTGCCTGTTCGTCGTCCCGGTGCTCACCCGCGAGCAGACGCTGCCCGCCTGGTGCACGCACCCGGTGCGTGCCGCGCTGGTCTTCCTGGACGGCCTCGTCGACGCGGTGCCCGGCGTCGTGGTGATGACCCACGGCACGCTGATCGCGGGTGCCTGGTACCTGCACCACGCCCCCGCCTGGGCCCCCGACGTCCGCCACGACCAGCAGATCGGCGGCGGAGCCATGCTCAGCATCGCGGAACTGGTCGCCCTGCCCTTCCTGCTGGCCGTCCTCGCGCAGTGGGCCCGCGCCGAACGCCTCCAGAACGCGGCCCTGGACCGGCGCCTGGACGGCGAGCCGGGCGAGACGGCGAACCGCCCCGCGAGGCGGGAGACGGCGGCCCCGACGGCGTCCGACCGGGTACGCCCCTGGTGGGAGACCGAGGACAACGAGGTCGCCGCCCGCATCCGCCGCCACCGCGACAACCCCTGAACCCTCACGGCAGCCGGCGCGCTGCCGCGGCCTGACGCCGGGTAGGCGCCACTCGCCGGCACCGGCCTGGCCTGGCCGCCCCCGGACGGCCGTGGGTGCGCCGCGAACGCGTCGGCCACGTCCTGCGGAGCGGCGACCCGCGCAGCGGCCACACGGCGCTCGAACGGCTCCGGGCCGCCGCCCGTGCCGCCCGGCCGTTCCCCGCGCGCCGGCCGCGCCCGCGCCGAGCAACCGGTGACGGAGGCCGGTTCCGCCCGCCGGCTGCGTCACCGCGCCGGCCGGCTGCCGCAGGTGCCGCGGGCGCATCGCGTTCGCCCGCGCCCTGCCGCACGAACCGGAACTCCTGCTCCGCTTCCTCGACGAGCCCGCCGCCGCCGTGGACCGGGAAGAGGCCGCGGGCCTCGTCGAGCCGATCACCCCCACGCCGCACCGGCCCGGCTACGGCGCACCGGCCCGGCTACGGCGCACCGGCCCGGCCACCGGACACCGTCACGGCGCGCGCCGCACCGGCCGGCCGCGCCGCCCGGCCGCGCCGCACCGGCCGGCCGCGCCGCCCGGCCGCGCCGCACCGGCCGGCCGCGCCGCCCGGCCGCGCCGCACCGGCCCGGCCCGGCCACCGGACACCGGACACCGTCACGGCCGCGCCGTACCCAGGGCCGACTGCTGGACACCGTCACGGCCGCGCCGTACCCAGGGCCGACTGCCGACCGCCCCCCGGCCGCGGCCCCTCACCTGATCGCCCCCTCACCCGATCGGCCCAGCACCGGCCGGCGCGCCGCGCCCCCGCACACGCGGCCCGCCCTGGCCCGGCGCGGCGGTCCCCGCCCCGGCCCCCGCCCGGGGCCGCCGCGTGCGCGAGGACGTACACCCGCACGCCCAAGATCCGGCAGGACGCCCGCCGGGCCCCGTCCGGCGCGCGCGGGAAAAGGCACCCTTGCACACTGCAAGGGCGGGTACCCGGGGGAGCGGCGGCGGCACGGGCCCGCCACCTCGGCAGGGTCGGCGAACGGCCGGGAGCCGGGCAGGCCCGGGTCGCCGAAACGCCCCGCACGGTCCAGGAAGGCGGTTGCCGCTGATGAGTCGTACACCCCCTCTCGATGTCCCCGCGGTGGACGTGGCCGCTCTGGAGGCGGCCCTGCGCGAGTCCGTGGACGCCGAGGTCCGGTTCGACGCCGGGAGCAGAGGTGCGTACGTCACGGACGGCTCCAACTACCGTCAGGTGCCGCTCGGCGTCGTCCTCCCGCGCACGGTGGAGGCGGGCGCGGAGGCGGTGCGGGTGTGTGCCCGCCACGGCGCCCCCGTCCTCTCGCGCGGCGGCGGCACCAGTCTGGCCGGGCAGTCCACGAACACCGCCGTCGTCATCGACTGGACCAAGTACTGCCACGCCCTGATCTCCGTGGACCCCGACGCCCGCACCTGCGTGGTCGAACCCGGCATCGTCCTCGACGAGCTGAACCGGCGGCTCTCCGACCACCGCCTCCAGTTCGGCCCGAAGCCCTCCACCCACAGCCACTGCGCGCTCGGCGGCATGATCGGCAACAACTCGTGCGGGGCGTCCGCACAGGCGTACGGGAAGACCGTCGACAACGTGCGCCGGCTGGAGATCCTCACCTACGACGGCGTGCGGACGTGGGTGGGGCCCACCTCCGAGGCCGAACGGACCCGGATCGCCGCCGAGGGCGGCCGCAAGGCCGAGATCTACGCCGGCCTCGACCGCATCGCCACCGAGTACCTGGCCGACATCCGGCGCGGCTACCCCAAGATCCCGCGCCGGGTCTCCGGCTACAACCTCGACTCGCTGCTCCCCGAGAACGGCTTCGACGTCGCCCGCGCCCTGGTCGGCAGCGAGGGCACCCTGGTCACCGTCCTGCGGGCCGAGCTGGAACTCGTGCCCGTGCCGCCGTACCAGTCGATCCTGGTCCTCGGCTACGAGGACATCTGCCAGGCCGGCGACGACGTCTCCCGGGTGCTCGAACACTGCTCGCCCAGCCAGTTGGAGGCGCTGGACGGGCGGATGGCGCAGCTGATGCGCGAGGAGGGCGCCTACCTGGACTCCCTGCGGGTCCTGCCGAAGGGGGACAGCTGGCTGCTCGTGCAGTACAGCGGGGACAGCCAGGAGGACGTCGACGGGCAGGCCCACGCCCTGCTGCGCGCCCTCGGTCGCAGCGAGGAGGACCCGGACGTGGCCTTCTCCGACGACCCGGAGCGCGAGCAGGAGATGCTCAAGGCCCGCGAGGCCGGACTCGGGGTGACCGCGCGGCCCCCGGACGACCGGGAGACCTGGGAGGGCTGGGAGGACTCCGCGGTGCCGCCCGAACGCCTGGGCGACTACCTGCGCGACCTGAAGAAGCTGTTCGAGGAGTTCGACTACGACCACCCGTCGCTGTACGGGCACTTCGGGCAGGGCTGCGTGCACACGCGGATCCCGTTCGGCCTGAAGACGGCCGAGGGCGTCGCCGACTTCCGGCGCTTCCTGGAGCGCGCCGCCGACCTCGTCTCCTCCTACGGCGGGTCGCTGTCGGGCGAGCACGGCGACGGCCAGTCCCGCGGCGAGCTGTTGGTACGGATGTTCGGGCCGCGTCTGGTGACCGCCTTCGGCGAGCTGAAGACGCTGTTCGACCCGGGCAACCGGATGAACCCGGGCAAGATCGTCGCCCCCAACCCGGTCGACGGCCAGCTCCGTCTCGGCGCCGACTGGCGGCCCGCCACCCCCGAGACGCACTTCGGCTATCCGGAGGACGACCACTCCTTCACCCGCGCGGTGATGCGCTGCGTCGGCATCGGCAACTGCCGCAGCCACGAAGGCGGCGTGATGTGTCCCTCCTACCGGGCCACCTGGGAGGAGGAGCACTCCACCCGGGGCCGGGCCCGGCTGCTGTTCGAGATGCTCGACGGCCACGCGGACTCCACGATCACCGACGGCTGGCGTTCCACCGAGGTCAAGGACGCCCTCGACCTCTGCCTGGCCTGCAAGGGCTGCAAGTCGGACTGCCCGGTCAACGTCGACATGGCGACCTACAAGGCCGAGTTCCTCTCCCACCACTACGAGGGCAGGCTGCGCCCGCCGGCCCACTACTCCATGGGCTGGCTGCCCCTGTGGGCCCGCCTCTCCCGTCTCGCCCCCTCCCTGGTCAACACCCTCCTGCGCGCCCCCGGCCTGTCCCGGGCCGGCAAGGCGCTGGCCGGGGTGGCCGAAGAGCGGCAGGCGCCCGTGTTCGCCCCGCAGTCCTTCCTCCAGTGGTGGCGGGAACAGGACGCCGAGCAGCCGGACCCCGCCGACCCGCGGACCGTGGTGCTGTGGCCCGACACGTTCAGCACCTACTTCCACCCCTCCATCGCGATCTCGGCCGTACGGGTCCTGCGGGACGCGGGCTTCAAGGTCGCCGTCCCCACCGAACCGGTGTGCTGCGGCCTCACCTGGATCTCCACCGGGCAGCTCGACACCGCCAAGAAGGTGCTGCGCCGCTCCCTGGACGTGCTGCGCCCCTACCTGGACGCGAGCACGCCGATCATCGGCCTGGAACCCTCCTGCACGGCCGTGTTCCGCTCCGACGCGACCGAGCTGATGCCCGCCGACCTGGACGTCAAGCGGCTGGCCGGGCAGGTGCGCACCTTCGCCGAACAGCTGGTGCACCACGCGCCCGACGGCTGGCAGCCGCCGAAGCTGACCCGGCAGGCGACCGTGCAGACCCACTGCCACCAGCACGCGATCATGAAGTTCGACGCGGACCGCGAACTCATGCGCCGCGCCCACCTCGACGCCGACGTCCTGGACGAGGGCTGCTGCGGCCTGGCCGGGAACTTCGGCTTCGAACGCGGCCACCACGAGGTCTCCATGGCCGTCGCCGAACAGGGCGTCCTGCCCGCCGTCCGCGCGGCGGCCCCCGACAGCCTGGTGCTCGCCGACGGCTTCAGCTGCCGCACCCAGATCGAACAGGGCCGCACCGGCCGCCGCGCCCTGCACCTCGCCGAGGTGCTTGCCCTCGGCCTGGACGGGAACCTGCCCCAGGAGCAGCCCGAACGGCTGGCCGTCCGGCCCGCCGAACCGTCCCGCGCGGCCCGGTGGGCGGCCACCGCGGGCGTCGCCGGCGCCGCGGTCCTCGCCGCCACGGCCGCGGCCGCGGCCGGCCGGGGAGCCGTCCGCCACCTGCGCCGCCCTGACCGAGCCCTGTGAACGCACCCCTCCGGAAAGGTCTTTCGAACATGTCGAAGAAGGTCTCCGACCACGTCCTCGAGCGTCTGCGCGACTGGGGTGTGGAGCACGTCTTCGCCTATCCCGGCGACGGCATCAACGGGCTGCTCGCCGCCTGGGGCAGGGCCGACGACAACCCCCGCTTCATCCAGGCCCGGCACGAGGAGATGGCCGCCTTCGAGGCCGTCGGCTACGCCAAGTTCTCCGGCAAGGTCGGCGTGTGCGCCGCCACCTCCGGGCCCGGCGCCATCCACCTGCTCAACGGCCTGTACGACGCCAAGCTCGACCACGTCCCGGTCGTCGCGATCGTCGGCCAGACCAACCGCAGCGCCATGGGCGGCTCCTACCAGCAGGAGGTCGACCTGCTGAGCCTGTACAAGGACGTCGCCTCCGACTTCTGCGAGATGGTCACCGTCCCCGAGCAGCTGCCCAACGTCCTGGACCGGGCGATGCGCACCGCCATGTCCCGCCGCTCGGTGTGCGCCGTCATCATCCCCGCCGACGTGCAGGAACTCGACTACTCGCCGCCCGAGCACGCCTTCAAGATGGTCCCCTCCAGCCTGGGCATGCCGCACTACGCCCCGGTCCCCTCCGACGAGGACCTGACCCGCGCCGCCGAGGTGCTCAACGCCGGCGAGAAGGTCGCGATCCTCGTCGGGCAGGGCGCGCGCGGGGCCCGGCAGGAGGTCATGGCGGTGGCCGACCGGCTGAACGCCGGGGTCGCCAAGGCGCTGCTCGGCAAGGACGTCCTCGACGACGACCTGCCCTACGTCACCGGCTCCATCGGCCTGCTCGGCACCCGGCCGTCGTACGAGATGATGGAGAACTGCGACACGCTGCTCGTCATCGGATCGTCGTTCCCGTACACCCAGTTCATGCCCGAGTTCGGGCAGGCGCGGGCCGTGCAGATCGATATCGACCCGCACATGGTCGGCATGCGCTACCCGTTCGAGGTGAACCTCGCCGGTGACGCCCGCGTGGCCCTGACCCGGCTGCTGCCGCTGCTCAAGGCGAACAAGAACAAGAGCTGGCGCAAGACCATCGAGAAGGACGTCTCCCGCTGGTGGGAGGTGATGCAGCGGCGGGCCGCCGTCGATGCCGAACCCATCAACCCCGAGTACGTCGCCCACGCCCTGAGCGACCTGCTGCCCGACGACGTCATCCTCGCCTCCGACTCCGGCTCCGCCGCCAACTGGTACGCCCGCCACCTCAAGCTGCGCGGCGCCATGCGCGGCTCGCTCTCCGGCACGCTCGCCACCATGGGCCCCGGGGTGCCGTACGTCATCGGCGCCAAGTTCGCGCACGGCGACCGCCCGGCGATCGCGCTGGTCGGCGACGGCGCCATGCAGATGAACGGCATGGCCGAGCTGATCACCGTCGCCAAGTACTGGCAGGAGTGGCAGGACCCGCGCCTGATCATCGCCGTCCTCAACAACCAGGACCTCAACCAGGTCACCTGGGAGATGCGCGCCATGGCCGGCGCCCCGCAGTTCCTGCCCTCCCAGTCGATCCCCGACGTCGCCTACGCCGACTTCGCCCGCTCCCTCGGCCTCAACGGCATCCGGATCGAGGAACCGGACGGCGTCCGGGGCGCCTGGGAGTCCGCGCTCGGGAGCGACAAGCCCTGTGTCCTCGACTTCGTCACCGACCCGGCCGTGCCCCCCATCCCGCCGCACGCCACCCTCGACCAGATCGAGGCCGCCGCGACCTCCGTCCTCAAGGGCGACAGCGACCGCGCCGGCATGGTCCGCCAGGGCATCAAGGCCAAGGTGCAGGAGTTCCTGCCCGGTGGCCGGCACCGCCCGGACCGGCCCGGCGCCGAGGAGGGCCGGTGAACGACGGTTTCGCCGCGGCGGGGGCGGGCACCGCGATGGCCGCCCCCGCCGCGCAGGCCCACGAGACGCACGGTGAGGCCCCACGCACATGAGCATCACACCCTTCCCCCCGCACGCGCTGCACGACTACGCGCTGCTGGCCGACGGGGAGCGCGGCGCCCTCATCGGCCAGGACGGGGCGGTCAACTGGCTGTGCGCGCCGACCTGGCACGACGACGCAGTCTTCGCCTCCCTCATCGGCGGCCGGGGCGTCTACGCCGTCACCCCGCGCGGCCGCTACGTCCCCGGCGGCTACTACGAGGAGGGCACCCTGATCCGGCGCAGCCGCTGGATCACCACCGACGGCGTCGTGGAGTGCCGCGAGGCCCTCGCCTTCCCCGGCGAGAGGGACCGCCTCGTCCTGCTGCGCCGGCTGATGGCCGTCGACGGCACCGCGCACGTGCGCGTCGTCCTGGACCCGCACGCCGACTACGGCCGCGCCCCCGCCGCCACCCCGCACCGCGACGACAGTGGCGTCTGGCACGTCCACACCGGCCGGCACCGGCTGCGCTGGCAGGGCGCCCCCGCGGCGACCGTACGCGCCGAAGGCCTCACCGCCGATCTGGTGCTGGAACCGGGCGAGCAGCACGACCTGGTCCTGGAGTGCTCCGACGCCCCGCTGCCGCGCACCCCGCCCCGCGCCGGCCCGGCCTGGGCCGCCACCGAACAGGCCTGGCACGACAGCGTGCCCGCCCTGGACCGGACCATCGCCCCCGGCGACGCCCGCCGCGCCTACGCCGTGCTGCGCGGGCTGACCACCCACGGCGGCGGCATGGTCGCCGCGGCCACCACCAGCCTGCCCGAACGCGCCGAGGCGGGCCGCAACTACGACTACCGGTACGTGTGGATCCGTGACCAGAGCCTGACGGGGCAGGCCGCCGCCGCGGCGGGCGCCCCCGAACTGCTGGACGCCGCCGTCCGCTTCGTCCGCGAGCGGCTGCTGGACGACGGCCCCCGCCTCGCCCCCGCCTACACCGTGCACGGCCGGCCGGTCCCCGACCAGCACGAGCTGGACCTGCCCGGCTACCCGGGCGGCTCCAGCCGGATCGGCAACCACGTGGAGAAGCAGTTCCAGCTGGACTGCTTCGGCGAGGCGCTGCTGCTGTTCGCTGCGGCCGAACGCGCCGGCCGCCTCGACGCCGACGGACGGCGGGCCGCGGACCTCGCCGTCCGGGCGGTCGCCGAACGCTGGCGGGAACCGGACGCCGGCATCTGGGAACTGGACCCCGAGCAGTGGACCCACAGCCGGCTCACCTGCGTCGCCGGACTGCGCGCCCTGGCCGCGGCCGCACCGCGCAGCCCGCTCACCGACACCTGTGACCGGCTCGCCGACACCCTGCTCGCCCACACCGCGGCCACCAGCGTGCACCCCGACGGCCACTGGCAGCGCACCCCCGACGACCCCAAGGCCGACGCGGCCCTGCTGCTGCCGCCCCTGCGCGGCGCCCTGCCCGCCGACGACCCGCGCACCCGCGCCACCCTCGCCGCCTGCCGCGACCAACTCGCCCAGGACCACTTCATCTACCGCTTCCGGCACGACGACCGGCCCCTGGAAGAGGCCGAGGGCGCGTTCCTGCTGTGCGGGTTCGTCATGGCGCTCGCCGAGCACCAGCAGGGCAACGAGATCGACGCCTACCGCTGGTTCGAACGCAACCGCGGCGCCTGCGGGTCCTCCGGGCTGTACGCGGAGGAGTTCGACATCGCCCAGCGCCAGCTGCGCGGCAACCTCCCCCAGGCCTTCGTCCACGCCCTGCTCCTGGAGGCCGCCGCCCGCCTCGCCCAGGACCCCCGATCACCGGCGCACACCGCCGGGTAAGGAGCCGACCCATGCCCCAGACCGTCGTCATCACCGGCGCCAGCGCCGGCATCGGCCGCGCCACCGCACGCCTGTACGGCAAGCGCGGGGCCGACGTCGTCCTGCTCGCCCGCGGCCGGGCCGGCCTGGACGCCGCCGCCCAGGAGATCGAGGCGCTCGGCGGCCGGTCCCTCGTCCAGGTCACCGACATGGCGGACGCCCGGCAGGTCGAGGCCGCGGCCGACGCCGCCGAAGAGGCCTTCGGACCCATCGACGTATGGATCAACTGCGCGTTCAGCAGCGTCTTCGCCCCCTTCGACGAGATCACCGCCGAGGAGTACGAGCGGGTGACCCAGGTGACCTACCTGGGCTTCGTGAACGGCACCCGCGCCGCCGTCACCCGCATGCTGCCCCGCGACCGCGGCACCGTGGTGCAGGTCGGCTCGGCGCTCGGGGAGCGGGCCATCCCGCTGCAGTCGGCGTACTGCGGAGCCAAGCACGCCATCAACGGCTTCACCTCCTCGCTGCGCACCGAACTCCTGCACCGCGGCAGCAAGGTGCGGGTGACCGTCGCCCAGATGCCGGCCGTCAACACCCCGCAGTTCTCCTGGGTCCGCTCCCGGCTGCCCAAGCACCCCCAGCCCGTGCCGCCGATCTACCAGCCGGAGGTCGCCGCCCGCGGTGTCGTGCACGCCGCCGACCACCCCGGCCGCAAGCAGTACTACATCGGCGCCAGCACCGTGGCCACCGTCTGGGCCAACCGGCTCGTCCCCGCCCTCCTCGACCGCTACCTGGCCCGCACCGGCTTCGACTCCCAGCAGACCGACCAGGTGCCCCCGACCGGCGAGAGCAACCTCTTCGAACCGCTCGACCGGCCCGACGGCGGCGACCGCGGCGCCCACGGCGCCTTCGACGACTCGGCCCACAGCCGCTCCGTCGAGGCAGCCCTGGCCCGCCATCCCGCCGCCGTCGCCTCCGCCCTCGCCGTCGGCGCCGGCGTCGGTGTCGCCGTGACCGCCAGGGCCGCTCTGGGCAGGCGCGCCCGCGTGCCCGCCGCGTGAGGAGAGGGCCATGAGCGTGACCGACCGCCCGCACCGCCTCCTGGAGGAGGCGACCGACATCGTGGCCGTCGTGGGCGGGGTGACCCGCGACCGGGCCCGGGCCGTGCTGCGCGCGATGGCCGCGCACACCCGCATCAAGGAACAGCACGTCGCCGAACTCGTCGTGGAATGGGCGATGTCGGGACGGCTCCCGGCCGACCTGCTGCGCGAACTGAGGGACCAGCTCGGCGGCGGGCACGGCGCCCCGGCCGCCGGAGCGGCCCGGTGAGAGGACGGTGGTGCGCGAGGGAAGTGGGCTTTCGGACAATCCCTGTCGAGTGCCGTCGTCCTCTGGGATGATGCTCGGCGCCTGATCGTTTCCGCCCGTCCGGGCGGAGCGGCGGAACAGGGGGACACCATGGCACAGCGCGACACCGACCCGGGCCGGGCCCGCTCCGGTGGCCGCTCCGGGCAGGCCGCGCTCGACCGCGAGGCCGAGGAGCTGAGCGTGGCCGTGATGGCCGCGTCCCGGCTGTTCGTGGCGATCTCCGCCCGCGCCCTGGCGTCCACCGCCGACTCGCTGACCCTGCCCCAACTGCGGGCCCTGGTGGTCCTGGACACCTGCGGGCCGGTCAAGCTGGTCGTGCTGGCCGCCACCCTCGGCGTCAACCCGTCCACCGCGCTGCGCATGGTCGAACGCCTCGAAGCGCTCGACCTGGTCGACCGCAGGACCAACCCGGACAACCGGCGCGAGGTCGTCCTGAGCCTCACCCCCGGCGGCCACGAACTGGTCACGCGGGTCCTCTCCCAGCGCCGCGCGGAGATCCGCCGCCTGGTGCAGCGGCTGCCCGCGCAGGAGCGCGCCGCGCTGGTCCCCGCCCTGCACGCCCTGACGGAGGCGGCGGGCGAGACGGCGGTGGACGCCTACGACACCGCGCGCAGGGACCGCGGCATCGTGGACGACCCCCTCGACCCCGCGGCCCCGCCCGAGACCTGACATCGCCTCACCGCGCGGCCCCGGCCGCACTCCCGCGCAGTGGGTGGCGTGGTGGTGGCGCACTCCCGCGGCGCGGGGGCGGAGCACCGGCCGCGGCGGCGCCGTCACGGCCGGGTCGTGCTCCCCTCACGGCGGCGGCCCGGGCGCTCGCCGGGCCCGGTGGTCGGACGTCAGCGCGCCGATGACACGGCGGGCGTCGGCGCTCATGTACGGGTCGGTGTCGCGGTAGTGGCGCAGTTCCTGCAGGGCGACGGACAGCGCCCAGTCGCGGCCCCGGGCCCAGGCCGCCGCGCCGGCGCCGACCGCCTCCCGGAAGACGCCCCGGGCCCCGCCCGGGACCACGTACCAGGCCGCGATGAGGTCGACGGCGGGATCTCCCAGGCCCAGGCAGCCGAAGTCGATCACGGCGGCGAGCCGGTCCCCGGCCGGCAGGACGTTCCCCGGTTGCAGGTCGGCGTGGATCCACACCGGCGCTCCGCCCGGCCCGGGGGCGCGCAGGGACTCCTCCCAGACGGCGCCCGCCGCGTCGGCGTCGATCTCGCCGCGCAGCGCGGCGAGCGCCGCGCGGGTGGCCCGGTCCCGCTCCGCCAGGGGTTCGCTCCGGTAGGAGGGCGGGCCGTCCGCCGGGTCGATCCCGTGCAGGGCGGTGACGAACCGCGCCAGGCCGAGGGCGAGCGGGCCCGGGTCCTCGATGCCGCCGTTAACGGGCGTACGGCCGTCGAGCCACCGGTAGACGGACCACGGCCAGGGGAACCCGGCGTCCGGTGCGCCCGCGCCCAGGGGCACGGGGACGGCCACCGGCAAGGACGGTGCGAGCCGCGGCAGCCACGTGTGCTCCTTGGCCACGTCGAGGGCGGAACCGGCGGTCCGGGGCAGCCGTACGACCATGTCGTCGCCCAGCCGGTACATCACGTTGGCGGTACCGGCGGAGGCGACCGGAACGACCGGTAGTCCCGCCCAGCGCGGGAACCGGCCGGCGACCAGCCTGCGTACGAGCGTGGCGTCGAGGGCCGGTTCGCCGGGGCGTGGGGTGGTGTCGGCGCACATGGACGGCGAGCAAACGGCCACGCCCCACCCCCGGTCAACACCTTTTCGCCACGCACCCCGCGAACATCGCGGCACCCCGGCGTCCCCGGCGGAACCCCGCGTCACGCCGGGGCCGCCACCGCCTCCACCGCGGGCGTACGCAGCACCTGACGTGCCGTCAGCAGGCTCGTGCCGAGCACCACCGCCGCCGCGAGGGCGGCCACCGCCTGCCAGACACCGAGGGCCTGGTGGGGCAGGACCGCCCCGCCGCGGACCATGGTGAACGGCACGATCCCGGCCAGCGCGGTCACCGTGCCGCACAGCACACCCGCCACGGTGACGATCGCGCTCTCGACGGCGACCGCCCCCAGCACCTGCCCCGGCGTCGCCCCCGCCAGCCGCTGCTGCCCGAACTCGCGACGGCGGTACGTGGTCGCCGCGTACAGGGAGTTGACGAGCATCACGCAGACGAAGACCACCACGATGCCGACGACCGTGAGGTTCAGTGTCTGCAGGTTCTTCGCGTCGACGGACTTGACGAGCCCCGAGGACCGGACCGCGGCGCTCTCCACGGCCTGCATCGACAGCGTCGCCGTGGCGATGCCGGTGAAAAGGGTCAACGCCATCAGCGTGCCCGCCAGTTCGTCGATCCGCCGCCGCAGGGTGCGCACGGCCAGCCAGCCGCACGCCCCGCCCAAAGGACACCGGTCCAGCAGCGCCGCCAGCAGCCGGGGCACCGACAGCGCGCACCCCGCCGACAGCAGGATCGCCCCGAAGGCGGGCGCCGCCATCAGCGCCGCGTCGGTCGCGGAGAACGCGTACGTCGACAGCACCGAGACGGCACCGGCCGCGAGCGCCCCGCAGGCCAGGAACGTACGTCCCCTGCCCGGCCGCCCGCGCCGCCGCGTCGCCCGCCGCAGCGCGAGGAAGGCCGCGCCGGACGCCGCGAGGAACGTGACGCCGACGCCGCAGGCCAGAGCGACGGGTCCGAAGCGGTAGCCGACCGAACGGGCCACCTGACCGCTGTCCTGGAACGCGCCGAGCAGCGCCCGGCCGCCCAGCACCGCGGGAGCGACGGCGAGCAGGGCGCCGAGCAGGGCCACGGCCACCGACTCGCCCACCACCATCCGCCTGAGCTGCGCCGGACTCGCCCCCGAGCAGCGCAGCAACTCCAGCTCCCGCGACCGCTGCCGCACGCTCACCGTCAGCGCGGACGCGATCGCGAAGAACACCAGCAGGGAGCCGTAGCCGCCCACCACGTCCGCCGACGTCGTCAGCGTCGCGGAACTGACCTCGTCGACGCCGGGCCGGGCGGCCGTGTCGCGCAGCGACCCGAACGCCATGACGATCGCCGTGCCGAGGAACGCGGACAGCAGCGTCGCGGCGAACCGGCCGGGACGGTGCCGCACCGACCGCAGAGCCAGAACGAGCATCGCTCACACCCCCGCCTGCTCGGCGTCGCCCAGGTGGGCGAGGCGTTCGGCGACCGCGTCGGCCGTCGGCGCGTGCAACTGCCCGGCCACCCGGCCGTCCGCCAGGAACAGCACCGAGTCGGCGTAGGAGGCGGCCACCGGATCGTGCGTCACCATCACCACGGTCCGCCCGTGCCCCCGCACCGCCTCCCGCAGCAGCCGCAGCACGTCCCGCGCGCTGCGCGTGTCCAGCGCACCGGTCGGCTCGTCCGCGAAGATCACCCGCGGCTCGGTGACCAGTGCCCGCGCGATCGCCACCCGCTGGCACTGACCGCCCGACAACTGGGCGGGGCGGTGCCCGAGCCGGTCCGCGAGACCGACGGCCGCCAGCACCTCGCGGACCCGCCGCCGGTCGACGCGCCGGCCGGCGAGCCGGAGCGGCAGGACGGTGTTCTGCGCGACCGTCAGCGTCTCCAGCAGGTTGTACTGCTGGAAGACGAACCCGATCCGCTCCCGCCGCAGCCGCGTCAGCGCCGCCTCGTCAGAGCCGCTCAGCTCCTCGCCGTCCACCATCACGAGCCCGCCGTCCGGCCGGTCCAGACCGGCCGCGCACCGCAGCAGCGTCGACTTGCCCGACCCCGAAGGCCCCATCACGGCGGTGAACGTCCCGCTGTCCAGGCTGAGCGAGACCCCGTCCAGCGCCCGCACGGCGCCGTCGCCGCTGCCGTGCGTCTTGGTCACCTTGACCAGCCGCAGCGCCTGGGAGGCCGGCCCCCTCACGTGCGTACGCCGCATGCCCGCGCGCCCCATCGTCATCACCCTCCGTCCGGCACTCCCTGTGCCCCGGGAAGGAAACTACGCAGCGCACACGCCCGCGGCACGGGGCGCAGCACCCGTATCGCGGGGTGTACCCGGCGACACCCCGGACGGGCCACCACAACGAGCCGACCCCGTGGGCCACCCGCTGCAATGGACAGGTGACCGCGCCTCCGGACGACTGCCTCGCGCGCAACGAGTGGATCTGCGGTGCCTATCTGAGCACCCGCCGCCACGTCCTGCTCGACGCCGTGCTCCAGCACCTGCGCCTGACCGCTCTGGCCGTGCTCATCGGACTCGTCATCGCCGTCCCGCTGGCCGTGCTCGCCCGCCGCCTGCGCTGGGCCGCGGCCCCGGTCCTGGCCGTGACGACCGTCCTCTACACCATCCCCTCACTGGCCATGTTCTCCCTGCTCCTGCCCGTGTACGGCCTGTCGGCGACCCTCGTCGTCGCGGGCCTCGTGCTGTACTCGCTGACCCTGCTGGTCCGCAACATCCTCGCGGGCCTGCGCGCCGTCCCCGAGGAGACCCGGCAGGCGGCCCGCGGCATGGGCTACGGCCCCGTCCGGCTGCTGCTGGCCGTCGAACTGCCGCTCGCCCTGCCCGCCGCGACGGCCGGACTGCGCATCGCCACCGTCTCGGCGGTCTCCCTGGTCACGGTGGGCGCGATCGTCGGCTTCGGCGGGCTCGGCAACCTCATCTACGCCGGGATGAACACCTACTTCAAGGCCCAGGTCCTCACCGCCTCCGCGCTGTGCGTGATGATCGCGGTCGCCGCCGACCTGCTCCTGCTGGGTGTGCAGCGGCTGATCACCCCCTGGACACGGGCGGCCCGCACGTGATCCGCCCGGCGGTGCGCGCATGACCACGCTCACCGACGCCTGGGGCTGGCTCGCCGATCCCGCGCACTGGAGAGGCGAGAACGGCATCGCGCACCGCCTGCTCCAGCACCTCCTGCTCACCGTCGTCTGCCTGGCCGTCAGCTGCCTGATCGCCCTGCCCGTCGCGCTCGTCCTCGGCCACCTCGGCAAGGGCGGCGCCCTCGCCGTCAACATCTCCAACGTCGGCCGTGCCGTGCCCACCTTCGCCGTCCTCGTCCTGCTGCTGCTCACCCCCGTCGGGCGGTGGGGCGAGGGGCCCACGGTCGTCGCCCTCGTCCTGTTCGCGGTGCCGCCGCTGCTCACCAACGCCTACGTCGGCATGCGGGAGGTGGACCGCGACGTCGTGCGGGCCGCGCGCGGCATGGGGATGACCGGAGGGCAGATGCTGCGCCGCGTCGAACTGCCCCTGGCGCTCCCCATGGTCCTGACCGGGGTGCGGATCGCCGCCGTCCAGCTCGTCGCCACCGCCACCATCGCCGCGCTGGCCGGCGGCGGCGGGCTCGGCCGGATCATCACAGCGGGCTTCAACCTGGCCAGCACACCCCAGGTGGTGGCGGGCGCCGCCCTCGTCGCCGCGTTCGCACTGGTCGTCGAGGCCGTCTTCGAGACCGCCGAGCGGCTGGCCCCCGGGCGCGGCCGGGGCGGCCCCCGGTGAGAACGCCCGCCGCACGCCCGCTGCCTCCGTTGCCCTACCTGCTGCCCCTGCTGCTCCCGCTGTTCCTGCTCGCGGCCTGCGCCACCGGGCCGTCCCTGGAGAACCGCGGCCAGGTCACCGCACCGCCCGGCGACAGCAGGCACCTGACCGTCGGGTCCGCCGGCTTCACCGAGAGCGACCTGCTCGCGCACATGTACGCGCTGCTGCTGGACCAGGCCGGGTACCGGACGTCCCTGATCACCGTCGCCAACCGCGAACTGTACGAACCCGCCCTGGAGTCCGGCCAGATCGACGTCGTCCCCGAGTACGCGGCCACCTTCGCCGACTGGCTGAACGCCAGGACCCACGGAGCCGACGCGCCCCCGGCCGGCTCGCCCGACCTCGCCGCCACCATGAAGGCCCTGCGCGCCCTGGCCGCACCCCGCGGCCTGACCGTCCTCGCCCCCGGCCGGGCCGTCGACCAGAACGCCTTCGCGGTGAGCCGCGCCTACGCCCGCGCGCACGGCCTGAAGACCCTCAGCGACCTCGGCACCTCGGGCCTGAAGGTACGGCTCGCGGCCGGCGACGAGTGCGTGCGGCGCCCGTACTGCGCACCGGGTCTGGAGAAGACGTACGGCATCGGCATCACGGGCGTCGACCCCAAGGGCGTCGGCACCACGCCCGCGAAGCAGGCCGTGCGCAGCGGCCGGGACCAGATGGTGCTCACCACGACCACGGACGCCACCCTGGACGCCTTCGGCCTCGTCCTCCTCGCCGACGACAAGCACCTGCAGAACGCCGACTACGTCGTCCCCGTCGTCAACCGCGCCCGTGCCGGGGGCGGGGCCGTGACCCGGGTCCTCGGCCGGCTCAACGCCGTCCTGACCACCGCCGACCTCGCCGTGCTGAACCAGCGGGTCGACAGCTGGCGCCGCCTGCCCGCGGACGTGGCCCGCGCCTACCTGAAGGACAAGGGCCTGCTGAAGTGAGGTGCGGCGCCTACGAAGGGGGCCCGGCGCCGCGGTCAGGCGTCCGCCACCGAGTCGAAGCCGACCTGCTGCCGCGCCACCCCGAGCGCGTCCGCGTCCACCGAGCGGCGCAGCGCCTCGTGCAGTTTGGCCGGGGTCAGCACACCGAGGAAACGCGCGCCGTCCAGCACGGCGACCCAGCCCGCGTCGTGCTGGAGCATCACCCCGAAGGCCTGCTTCAGCGGGGCGCCCACCGGCACCCACGCGTTCATCCGGTGCGCGAGGTCACCGACCGAGCCGCCCGCCGCCAGGGCGTCGAGCCCCACCCAGCCGTGCAGGTCGCCGGAGCTGTCGAGGACGACCGCCCAGCGGGCGCCCTCGGCCCGCAGCCGCCCGGCCGCGTGCTCGGCCGCCTCGTCGAGCCGGGCGACGGGCGGCTGTTCCAGGTCGCCTTGTTCGACGGCCGTCACCGACAGCCGCTTCAGACCGCGGTCGGCGCCCACGAACGAGGCGACGTACCCGGTCGCCGGGGTGCCCAGGACCGCCCCGGGCGTGTCGAACTGCTCGATGCACCCCTGCCCGTACACGGCGATGCGGTCGCCGAGCCGGACGGCCTCCTCGATGTCGTGCGTGACCAGCAGCACCGTCTTGCGCACGGCGGCCTGCATGCGCAGGAACTCGTCCTGCAACTGCTCGCGCACCACCGGGTCCACCGCCCCGAACGGCTCGTCCATCAGCAGCACCGGCGGATCCGCGGCCAGCGCCCGCGCCACCCCGACCCGCTGCCGCTGCCCGCCCGAGAGCTGCTCGGGGTAGCGCGACCCGTAGGTCTTCGGGTCGAGACCCACCAGCTCCAGCAGTTCCGCGGCGCGCGCCCTCGCGCGCGCCCGCTTCCAGCCGAGCAGCGCGGGCACGGTCGCGGTGTTGTCGAGGACCGTGCGGTGCGGGAAGAGACCGACCTGCTGGATGACGTAGCCGATCCGGCGGCGCAACCGGACCGGGTCCACGCCGGCGACGTCCTCGCCGCCCACGAGGATCCGGCCCGAGGTCGGTTCGATCAGCCGGTTGACCATCATCATCGTGGTGGTCTTGCCGCACCCGGACGGCCCCACGAGGGTGACGAGCTCCCCCTCGGCCACCTCGAAGTCGAGACCGTCCACGGCCGTGGTCCCGTCCGGGTACCGCTTGGTGACCTGCTCGAACCGGATCATGTCCTCACGCTAGCCGCGCCCCTCACTCCCCGCTCACCAGCACCACCTCCAGGGTGCGCGGCCCGTGCACCCCCTCCACCCGGTCCAGCTCGATGTCGCTGGTCGCGGAGGGCCCGGAGATCCAGGTCAGGGGGCGCCGCGGATCGAGGCGGCCGAGGGCCTCGGGCACCGAGGCGACCACCTGGTCCGGGACACGCACCACGCAGACGTGGTGGTCGGGGACGAGCGTGATCCGGCGGCGGCCCTGGTCGCCGGAGCCGTCCAGGACGATCGTGCCGGTCTCGGCGACGGCGACCGCGCAGCCGGTGACCACGCTGTCGACGCGGTCCAGCTCGTACGGCGAATCCTCCGGCCGGTCCGCGACCCGCCTCACCTTGCTCTCCGCGAGCCATCCCGCGTCCAGGCCCGGCGGGACCAGGACGGTCTCCGAGCCCCGTCCGTCGAGCAGCCGGGCGATCAGCGCGGGCAGCCCGACCGCGTCGGTGCGGTGCACGAGCGCCCGGTAGTCCGCCAGGTTCTCGGCCAGCAGTTCGACCGTGCCGGGCACGTCCAGGTCACCGTGGCGGCGCAGGTAGTCCCGGAAAACCGCGTCCTCGTAGGGCACGTCGTCGGCCGGCACGTCGGCCAGCGCGCGCCGCACCCGGCCCAGGATCCGCTCCCTGCTGCTCACTTCGAGCCCTCCTCGCCGCCGTGCGTACGCTGCCACCAGTCCCGGAACGGCTCCGCCGGCAGGGCGGGCAGGTCCCGCGTCCCCGTCCACGCCCGGCCCGGTCCGGGCAGCGTGCGCGGATGGAAGCGGCGCGTGCGCGAGGCCAGCCGCTGCCCGCCGCGCAGCAGCCGGGGGCGGGTGAAGGCGAGGCGGGCCGCGCGCATGGCCGCCCGCTCGGCCCCGTGCCCCTTCGCGGGCCTCAGCACCACCTTGTTGCCCCCGCGTGTCGCCTCCCCGCCCTGGACGACCCGTTCGCGCAGGTGCACCAGGACCTCGGGGATGTCGATGGCGACCGGGCACACCTCGTAGCAGGCGCCGCACAGCGAGGACGCGTACGGCAGCGAGGCGTCGATCGCGCTGCCGGTGCCGCGCAGTTGTGGGCTGAGGATGGCGCCGATGGGCCCCGGGTAGACCGAGCCGTACGCGTGCCCGCCGGCCCGCTCGTAGACCGGGCACACGTTCAGGCACGCCGAGCAGCGGATGCAGCGCAGGGCCTGCCGGCCCACCTCGTCGGCGAGGGTGTCGGTGCGCCCGTTGTCGAGCAGGACGAGGTGGAAGGTGCTCGGCCCGTCCCCGTCGGCCGTGCCGGTCCAGGTCGACGTGTACGGGTTCATCCGCTCGGCGGTGGAGGAGCGGGGCAGGGTCTGCAGGAAGACCTCCAGGTCCCGCCAGGTCGGCACGATCTTCTCGATGCCGACGACCGAGATCAGCGTCTCGGGCAGGGTCAGGCACATCCGCCCGTTGCCCTCGGACTCCACGACCACCAGCGTGCCGGTCTCGGCCACCACGAAGTTGGCGCCGGAGATGCCCACCTCGGCGCGCAGGAACTTCTCCCGCAGATGGAGCCGGGCCGCCTCGGCGAGTTCGGCGGGCGAGTCGGTCAGGCCCTCGGGGGCGGGGCGCCCCCACTGCGTCATCTCGGAGCGGAAGATCTCGCGGATCTCGCCGCGGTTGCGGTGGATCGCGGGCACCAGGATGTGGGAGGGCCGGTCCTTGCCCAACTGCACGATCAGTTCGGCGAGGTCGGTCTCGTAGGCGCGGATGCCCTCCGCCTCCAGCGCCTCGTTGAGCCCGATCTCCTGCGTGGCCATCGACTTGACCTTCACGACCTCCGACTCCCCGGTCGCCTTGACCAGGCCGGTGACGATCCGGTTGGCCTCGGCGGCGTCCACGGCCCAGTGGACGGTGCCGCCGGCCGCCGTGACCGCCTCCTCCACCTGGAGCAGGTAGCGGTCCAGGTGGCGCAGCGTGTGGTCCTTGATCCGCCGTCCCGCCTCGCGCAGTTCGGCCCAGTCGGACACCTCGGCCACCGCCTTGGCCCGCTTGGCGCGGATGGTGTGCGTGGCGTGGCGCAGGTTGCCGCGCAACGTCGCATTCCCCACGGCCTCGCGCGCGGCCGTGGGGAACGCCGGCATCCCGACGAACGTACCGCTCATCCCAGGGGCTCCTCTTCCGTGCTCGCCAGGATCTCCGCGATGTGCACCGGCCGCATCCGGGTGCGCAGCCGGGTCATCGTCCCGCCGATGTGCATGAGGCAGGAGTTGTCGGCCGCGCACAGCACCTCGGCGCCGGTCGACTCGGCGTTGCGTACCTTGTCGGCGCCCATCGCCGCCGAGACGTCGGAGTTCTTCACCGCGAAGGTGCCGCCGAAACCGCAGCACTCCTCGGCGCCGGGCAGTTCCACCAGCTCCAGTCCCTCCACCGCCCCCAGCAGCCGCCGGGGGCGGTCCCCGAGGCCCAGGGCGCGCAGCCCGTGGCAGGTGGGGTGGTAGGTGACCGTGTGCGGGTAGTACGCCCCCACGTCCGTCACCCCCAGCACGTCCACCAGGAACTCGGTCAGTTCGTACGTCTTGGGCACCACGGGCGCCACCGTCCGGGCCAGGCTGTCGCCCCGCCCCTCGGCCCGCGCCCGCTCGCCCATGCGCGGATACAGCTCCCGCACCATCGCCCCGCACGACCCGGACGGCGTGACGATCGCCTCGTAGCCCCGGAAGACATCGGAGAACTTCCGGGCCAGTGGCTCCGCCTCATGCCTGTATCCGGTGTTGTAGTGCGCCTGCCCGCAGCAGGTCTGGCCCGTCGGGAAGTCCACCTCGACGCCCAGCCTGGTCAGCAGTTTCACCACGGCGCGGCCGGTGTCCGGATAGAGCGTGTCATTGACGCAGGTCAGGAACAGGGCGACACGCATCGCGGCTCCTTGTCGTCGGTCATCGGACGGGTGAAGCCTAGTCAGGCGGCCAGGAACGCGGGAGACCCGGGCCCGAGCCCGGCGTGGCGGTGGCCCCGGGCCCGAACGGACCCCGGTCCGGCGGTGGCCGGCGGGCCGCCGGCACGGCGCCTTCGCTGATCCGCGCGTGTGCCGCGTCCCGGCGCGGTCGCCGGCGAGCCCGTGCGCCCGGGCGCGCACCAGGACGTGCCCGCACCGGAACGCTGCCGGATGCGGCGGCCTCGGCGGGCCGGCCACCCCGGCGGCCCGCGGGCGCCCGCGTTCGACCGGGAGGCAGGGCGATGCGGGCGCCGCCGACGACCAGGCGCAGGACGCCGGCGGCACGACCGGCCACGTGCAGCCCCTGCCCGACGGCCGGGCGCCAGGAACGCCGTGCCCCCGGCGTCCGAGACCGACCGCCGCGCGGGCACCCGGCGGCGCACTCACGTCCGGCCCCGCGTGCTGACCGGCCGTTCAGCACCTTGCCCGATCCCGGTGGCCGGAGCGCGCCCGCGCATGTGCTCCACTGGGACGCGGCCGTGCACCTCCGTCCCGGGAGAACCGTTGACCGTCAGCTACCGCCAGCCCGGCGTCGTCCTCACCGACCGCTCCTTCACCGTGCCGCTCGACCACGACGACCCGGCGGGGGAGACGATCGAGCTCTACGCGCGCGCGGTGGTCGCCCGCGACAAGGCCGGCCAGGACCTGCCGTGGCTGCTCTACCTCCAGGGCGGCCCCGGCTTCGGAGCGAACCGGTTCATCGGCAAGCAGGCCTGGCTCGGCCGGGCCCTGCAGGAGTACCGGGTGCTCCTCCTCGACCAGCGCGGCACCGGCCACTCCACCCCCGCCAACCGCCAGACGCTCCCGCTGCGCGGCGGACCGGCCGCCCAGGCCGACTACCTCACCCGCTTCCGCGCCGACTCGATCGTCCGCGACTGCGAGGCGATCCGTCCCGAGGTCACCGGCGGCGCCCCCTGGACCGTGCTCGGCCAGAGCTTCGGCGGCTTCTGCGCCGTCCACTACCTCTCCACCCATCCCGAGGGCCTGTCCACCGCTCTGATCACCGGCGGCCTGCCCGCCCTGGACGCCCACGCCGACGACGTCTACCGCGCCGCCTACCCGCGCATCGAGCGCAAGGTCGCCGCCCACTACGACCGCTACCCCGAGGACGTCGCCCGCGCCCGCGAGATCGCCGAGCACCTCCTCACCCACGACGTGACCCTCCCCGGCGGCTACCGGCTGACCGCGGAGGCCTTCCAGTCCCTGGGCATCCTGCTCGGCGGCGCGGACGGCAGCCACCGCCTCCACTTCCTCCTGGAGCACGCGTTCGTCGCCACGCCGCAGGGCCCCGCGCTCTCCGACGCCTTCCAGGAGGAGGTCCGCGGCGCGCTGTCGTACGCGGCCCACCCGCTGTACGCCCTCGTCCACGAGGCCATCTACGCGCAGGACGCCCGCCCCACCGCCTGGTCGGCCGAGCGGATGCGCGCCGAGTTCCCCCGGTTCGACGCGGCCAAGACGCTCGCCGGCGACGGACCGCTGCTGTTCACCGGCGAGTCCGTCCACCCCTGGACGTTCGACTGCGACCCCGCGCTGCGCCCGCTGCGCGAGTGCGCCGACCTGCTCGCCGCCCGCACCGACTGGCAGCCCCTGTACGACCCGGCCCGGCTCGCCGCCAACGACGTCCCGGTCGCCGCGGCCGTCTACCACGACGACATGTACGTCGACACCGCCCACGCGCTGGCCACCGCCCGCTCGATCCGCGGCCTGCGCACCTGGGTCACCGACGAGTTCGAGCACGACGGCGTGCGCGCGGGCGGGCCGCGCGTCCTGGACCGGCTGCTCGCCCTCGCCCGCGACGACGCCTGACACCCGGGGCGCGGCCGCCCGCCGGACGACGGCGCAGGTGACGTGGTGTCAGTCCAGGCGAGGCCAGGCGCGGTTACCCTGCCCGCATGAGCGAGCCGACGAGCAGCCCCCTGAAGCCCATGCCCGGCGACTGGCAGCGCGCCCTCGCCGTGGTGGCGCACCCGGACGACCTCGAGTACGGGTGCGCCGCGGCGATCGCCGCCTGGACCGACGGCGGCCGTGAGGTCGCCTACGTCCTCGCGACCCGGGGCGAGGCCGGCATCGGAACACTGGAACCGGACAGGTGCGGCCGGCTCAGGGAGCGCGAGCAGCGGGCGAGCGCCGCCGTCGTGGGCGTCACGACGGTGGAGTTCCTCGGCCACCGGGACGGCGTCATCGAGTACGGTCCCGCCCTGCGCCGCGACATCGCCGCCGCGATCCGCCGCCACCGCCCCGAGCTGGTCATCACCCTCAACCACCGCGACACCTGGGGCGGCGTCGCCTGGAACACCCCCGACCACGTGGCCGTCGGCCGAGCCACCCTGGACGCGGCGGGCGACGCCGGCAACCGCTGGATCTTCCCGGAACTCACCGAACAGGGCCTCGAACCCTGGGACGGCGTCCGCTGGGTCGCCGTCGCCGGCTCCAGCACCCCCACCCACGCCGTACCGGCAGCCCCGGGCCTTGGGCGCGCCGTGCGCTCACTGCTGCAACACCGCGCCTACATCGAGGCGTTGACCGACGAGGACCCGGAACAGTACGCGCGCGCCTTCCTCACCGCGAACGCCGGGGCGGCGGCCGGACGGTTCGGCGGCGAACCCGCAGTCGCCTTCGAATTGTTCGGCCGCTGACGGGGCGTGGAGCCTAGGATGATCGGCACGGACGTGACGGGGTGTCACGCGGGCGGGGGCGGGACACGGTGGACGGTATGACCGGCACGGCCGACGAGGAGACGCTGGCGCGGCGGTTCGAGGCGCACCGCGGGCAACTGCGGGCGGTCGCCTACCGCATGCTCGGCTCACTGACCGAGGCCGAGGACGCCGTCCAGGAGACCTGGTTCAAACTCACCCGCACCGACACCGCCGCCATCGGGAACCTCGCCGGCTGGCTGACCACCGTGACCGGCCGCGTCTGCCTCGACCTGCTGCGCAGCCGTACCGCGCGCCGCGAGGAGCCCATGGACGAGACCTTCGTCCCCGACCCCGTCGTACGGCCCCTGACGCCGGCCGACCCCGAACAGGAGGCGCTGCGGGGCGACTCGGTGGGGCTCGCCCTGCTCGTCGTACTGGAGACCCTGGAGCCGGACGAACGGCTCGCGTTCGTGCTGCACGACATGTTCGCCGTCCCGTTCGACGACATCGCCCCGGTCGTGGAGCGCACCCCGGCCGCGACGAGGCAGCTGGCCAGCCGGGCCCGCCGCCGGGTCCAGGGCGCCACTCCGTCCGCGGAGACCGACCTCGGACGGCAGCGGGAGGTGCTGGAGGCGTTCATGGCCGCCTCGCGCGGCGGCGACTTCGACGCCCTGGTCGCGGTCCTGCACCCCGACGTGGTGCTGCGGGTCGACGCCGGAGCCCTGGTGCGCGGCGCCGCCGGCTCGAAGGTGGTACACGGGGCCGGCACCGTCGCGGCGCAGGCGCTCACCTTCTCCCGGTACGCGCCGACGGCGCGCCTGGTCCTGGTCAACGGCGCGCTCGGACTGGCCAACACCCCCGAGCAGGGCCCGCATTCGGTCATGGGCGTCACCGTCGCCGACGGCCGGATCACCCACCTCTACATCCTGTCCGACCCCGAAAGGCTGGACCACCTCGGCCTGCCCGCCGCCATGTCGGGCTGAACCGCGAGCCTCATGGAGGGCCGAACCCGCAAACCGATTGCCTGGCCGGGCCGGCGCTGCCATGGTCATCACCATGCCCACCTTCCCGGCTCACGACGGAACCCGCCTCGCCTGTCACGTCAGCGGTACCGGTCCACCCCTGGTCTGCCTGCCCGGCGGGCCGATGCGCGCCTCGGCCTACCTCGGTGAACTGGGCGGGCTGTCCGCCCACCGCCGGCTGGTCCGCCTCGACCTGCGCGGCACCGGCGCCTCGCAGCCGCCCGCGGACCCGGCGACGTACCGGTGCGACCGGCTCGTCGACGACATCGAGGCGCTGCGCGAACACCTGGGCCTCGAACGCGTGGACCTGCTCGCGCACTGCGCGGGTGCCAACCTGGCGGCGCTCTACGCGAGCCGGTGTCCCGAGCGGGTGGGACGGCTCGCGCTGATCACGCCGAGCGTCGTCGCGGTCGGCATCACCGTCACGGCGGACGTCCGGCTCGCGACCGCGCGCCTGCGCGCCGGCCAGCCGTGGTACGCCGAGGCGTACGCCGCCCTGGAGAACGTCGTGGCGGGCCGGGCCGCCGACGTGCGCTGGGAGGCGATCGCCCCCTTCCTGCACGGCCGCTGGGACGACGCCGCACGGGCGCTGGACGCCGCGGACGCCCAGGAGAAGAACGGCGAGGCCGCCGCGGTGTACGGGTCCGAGGGCGCGTACGACCCGGCGGCCACCCGGGCCGCGCTCGGCGAGCTGCCCGCCCCCGTCCTGGTGCTGGCCGGCGAGGTCGACCTGAACTCCCCGCCGCCCGCGATGGCCCGGTACGCCGAACTGTTCCCGCACGCCGAACTCGCCGTCCAGCCCGGCGCGGGGCACTTCCCGTGGCTCGACGACCCGGCGCGGTTCACGGCGGCCACCGCCGCGTTCCTCGGCTGACCGGGCGGTCCGCGGCCCGCAGGGCGGGTCGGTAGGGTGGGGGCATGCCAGAACAGACAGCCCAGCGGCGCGACGCGAGCGAGCGGCCCGAACTGCGCGGCGACTGCGCGAGCTGCTTCGGGCTGTGCTGCGTCGCCCTTCCGTTCGCCGCGTCCCGGGACTTCGCGCGCGACAAGCCCGCGGGAAAGACCTGCCCGAACCTCCGGGACGACCACCGCTGCGGCATCCACGCGCGGCTGCGGGACGAGGGCTACACCGGCTGCACGGTCTACGACTGCTTCGGCGCCGGACAGAAGGTCTCCCAGGTCACCTTCGGCGGCCGGGACTGGCGCACCGGGCCCGCCGACGAGGCCCGGCAGATGTTCGACGTCTTCCCGGTCGTACGGCAGCTGCACGAACTGCTGTGGTACCTGACCGAGGCGCTCACCCTGCCCGCCGCCCGGCCCGTCCACGCCGATCTGCGCCGGCTCCTGGAGCGCACCGAACAGCTCACGCTGCTGCCGCCCGACGGCCTCGCCGCGCTCGACGTCGGCGCGCACCGGCAGGAGGTCAACGTGCTGCTGCTGCGCACCAGCGAGCTGGCCCGGGCCGCCGTGCCGGGCCGGAAGAAGGACCGGCGGGGCGCGGACCTGATGGGTGCCCGGCTCCGGGGCGCCGACCTGCGCGGGGCCGGCCTGCGCGGCGCCTATCTGATCGCCGCCGACCTCACCGGGGCGGACCTGCGCGGCGCCGACATGATCGGGGCGGACCTGCGCGACGCCGACCTCACGGACGCCGACCTGAGGGGGGCGTTCTTCCTCACCCAGCCACAGCTCGACGCGGCCCGGGGCAGCGCGGGCACCCGGCTGCCGGCGTCAGTCACCCGCCCGGTGCACTGGACAGCGCGCGTCTGACCCGCCGCCGTCCGCCTCTGCCTTCGTCTCCGGCACGGCGTCGGCGGCGGCCGGTGCGGGTGCCGTCCGGCGCTCCAGACCCAGCCGCAGGCCCTCCGGCATGAGAGTGAGCCGTTCGGTCACCTTCAGCCGGTAGCCGGGCTGCGCCCGCAGTTCGTAGCGGCGCAGCAGCAGCCCGAGGACCAGGGTGGCCTCGTGCAGGGCGAACTGGCGGCCGATGCACGCCCGCGCCCCGGTGCCGAACGGCTTGAAGACGTGCGGCGGACGGCTCCGCACGGCCCGCGCGTCGAACCGGTCCGGGTCGAACCGCCCGGCGTCCGCGCCCCACACCTCGGGGTCGCGGTGCAGCATCGGAGTCAGCACCAGCGCCCACGCGCCCTGCCGCATGGGGTGCTCGCCGGCCAGCACCGTGTCGCGCAGCGCCTCGCGGGCGAAGGCGGGCGCGGTCGGCCACAGCCGCAGCGACTCGTCGAGCACCCGGCGCACGTAGCGCAGCTTGGCGACCTGCTCGTAGCCGGGCGCCGCCGCCCGGCCCCAGACCCGGTCCACCTCCGCCCGGGCGCGGGCGGCGATCTCGGGGTGCCGGGCCAGGTAGTGCAGCGCGAAGGACAGCGCCCCGGAGGTGGTCTCGTGCCCGGCGACCAGGAACGTGATCACCTGGCGGCGTACGTTCTGGTCCGACAGCCGCTCGCCGGTCTCGGGGTGGGCCGTCTCCAGCATCCGGTCCAGCAGGTCCCCGCCGGCGGCGGCACCGCCCGAGCGCCGGGCGCGCACGAGGTCGTCGACGGTGCGGTTGAGGTAGGTGATGTCGGCCGCATTGCGGCGGCCCGCGTCGCGCAGCAGGTAGGGGGCGAGCGGCGCCGGGACGGAGTTGAGCCGCTGCGCGTAGGAGAGCGTGCCGACCATCGCGGTGACGAACGGGTGCGGGCGGGAACGTTCGAAGGAACCGAAGTCGTGCCCGAAGCCGGTCCTGGCTATCGTCTCCAGGGTCAGCTTGGTCATGTCGCCGGGCACGTCAACGGCGCGGCCCGCGGCCTCGGCGCGGTCCCAGTGGTCGGTCAGCCGCCCGGCCACCTCCAGCATCATCCGGTGGTAGCCCGCCATCGCCTCGCGGCTGAAGCCGGGGGCCAGGACGTCGTGGGCCAGCTGCCAGTTGGGCTCGTGGTTGTACGCGGTGAAGAGCCCGTCCCCGGCGACCGGGCGCAGATTGGCCACGCCCAGGCCCACGTGCTTGGCGAAGCGCGTCTCGTCGGCGAGGTCGGCGGCCAGGCACGCGCCCCAGACGAAGACGAACTCCTTGCCGAACACCTTGCGGCGGAAGATCGGGCCGAGCGCACGTGCGTAGCGCATCGAGTCCTGCACGGGGGCGCGCCGGTCGACGCCCAGCACATCGCCGAGGAAGGGGACCCGGCGCGGCGGGTGCGGCAGCCGGTCCAGCTCGGGCCAGCCCAGCTCCGCGCTGCGGAATCCTTTCGGCAGTCCGGTTCCGGTCGTGGTCTCCGCCATGCCGCGCGCTCCCCGGTCTCCCTGGGTCCACCGGACCGCCGAGCGGGCGCTGCGCCGGTCCGGCGGCACGTGTTGTATGTGGGTTCAATAGCCGTTCCCAGTCTGGTCCCGTTGTTGAACCGGCGTCAAGTAGAGTGCGGGAATGGCCGCGAACCAGGGGGAGCAGCGCACGCGCCGCCGGCTCAGCACCGAGGAGCGCAGGGAGCAGCTGCTGTCCGTCGGGGCGCGGCTGTTCTCGGAGAGCCCCTACGACGACGTGTGGATCGAGCAGGTCGCGGAGATCGCGGGCGTCTCGCGTGGGCTGCTCTACCACTACTTCCCCACCAAGCGGGACTTCTTCGCGGCGGTCGTGGAGCGCGAGAGCGCGCGCATGCTGCGGCTGACCGCCGCTGTCCCCGGGCTGCCGCTGCGCGACCAGCTCGCGGCCGGACTGGACGCCTACCTGGAGTACGTCAGCGCCCACGCGCACGGCTACCGGGCCTTCCACCGCGCCGACGCGGCGGGCGACCAGGCCGTGCGCCGGGTCTACCGGCGGGCCCTGGCTGCCCAGGAGCGGCAGATCCTGGCCGCGCTCGACGCCGACCCGGAGTTCGGCCCGCTCGCCGCCGACCGCGTCGACCTGCGGCTGGCCGTCCGGGGCTGGCTGGCCTTCACCACCGCCGTCTGCCTGGAATGGCTGCGCGGCTCCGCCCTGACGCGCGCCCAGGTGCGGGACCTGTGCGCGCGGGCGCTGCTGGGCGTGCTGACGCCCTGAGCGGGCGCCCGTGCCCTCCCCGCGTGCCTCCGTACGCCCCCGTCGGCCACCCGTGTCCGGGTGGACGCGGGTGGCGTGCGCCGCGATCCTCGATAAGTTAGGCATGCCTTACCTAATGTAGGGCAGTCAGGGCTTACGAGGAGGTTCCCGGGATGGGTGACAGCCCCACATGGACGGCGGCGCCCGGTGCGGCGCAGCGCGCGCGGTCGGTGCTGGCCACCGCCTGGTCCTGCGCGGTGAGCGCGCAGGGCGGCCGGGAGGAGTTCGTCGGCGCGCACACCGTGGCCGAGGACGGCCGGGTGCTCCTGCGGCTGCCCGGGGACAGTGCCCTGGGCGCGGCCGCGCTCTGCGCGCCGCGCGGCGAACTGCCCGCCGTTCTGGAGTTCGCCGACGTGGCACCCGTCCCCGTACGCGACCGGATCCGCGCCCGGCTGTGGCTCACCGGGCGGTTCGCACACGCGGACGAGCACCTGCTGTTCCAGCCCCGGCGCGTGGTGCTGCGCCAGGCCCCGGCCGCCGTCGTGGTCGATCCCGAGGAGTTCGCCGCCGCCGGCCCCGACCCGCTGGCATCGGCCGAGGCCCGCCTGCTCACCCATCTCGCCGACGCCCACCCCGACGTGGTGCGGCGGCTCACCCGGCTCGTCGCGGCCGACAGCCTGCACGGCGCGGTGCGGGTCCGCCCGCTCGCCGTGGACCGGCACGGCCTCACCCTGCGCGTCGAGCGGGCGCGCACCCACGGCGACGTACGGCTGCCCTTCCACACGCCCGCCGACGACGTCGGCCGGCTCACCGAACGGATGCACGCCCTGCTCACACAGGCGAGCGCCGCCTCCTGCCCCCGCGCCCTACAGCGGCAGCGCGCAGACGGCGACGGGTGACGCGAACGGCTCGCCCGCCAGGCTCAGCGAGCCGCTCACCCGGTCGAGGTGGAAGACACTGACCGTGCCCGACTTCTGGTTGGCCGCGAACAGCAGCCGGCCGTCGGGGGAGAAGGCGATCTGACGCGGGAAGTCACCCGCCACCGGCACCGTGTCCAGGAGCCGCAGCCGGGCCCCGCCCGCTCCCACGGCGTACCGGGCGATGCTGTTGTGCCCCCGGTTGGCGAGGTACGCGTACCGGCCGTCGGCCGTGACCAGGAACTGCGCCGGATGGTTCCTGCCCGCTCCCGAGCCCGTCGGCTGCTCCTCGCCGACGGTCAGCCGCCCCGTCGGCGGGTCGTAGGCGCAGACCGCGACGCTGTCGTCGACCTCGTTGGCGAGATAGGCGTACCGCCCGCCCGGGTGGAAGGTCAGGTGGCGCGGTCCGGCGCCGGGCCGGGTGCGGGCCCGGCAGACCTCGGTGAGCCGTCCCGCGCGCGGGTCCAGCCGGTAGGTGTACACCGTGTCCGTACCGAGGTCGACGGCGAGGACATGGCCGCCGTCCGGGCTGGTGACGACCTGGTGCGCGTGCGGTCCCTGCTGACCGGGGCCCGGCAGCGGGCTGGAGTGGGTCACCAGATCGGTGCGCCCGCCCAGCGCGCCCGAGCCGTCGATCGGGTGCACGGCCACGCTGCCGGACCCGTAGTTCGCGCTCAGCAGCCAGCGACCGCCCGGGTGCACGGACAGGTGGCAGGGGCCCGCCCCGCCGGTCGCACGGCTGCCGAGCACCCGGTGGCCGTCGAGCCGTACGGCGGTCACCGCGCCGTCCTGCCGCTCGTCGACGGCGTACAGGGTGCGGCCGTCGGGGTGGAGGGCCAGGTACGAGGGGTCCGCCACGCCGGTCAGCGTGCCCCGGCCCGTCACGGTGCCGGAGACCGGGTCGTACGCCGCCAGGCCGATGCCCGTGCCGCCGCCCTCGACGGAGGTGTACGTGCCGAGGTACAGCGGCCTGGGCCCGGGCGGCCGGCCGGCGCCCTCCGGGCCGGTCGCGGACGCCGCCGGTGCCGCCCGTCCCGTAGCCGGCCTCGGCGTGGACCTCGGATCCGTGGCCGGCGCCGGGACCGCCACCACCGCGGCGGCTCCCGTCACCGCTCCGACGAACCGGCGCCTGCTCCACCTGCCGTCCGACGCTCGTCCACCGCTGCCCATGCCGCCATCCCAGGTCGTCGTCCGACTCGGTCGTCACGATCACCTTCGCCCGGACCACCCGCGGCGGGCAAGAGGGCGACGGCCCGTGGCGCGGGACGGCCTGCCGGCGGCGCGGGACGGCCTGCCTGCGGCGCGGGACACGACGGGCCGCCGCTGCGACCGGTCGCCGCCCGGTCGCCGTCCGGTCGCCGTCCGGGCGCCGTCCGGTCGTCGTGTCCGGGTGGCCTCGATCCGCCGCACGGGGAGGTGGCCGAGGCCCGGCGGCGGCGCGTGGGCGCCCGCCTCCGGCAGCCGCGGCGTACCCACGAACCGCACCCCCGCACCTCGCGGCAACCCCAGCGCGTCGCCCGCCGTCCGCACCGCCGACCCGGCCGCACGCGCGTCCCCCTCGCCGGCTGACCGGGGCGTCCTGTCACACAGAGCGCCGCACGGTGCCCTCCCGGTTCCGGCGGATCCGGGCCGGCGCCCCCAGCCGGTCCGCGATCCGGGTCAGCCGCGACCGGCGTTCGCGCTGCTCGCGCGTGTGCCGGTCCAGCTCCTCCAGGAGCCGCTTGGAGCGGTGCTCGGTGTCCATCTCGTCGATGATGCGGTCGACCTCGGTCAGCACCGCGCCCTGCAACTGCCACTGGGCCGCGTCCTGCTGCACCTCCGCCAGCAACTGCTGCGCCAGCTTGTCGCGGGTGGCCGCGGCCTGCCGCAGCTCGGCCGCCAGCCGGGACTCGGCCGACTCGGCGCTCACGCTCACGTCGGTGGTCACCAGCACCGCGTAACTGACCACCGCGTCGGAGATCTCGGACAGCAACTGCTGCACCAGGTCGCCCGTCTGCGAGGAGAACAGCGGCTCCGGCTCGCGCGCCTTGGTCAGGTCGGTGAAGGTGCGCGCCAGCACCCGCAGGACCACCGTGCAGATCTCCAGCGTGTCGAGCCCGGTGCGCAGGACCACCCGGTGCAGCAGGCCCTCCCGGACGCGCGGGTTCAGCCGCAGGCTGTCCTCGGCCTGCCGCAGGGCGGCGTCCACGTCGGTAATGTCGTGGTCCAGCCGGCGCGCCTCGTGCAGCCGGGCGGCGGCGCGCTCCACCGGCGTGCCGTCGGCCACCTCCTCGCCCATGTGCAGCATCAGCTGCCGCATCCGGCGCGCCAGCCCCTCGATGGACTCGCCCGCGTGTTCGGTCCACACCGGGGGCGCGAGGAGCAGGTTGCAGCCCATGCCGACCACCGCGCCGATCAGCGTCTCCACGATCCGCGCCCAGGCGGTGCTGCCGACGGTGGTGACCCCGAGGACCAGCATGGCGCTGATCGCCACCTCGGCCACGAACTCGTCGACTCGCACCAGGTGACCCACCCCGAGACCGGCCAGGATCACCAGGGCGAGGCTCCACCAGGTCAGCCCGACCAGCAGGGAGAAGAGGATGGCGACGACCACGCCCGCGACCACCGCGTTCACCCGTCGCACGCTGGTCTTCAGCGTCGCGAACAGGGTCACCTGGACGACCAGCAGGGCCGTCAGCGGAGCGGTCAGCGGCGCCGGCTCCGGGCTCAGCCACTTCGCGATCACATACGCGATCGTCGCCGCGACCGTGGAGCGCAGCGCCTGGACGACCACCGGGTCCCGGTGCCGCTTCACCAGCCGGACAAGGGACGACATCGACTCACTCACATCGTGCATCCCTTGCGCTCTTCCCCGTTCGCACACGCATCGAACGTGGTTCCGCCCCGCGGTCAGGCGTACAGCTTGTCCAGGAAGGCGGCCAGATTGCCCGTGGTCCGGGCGATCTGCTCCCGCAGGGTCAGGCTCTCCTCGAAGCGGGTCCCGGACTGCGGGAGCTTCTTGCCGCGCACGTACAGGGAGCAGGCCAGGTCGGTGCACATGTACAGGCCGACGGAGTTGCCCTCGCGTCCCGCGGCGCCCGTCTTGCGGGCGGTCATCAGCGAGACCCCGCCGCCCGGGTGCGTGGTCAGGCACAGCGAGCACATGCTGCGGTGCAGGAAGCCGCGCTGCGAGGACGGGAAGCGCAGCGCGATGCCCACCGTCCGGCCCTCCCGTTCGGTGACCAGGTAGCTGCGGTCGGGCGCTCCCGGGTCCCGCCAGCCCAGGAAGTCGAGATCGTCCCACGGGCGGTCCGCGAGGTCGCGGGGGACGGCCAGCCGCTTGGCCTCGCCCTTCGAGCAGTTCACGAAGGAGGCGCGGATCTCCTGCTCGGACAGTGGTCTCATGAAAGGCTCCGGGTGGATCACGGCGACGGGAGCCCCGGGGGCTCTGTTGCCTAATGGCTTTAGTTTCAGGGCTAGGGTAAGCAGGTTCCGGGAGGGGATCCAATGGATTTCGGCGAGCTGCGGACCCCGAGGGCCGTGGCGGCGCTCACCCATGTCGCGGCACGGTCCACCGGACCGGCCGCGGAGGCGGGCCTGCGCATCACCCTCAACTTCCACCCCGACCGGCCGGCCGGCGGGCTGCCCCTGCTGCGGGCGATGGCCCGCGACGGCGCGTACCACTCGCAGTTCGTCACCGGCACGAGCAACGGCGGGCTCACCGCGCACCCCGGCGGTGACCGCCGACGCTGGGAGAGCCGTATCTTCGGCGGCGCGTACGACGACGCCCCCGCCGGCGACCGGCCCGTCTACGGGGCACTGGACTTCCGCCGCCAGGTGGTGGGCGCCGCCCCCAGGTTCGGTTCCTCGCACTTCCGGCTCACGGCGGCGGCGCTCGCCCGCGCCACCTTCTGCTACCCCGACAGCGCGGCCGAGCCCGGCGACTTCGGCACCGCCGCCGCCATGGGGCTGATCGCCCTGGCCCAGGCCGACGAACGGGACGCACTCGACGACTACATCGAGGCGCAGGTGCACGGCGGCGTCGACCTCGCGCGGGACGTGGAGGCGCTCGTCCTGGACGCGAGCTACCGCGGCACGCCCGTCGAGGCGGACGCCCGGGACCTGCCCTGCCGGATCGAGTGGCACCCCGGCTACCGTCTCGCCGTCACGGAACTGCGCCGCCACGGGGACTACCGCGGCGAGGAGTACACGGCGCTCGGGGCGCGGATCGCCCGGGACGGGCACCTGGACCCATGGGTCATCGGCGAGGCGGCCCGCACCGGCCGCTACGACACGCAGGACCTGAAGAGGGTGTGGCACATCCTCGCCCGGCACGGGGCGCCCGAGGGTGCGGGGACGGCGTGCGCACCCCGCGCGGGCAGCGCGGACGGGGCGGGCACCGCAGACGCCGCGGGCAGGACCGCGATCCCCGGGCCCGCGTTGCCGCGCCCGGCGACGCCCGATCCCGCCACGCCTTAATTTATAGTCTGACCTAAGGGTGCGTGGAAGTCGCGCCGAGGCGACCCGCGGCGGTATGTTGCAGGTCGGGACAGGGCAGGGCGAAGCGCCCGGGCCGGACGAGGGAGCCACATGGCGGGGCAGAACGGGCGCACGGTGCGCGATCTCAGGCGGGCCAACCGGGCGGCCGTGCTCCAGCGGCTGTACTTCGACGGCCCCCTCAGCCGCTTCGAACTCGGCCCGGCGACCGGCCTCAGCTCGGGTTCGGTCAGCAACGTCGTCGCGGACCTGGTCGCCGACGGCCTGGTGGAGGAGGCCGGCAGCGTCGACTCCGACGGCGGGCGCCCGCGCACCCTGCTGCGCGTGGTCCCGGGCAGCGGCCACATGGTCGGCGTGGACGTCGGGGAGACCCGGGTCCGTGTCGAGCTGTTCGACCTGACCCTCACCGAACTGGCGCGCACCGAGCGGCCGCTCGCCGCGCAGCGCTACGACGTCGAGGTGATCACCGGCCACATCCGGGACGGCGTCGCCGAGGTCCTGGAGGCGGCAGGTCTCGCCCCCGAACGGCTCCTCGGCGTCGGCATCGGCGTCCCCGGCATCGTCGAGCACACCCCGGACCGCGGTGCCGTCGTGCACGGACAGACCATCGGCTGGGACGCGGTGCCCCTGGAGACGCTGCTGCGCACCGCCCGCGGGCTGCCCGACAGCGTGCCCTGCCTCATCGACAACGGCGCCAAGACGCTGGGCCAGGCCGAGATGTGGTTCGGCGCCGGGCGCGGCGCGGGCAACGCGGTCGTGGTGCTCTTCGGGTCCGGCGTCGGCGCCTGCCTGGTCACCCCCGAGGTGGAGCGGGGCCGGGCCGTCGAGTGGGGGCACCTGACGGTACGGGTGCGGGGGCGCCGCTGCCGGTGCGGCGCGCTCGGCTGCCTGGAGGCCTACGCGGGCGCGGAGTCGCTGCTGGCCCGCTGGCGCGAGGAGGGCGGACGGCCGCCGCGCGACACCGACGAGGAGACGGCGCTGACCGCCATGCTGGCCGCCGCCTACCCGCCCCACGGCACCGCCGCCGACCCGGTCGCGCTCGCCGTCCTGGAGGAGACCGCCGAGTACCTCGGCGCGGGCCTGTCGGACCTGATCAACCTCTTCCAGCCCGAGCGCATCCTCATCGGCGGCTGGGCGGGCCTCCAGCTCGGCGCCCGCTTCCTGCCCGCCGTACGCCGCCACGCCACGGCCTACGCACTGCGCCACCCCGCCGACAAGGTGACCGTCGAACTGGGCCGCCTCGGCCCCGACGCGGTCACGGTCGGCGCCGCGATCCTGCCGCTCGCCGACTTCTTCGCCCGCGGCGGGCGCCGCTCCCAGCCGGTGCCCGAGGCCCGGCCCCCGGCCTGGCAGACGGCCCTTGAGGAGCGCAGGACCCAGTAGTGCTTGGTGGCAGCCCCCCGTGCGCGGCCGCTCGGCGGGTCACGGCTTGCGGGCCACGCCGCCGTAGATGTCCGTCGGCTCCGGGGCGGTGCCCGGCTCCGGGCGCCACAGCGGGCAGGAGACGATGCCGGGCTCCAGCACCTCCAGGCCCTCGTAGTACGCGGCCACCTGCTCCGGGCTGCGCAGGACGTACGGGACGGCGCCCGTGTCGTCGTAGCCCTGCTGGGCCTCCTTGAGCGCGCGGTCGGTGTCGGTGCTGTCGTAGTGCACGAAGCAGCTGCCGGAGGGCAGGGCGGACTGGAGGCGGCGGACGATGGACTTCGCCTCCTCGTAGTCCTGGACGTGACCGAGGATGCCCATGAGCATCAGGGCGACCGGCCGGTCGAAGTCGAGTATCTTCGCGGCCCGTTCGACGATCACCTCGGGCTCGTGCAGGTCTGCGTCGAGGTACTCGGTGACGCCCTCGGGGGAGCTGGTGAGCAGGGCCTGGGCGTGCCGGAGCACCAGCGGGTCGTTGTCGACGTAGACGATGCGGGCCTCGGGGGCGATGCGCTGGGCGACCTGGTGGGTGTTGTCGTAGGTGGGCAGTCCGGTGCCGATGTCGAGGAACTGGCGGATGCCGAGTTCGCCCGTCACGTGCGTCACGGCGCGGATCAGGTACTGGCGTGAGGCGCGGGCCATCGTCTCGATGGTGGGCGCGTGTTCGCGGTAGGCGTCGCCCGCGGCCCGGTCCACCTCGTAGTTGTCCTTCCCGCCCATCCAGTAGTTCCAGATGCGGGCCGAGTGGGGCACCGAGGTGTCGATCTTCGACAACGAGTCCTGGTCGGGGGTGGTCCGGCCGTCAGTCATGGGGGTCTCCTGCCCTGCGTCGCGCGGGCGTCCAAAATACCGTCAACCTGACTGCGCACGCCCGTAGTTCGCGGCGCGCGCGGGGCGGATCGGCGGCACCCGGGCGCCGGTGCGCACGCGGGAGCGGGGCCGGGGCCCGGCCGCGGGGGAGGCGGGACCGCCCGCACGGCGGGAGGCGGCGTGCGGGCGGTCCCGCCCGGTCGGGCCGGCACGCGGTCCGCGCCCGGTTCGGCCGGGGCGCGCGACCGCCGCGGCCCTGGCCCGGCGGTGTGCGGCGGACGTGGACCGGCGGGCCCGGGACCAGGGGCGCAGGCTCAGTCGACCAGGAAGTCCGCCAGGCCCGCCTTGGCGCCCTGGAGGAAGGTGATCATCTCGTCCCGGGTGTAGACCAGCGCGGGGCCTTCGGGGTCGGTGGACTGACGTACGGCGACCCTGCCGTCGGGCAGGCGCTTGGCCTCGACGCAGGAGCCGCCGTTGGTGCCGCTCCAGGGCTTGTGCCAGCCTTCGGTGCCCAGTTCGCCCGCGGGCATGCCGTTGCGGACACGGCCCTCGGGGTTCCGGGGTGCGGTGGATGCCATGGGATCACAACTCCTTACGCAGTTCGGCCAGGATGTCCTCGGTCCGTGCCACCGGCTCCGCCTGGACGGCCATCCGGTCCAGTACTTCGAGATAGGTGACGACGTCCCGCGGCCGGTCGTAGTAGACCGAACCGGCCAGGTTCTCGGTGTAGACGACGTCGGGCAGTTCGGAGAAGCCGAAGCGGAAGTGGTGGAAGGGGCCGTAGGCGCCCGGGTGGGCCCCCACGGAGTAACGCATGATCTGGATCCGTACCTTGGGCGTGCGCAGGGCCTCCAGCAGCCGGTCCACCTGGGCGCGCATCACCTCGGCGCCGCCGACGGGGCGGCGCAGCACCGTCTCGTCCAGGATGGCCCACACGGCCGGGCCGTCCGGCTTGGCGAGCAGGTCCTGCCGTTTGAGGCGCAGGTCCACGCGGCGTGCGAGTTCCTCCTCCGACTCGTTGGGGAAGCCGACGCGCATGAGCGCGACGGCGTAGTCGAACGTCTGCAACAGGCCCGGCACGTAGTGCGGTTCGTACAGGCGGATGACGCTGGCCTCGCTCTCCAGGCTCACGTAGGCCTTGAACCACTCGGGCAGCACGTCGCGGTACGTGTACCACCACCCGGGTTTGTTGGCCTCCCTGGCCATGGCGACGAAGTCGTCGATCTCGGCGGCCGGGACCCCGTAGGTGCGCAGCAGTTCCTTGACGTACGGGATGCGGAGCCCGACCTCCGCCTTCTCCATGCGGCGGATCGTCAGCGGGGTCACCTCGATGGCCCGTGCGGCGTCCTCGAAGGACACCCCGGCCCGCCCCCGCAGCTGCCGCAGACGCTTGCCGAGAACCATCCGCAGGACAGTGGGTGCGCTGCCGCCGGAGCGGTTCTCACTCACCTCTGACCTCCCGGAGCGGCTGTCACAGCGTGCAGTGTGCCACGCCCCCGACGACACGAACAGGGTGATGCGGAGCTGTCTGAAATTATCAGAACGCAGGTTGCGAGCCGAGTGTGTGCCACATCATAGTGATCCGGGAAGCCGCCGCCCGGTCGGTGCTCCTGGCGATCAACTCCGGGCGGTGGTATGGGAACTGATGTTCCGACAGGTGCGGTGCGGCCCCCCACGGACCGCACGGGACTGCGAGGCGAGAGCTGGATGACCACCGTGACCGACGGACAGTCGGAGAGCCGCGACGGCACCTCGGTCGGGGCGGGCGGTGCGCGCCGGGCCGACCGCGCACCGGAGCCGGGCGGCGAGCCGGCCCGCCTGTGTTCCACGGTGCCCGCCGACCCCTCCTGGGCCGCGGCCGTACGACGCCTGGTGCGCCGGCACCTCGCCCGGCTGCGGCTCTCGGCCGACCAGTGCGACAGTGCGGTCCTGGCCACGGACGAGCTGTTCGCCAACGCGGTCAGGCACGCGAGCACCGGCCCGCGCGACACCGTCACCCTCACCATCGAGCGCACCGCCCGCACCCTGCGGGTGACGGTGGCCGACCGGTCACCGCTGCCGCCGCGCCGCCGCACGGCGGACGCCGCCGCCGAGTCGGGACGGGGACTGGCCATCGTCGCCGCGCTCGCGGACGACTGGGGACTGGCGCCACCCGAACCCGGCACTTCCGGCAAGGGGGTCTGGTTCACCCTGAGCCTGCGAGGAGCCGCGTCATGACGCAGAGGGCGCACCGGGCAGCGGGCGGGGGAGTGCCCGCGGGAGGACGAGCACCCGAGGGCGGGGGCGTGGACACCGTCACCCGCGGAGGGCCGGCGACCGGCGGTCGGGCGCGCGGCCCGGCGGACGGTGCGCCGGGGTGTGCGCCGGGCGGCCCGCTGTGGCAGGCGCTGACGGCGGTGTACGCGGCGGACGCCGCGTCCGCTTCCACCCCAGCTCCCGGCACCACCGGGTGCCCCGAGCCGGGGGACGCGCCCGGACAGCCGGACGCCCCGGCCACGGGCGAGGTGCCGGACGGGCCGCTGCGGCGGGCCCTGTCGGCGATCTACACGCCGACGGGCCCGGCGGACCCGGCGGTGCCCGCCCCGGCCGGCGCGAGCACGGCCCGCACGGCGGGCGAACTGCTGCGCCGGGCCGAGGAGGACCGCAGGCTGACGCGGGAGGCGGGCACCGCGCCCACGCCGGAACGCCGGCGCCGGGTCGTCCGGTGCCACCGTGACAACGCCGACGCCCTCGCGGCCATCGTGGACCGCCAGGGCTGGCCGACCGCCGACACCGTGGGCGCCCGGGCGTCGACAGCGGCGCTGATGATCCTGCTGCACGCCCCCGAGCTGGCGCTGCGGCTGCGCTGCCGGGACCTGATCGCGCAGGCCACGGCGGACGGCCGCTGCCCCGCCGTCCACTTCGCCTACATCGCCGACCACTGCGCGGTCGACCTGGGCGAACAGCAGTTCTACGGCACGCGCATCAACCCGGTGACGTCGTGCCCGTACCCGGTCCGCCTGCCGGAGAGCCTCGACGAGCGCCGCGCGGACGTCGGTCTCGGGCCGATGGAGGAGCAGATGAAGGCGCTGCGGCTGCACGGCTGAGCCACCGGCGGGGAAGGTTTCGCAGGTCACGAGGGAGGTACCCGCGCCTCGGCCGCACGCCGTGCGGTCGGCCGCCGTGCCACGCGCGCACCCGCGAAGGAGTACACCGTGACCGGAAACCGTACGCCCGTCCCCCGGGACATGCCCGATCAGCAGGCGGACGTGGACGAGGACCCCTGGGAGACCGCGCGGTCCGCCGGGTCCGGGCGGCCCCCCGGGGAGCCCGCCCCCGACGAGGCCCCCACCACCGACGAGACGGCCGACGAGAGGGGCACCGGCCGGGCGGGTGCCCCGCGACCGGGAACCGGGCACCCGCCAGAGCCGCAGACCGCGGGCGAGGGAACCGCGGGCGAGGGACGCCCCGTGGAGGAGAACCCCGCCCCGGACGAACCGACCGGCTGACCGGCCGCGGCCTCGCCCCGCACCCTCTGCCCGCTCCCTCGGCACCCCTCTGTTCCCGCCTCTGTTCCCGGCCCTCCGACCGGGGAACCGGGCGGTCCGAACCGGGCGGTCCGGCCTCCGACCGGAGAGCCGGGCGGTCCCGACCGGGGAATCGGGCGGCCCGGCTCGCTCGCTCGGCCGCTTTCAGCCCACCTTGCGCCCGCGCAGGGGCTCGGTGTCCGCACCCTCGCCGCGCTGGAGCCCCCGCAGGAACTCCTGGATGACCTCGGTGGCCGTACGCTCCGGGCGCCAGCCGAGTTCGGTACGGGCCCGCGCGCAGTCCATCAGCGGCAGGCGCAGGACCGCGTCGAACAGGTGCGGGGAGGCCGGCAGCAGATGCAGGCCCCAGGCCGCCGCGATCGCGGAGCGGGCCGCGCCGCGCGGCAGCCGTACGGGCCGGGTCCCGAGCATCTCGCCGAGCACCCGGGCGTCGAGCGGCGGGTCGGCGGCCAGGTTGAAGGCGCCGCGCACCTCGTGGCGCAGCGCCAGCACGTAGGCCCGTGCGGCGTCGTCCGTGTGCAGGACCTGGACCCGCAGGCCGGGGATGTCCGGGAGGAACGGCAGCAGCTCGGGCCGGGCGACAGGCCCCGGCAGGAACCGGCCGCCGAAGATCCGCCGCTGCTCGCTCGCGGACTCGGCCTTGAACAGGAACCCGGGGCGCATCCGCACCACCCGGACCTCGGGGTGGTCCCGTTCGAACGTGTCCAGGGCCCGCTCCAGGTACGCCTTCTCCCGGGTGTAGGCGGCATCCGGCCAGCCGTGGGCCGGCCAGGACTCGTCCACGGCGTGGTCCTTCGGCCCCGGCGAGTACGCGCCGACCGAGGAGGCGTGCACCAGCACCGGCACCCGGGCGGCGGCCACGGCCTCCTGCACGCGGATGCCGCCGAGGACGTTGGTGCGCCAGGTCGTCGCCGGATCGTGCGTCGGCTGGAACGCCCAGGCCAGGTGGACCACCGCGTCCGCGCCCTCGAACTGCGCGGCCAGGGGTGCCTGTTCGGAGGCGATGTCGACCCGTGCCCACTCCGTCTTCGGCGGCGACCACCCCGGGGTCCGCCGGGCCAGGCCCCGGACCGAGGCCACCTCCGGATCCTCGGAGAGCAGACGGACGACGCTCGTTCCGACGTTGCCGGTGGCGCCCGTGACGACGACCCTGCTGCCCGAAACGCTGCTCACGTTCGGCTCCTCTCGGGGACTGTCGAGTGCGGGGCACGAGTACCCGCTCCCCGGCCAACGACCCGGGCACGGCCCCGCGGGCCGGCATCACGGAGGGCTGCCGTCACACGCACGTGGCGGGCCGCCGTCACGGCACGGTGGCGGTCAGGACCGGCCGGCGAACGCGTCCACCCCCGTCAGCTCCGCCGACAGGGCCCACAGACGGGCCGCCTGGCCGGGGTCGGTGGCCCACGGCTTGACGCCGCTCGGGTGCGCTCCTTCCTCGGGGACCGGCTCGGCGATGTCGCAGTCCTCCAGGTAGACGCCGCCCAGGCCGTCCAGCAGGGGCGAGGTCGCCGCCCAGACCTGGGTGGCCGCGCCCTGCTGAGGGGTCTTGAAACCCTCCGGGTTCAGCGGCACGCCGTTCTCGTCGACCCAGCCGCGCTCGAACATCTCCTGCTGGGACAGATGGCGCTGGAGCGGGGTGATGATGGCGCCGGGGTGGAGGGCGAAGGCCCGCACGCCGGCGTCGCGGGCCAGCCGGTCGAGGTGCACGGCGAACAGGACGTTCGCGGTCTTGGCCTGGCCGTAGGCCTCCCACTTGTCGTAGCCGCCGCGCCAGTGGACGTCGTCCCAGCGGATCCCGGAGAACTGGTGGCCGCGGGAGGAGACCGAGACGACGCGGGCGCCGCCCGCCTCGATCGCCGGCCACAGCCGGTTGACCAGGGCGAAGTGACCGAGGTGGTTGGTGGCGAACTGGGCCTCCCAGCCGGGGCCGACCCGGGACTTCGGGCAGGCCATGATCCCGGCGTTGTCGATGACGAGGTCGACCGTGCGGCCGGAGGCCAGGAACCGTTCGGCGAAGGCGCGGACGCTGTCGAGGTCGCCCAGGTCGAGCGCGTCCGTCTCGGCGCCCTCGATGCCGTGCAGCGCCTCGCGGGCGGTGCCGGGGCGGCGGGCGGGTACGACCACGTGGGCGCCCGCCCTGGTCAGCGCCCGCGTGGTCTCCAGACCGAGGCCCGAGTAGCCGCCGGTGACGATCGCCAGCCTGCCGGTGAGGTCGATGCCCCGCAGAACGTCGTCGGCGGTGCTCGTCGCCCCGAAACCCGAACCGATCTTGTGCTGTGGCGTAGTGCTCATGCCAGGAACGCTACGGATTGGAGTGCTCTCGAAGTCAAGCGCCCGCCGACACGGCCACGAGACCCGGACACGAAACATGGCCACGAAGCACGCCCACGAAACCCGAAAACGAAATACGCCCACGAAACCCGAAAACGAAACACGCCCTCGAAACCCGGACACGGCACCCGGGCAGGGGCGTGGAGAGAGGGGAGCCCCGGCCGGACGGGGGAATCACGGCCGGGGCGGTCCGGATGTGGGTACGCATGGCGGTCGCCTCTCGGCGAGACGCTCCACAGGGCTTCAGCCGAACGATCGTCCCTGTGGGCAATAGGTGAGGCCCGGGGACACTGTCCCATCCGCACCCGCGGTCCCTTCAACGGCGCAAGGACGTCCGGTGTTCCTGCTTCTGCCGCCATCCGTGGTGATCCGGGTCACTCCGCGGCGGTACGCGGTGCGATGTCCGGAGCGGTGCGGCGCGCGGCCCCGGACGCGGCCCCGGGGACGGTCTCCGCCCACAGGCTCTCCGCCTGCAGCAGCAGCGACCCCAGCACCGTGACGGGGGCCGCCGCCCGGCCCGCCTGGTCCCGCAGCCCCTCCTGCAACTGCCGGTGCAGCTCCCGCCGCGCCGCCTCGGCCTGTTCGCCGTCGCCGTATCCGCCGTCGCCGTCTCCGCCGTCGCCGTCTCCGCCGCGGCCCTCCTCGCCGTCGCCGCGGTCGTCGCAGCCTCCGGCCGGCGGGCGGCGGCCGAGCAGCCGGGCGCTCTCCGCGTGGCACGCCCCGGCGATCAGCTCCAGCAGACCGGCGTACGTCCGCAGCACCTCCGTGTCCGGCGGCGCGGGTGCGCGGTCCTCGTCGGCCGCCACCGCGAGCGTCCGGGTGAGCGCCCGCACGTGCCCGGTGACCCGGCTCCAGCGCTCGTCCTCCGTCTCGGGCGGCACCGCCGACGGCGGCCGGCGCAGCGCGCGCAGCGGGCCGGCCGTCAGGCGCAGGCTCTCACGGCCCCAGCGGCGGGCCGAGTGCAGCGTCTCCAGGCGGTGTTCGAGCCGGGACGAGCCACGGGACCACTCGGCGGCGCTCCCGCTGTCCCACTCGCCGCCGCGCAACCCCGCGGCGACCCCGCACAGCACGTCGCCCGCCTCCCGGGCGACCGCCGCGAGGTTCTCCCGCACGTCCCGCAGGTGGATCGGCGGAAGGACGAACGCGTTGACGGCCAGCCCGATCACCGCACCCAGCGCCGTCTGCCACAGCCGGTGTCCGACCGAGGCGGCCGAGACGCTGCCCGTAGCCAGGGTGAACACGGCCGTGGTGGCACCGTAGATCCCCTGGTCGCCGAAGCGCGACCAGTTCGCCAGCAGCATCAGCACGGGCAGCGACAGCGCGAGCGCGGTCAGGGTGCCGCCGGTGACCGCCTGCGCGGCCGAGGCGAGCAGGGTCCCCGCGCAGATCGCCGCGCACTGCTGCCCCGCCCGCAGCAGCGAGCTGTACACCGTGGCCTGCACCATGACGAGCGCCACCCACGGCGCCATCAGCGCCATCGGATCGCCCAGCCAGACCTTGGCCACGACCCAGGCGACGAGCGCGGCCCCGGCGGCCTTGAGCGACTGCACGACCAGGTCGCGTTCCCGGCCCGGCCCGCGCGCCACGGCCCGCAGGGCCCGCCCGACGCGGCGCGCCTCCTCGCCCACCGCGCGGCAGAACCGGGGGCCGAGCAGATCGCCGAGCGCATGCGCGGTGCGCCCCCCGCCGTGGCGCGGGGCGGAGGGATCCGGTGGGGGAGTGTGGGCCGGGGTGTGCGGTACGCCCGTCATCGTGCCCGCATGTCCGCGCGGCGCGGTGTCTCGAGCGGGGAACACGTCACATTCCCGGGCCGTGCTCCGGGAGTCCGTACCGGCCGTGTGCCGGCAGTTCGTACCCGCATCTCAGGCCAGCGGGCTGTTCGCCAGGGACGCCAGCAGGTGCGCGGGATCGTCGTAGACCCACTGCGCTCCGGCCCGCTCCAGGTCGGCGCGCGGGATGCCGCCGCTCAGGACGCCCACGCAGCGCACCCCGGCCCGGCTGCCGGCCCGCATGTCCCAGACGGTGTCGCCCACGAACACCGCGCGTTCGGCGGGCACCCCGACCAGCTCCAGGGCGTGCTCGACCGGCTCGGGTGCCGGTTTGCCCGCCTCGACGTCGTCGGCGCTCGCGGTGGCGGCGATGGCGTCGTCCGCGTCGATCGCCCGGCGCAGCGCGTCCAGCTCCGGGCCGCTCGCCGAGGTGGCGAGGACCACCGTCCAGCCGTCCCCGTGCAGCCGCCGCAGCAGCCGCCCCGCGTCGGCGAGGGCGGGCAGCCGGTCGAAGTACTGCGCGTACAGCGCGCTGTGGGCGGCGCTGAGGGCGGAGTCCTGTTCCTCGTCGCGGTCGTCGCCGAGCAGGTGCGCGACGAGGTCGCCGGAGCCGAGCCCGACCGAGTGGTGGATGGCGTGCATGGGGACCCGGTGGCCCGCCTGCCGGAACGCCTCCCACCACGTGGTGACGTGGAGGTGGTTGGTGTCGACGAGTGTCCCGTCGACATCGAAGACGGCGGCACGGTCCATCGAGGTTCCCTTCTCCTGCGAAGTCATGAGGTCAGCGGCGTCGGCGGGTGCGCGACGCGACGTCCGCCCGGGTACCACGTCAGCCGTCGCTCACTCCGGACGGTGTGCGCCGCTCGCGCGTCCAGGCCAGCAGTTCCTCCAGGGACCAGGTGGTCACCACGCGCGCGGGCGGCACCCCGCACTCCTCGGCCCGTGCGCAGCCGTGGATCTGCCAGTCCAGCTGGCCGGGCGCGTGCGCGTCGGTGTCGACGGAGAACAGCACGCCCGCCGCGACCGCGCGGCGCAGCAGCCGGCGCGGCGGGTCCAGCCGCTCCGGGCGGCTGTTGATCTCCACGGCCGTGCCGGTCTGCGCGCACGCCGCGAACACCTCCTCCGCGTCGAACTCCGACTCGGGCCGCCCCCGTCCGGTCACCAGTCGTCCGGTGCAGTGCCCCAGGATGTCGGAGTGCGGATCGCGTACGGCGGCCACCATGCGGCGGGTCATCGAACGGGCGTCCATCCGCAGCTTGGAGTGGACCGAGACGACCACCACGTCCAGCCGCTCCAGCAGTTCCGGCTCCTGGTCGAGGGAGCCGTCGTCGAGGATGTCGCACTCGATGCCGGTGAGCAGCCGGAACGGTGCCCAGGTCTCGTTCAGCCGGGCCACGACGTCCAGTTGCTCGCGCAGCCGCTCGGGGGACAGCCCGCGTGCCACCGTCAGCCGCGGCGAGTGGTCGGTCAGCACCGCCCACTGGTGGCCGAGGGCCGCGGCGGCCCGGCCCATCTCCTCGATCGGGCTGCCGCCGTCGGACCAGTCGGAGTGGAGGTGGCAGTCGCCCCGCAGCAGCGCCCGCAGCCCTTCGCCGCCCTCGGCGAGCGGCCGGCCGGCCTCGCCCTGCAGTTTCTGCAGGTAGCCGGGGACCTCCCCGGCCAGCGCCTCGCGCACGACCTGGGCGGTCTTCGGCCCGACCCCCTTGAGGGACTCCAGCGTTCCGTCCGAGACCCGCCGCGTCACCTCCCCGGCGGGCAGCGCGGACAGCACCCGTGACGCCGTGCGGAAGGCACGCACGCGGTACGTCGGCTCCCGGGACCGTTCCAGCAGGAAGGCGATCCGGTCCAGCGCCTCGACGGGGTCCATCGCCACCTCCGTCCTCAGGGTTTCCCGCCCCGGCCGGGCCCGCACCTCCACCGGACACCTTCCCCAGGACCTCCCCGGCCACCGCTCGGGCCCCGGCCCACCGCCCCGGCCCGCCCGTTTGTCCCGGCCGCCCCCGGGTACTGCGTAGCCCGACTCACGACGCCCCGTACCGCAGGAGGCCCCATGTCCGCTCCTTCGCCGTCCGCCGCCAGGGTGGCCGTCGTCACCGGTGCCGACTCCGGCATCGGCCGGGCCACCGCCGTCCGCCTGGCCGAGGCGGGGCTGGACATCGGCATCACCTGGCACAGCGACGAGAAGGGTGCCGAGGAGACCGCCGAGGAGGTCCGCGCCCACGGGCGCCGCGCCGCCGTCGCCCGGATGGACCTCACGCGGCTGCCCACCGCCGCGGACGCCGTGGACGAGCTGGCCGGTGCGCTCGGCGACCGGATCGACGTCCTGGTCAACAACGCCGGTACGGGCACGGCCACGCCCTTCCTCGACCTGCGGCTGGAGGACGTGCGCGAGGTGCTGGACGTGGACCTCGTGGGGCCGTTCCTGTGCGGGCAGAAGGCGGCCCGGCGGATGATCGGCCAGGGTGGCGGCGGCCGGATCGTCAACGTGACCTCGGTGCACGAGCACCAGCCCCGGGTGGGCGCCGCCCCGTACTGCGCGGCCAAGGGCGGCCTCGGCCTGCTCACCCAGGTGATGGCCCTGGAACTGGCCGAGCACGGCATCACCGTGAACGCGGTGGCGCCCGGCGAGATCGCCACCCCCATGACCGGCCAGGAGGACACGGACGTGCGCGCCGAGCACCGTCCCGGCGTCCCGCTGGGCCGCCCGGGCGACGCCCGTGAGGTCGCCGCGGTGATCGCGTTCCTGGCCGGCCCCGACGCCTCGTACGTCACCGGGGCGTCCTGGAGCGTGGACGGCGGGATGCTGCGGATGGGGCCGATGGCGGGCTCCCACCTGGCGGGGGACGACTGGCGCCGCCCCTGAGACGGCCCCCGTGCCCACCGCCCGCACCGGACACGATCTAGGCTTGATGACATGACCGAGAGCGCGAGTCCCTACATCTCCCAGCCGCGGATCATGGTGCTCGGGGTCCAGCGGACCGACCCGCCGTTCCGCATCGTGGAGATCGACGGCGAGGTGGTGGGCGAGGCGAAGAGCGTCACCGACGTCCTCCAGGCCGCCGCCGCGTTCGGCATCACCGTCCACGACCTGGACGACCCGGACGTGGTCCGCTGGGTGGGCGGCGACAAGTTCACCTGGCACTGACGCGACCGCGCGGCGCGGGGGCGGGCACCGGAACCTCCCGCGGCCCGCACGAGCACCCCTGCCAGGACCGCCCGCGCGAGCGGCCCCGCCGGGATCACCGCGGCCCCGCCGGGATCAGCCCACCGTCCACTTCTGGTTGGCGCCGCCCGTGCAGGTCCAGATCTGCAGGCGGGTGCCGTCGGCCGAGGTGTTGCCCGTGACGTCCAGGCACTTGTCCGCCTGGGGGTTGACGATGTCGTGGGCCGCGGAGAGCGTCCACTTCTGGTTCGGTCCGCCGGTGCAGTCCCACAATTGGACGGTGGCGCCGTCCGCGGTGCCGCCGTCCGTGACGTCGAGGCACTTGCCGAGCGCACGCAGGGTGCCGTCGGAACCGGCCGTCCACTGCTGGGCGGCGGTGCCGTTGCAGCCGTAGAGCTGGACCGGTGTGCCGTCGGCGGGGTTCGCCCCGGCGACGTCCACGCACTTGCCGGCCAGTCCGCGGATCGCGGCGCCGGTGGCCGTGCCGGCCGTGGTGACCGAGACGGAGTCCACGACGAGCTGCTGCGGGAAGCTCGTCGAGCCGTCCGGGTCGCCGGGCCAGTAACCGCCCACCGCCAGGTTCAGGATCAGGAAGAACGGCTTGTCGAACACCCATGTCTTCCCGCCGAGGTCGGCGGGCGTGCGCCGCTGGTAGACGGTGCCGTCGACCGACCAGGTGACCGATCCCGGTGCCCAGTCGACGGCGAAGGTGTGGAACGCGTCGGCGAATGCCTGGCCGCCGGGGAGGGTGTAGGCGGCGCCTATGCCGCCCGAACCGGAGTAGCCGGGGCCGTGGAGGGTGCCGTGCACGGTCGAGGGTTCGAAGCCGACGTTCTCCATGACGTCGATCTCGCCCGAGTCCGGCCAGTCGACCGGCGTGCCGAGCATCCAGAACGCCGGCCACATGCCCTGCCCGCGCGGGATCTTCATCCGGGCCTCGACATGGCCGTACTGCGCGGTGAACCTGCCCGAGGTGTTCAGCCGGGCCGAGGTGTACTGGCAGGTCCCGTACCAGCACTGGTAGTTCGCCGGGTTCTCGCGCCGCGCGGTGATGACGAGGTGGCCCTGGCCGTCCAGCGCCGCGTTGCGGGTGCCCGGCGTGTAGTACTGCCGCTCGTGGTTGTTGACGTTGTCGCCGGTCTCCGTCTGCCACTTGGCGGGGTCGACGGCCGCTCCCGCGGGCCCGTCGAAGGTGTCGGAGAACGTCGTTGCGGCCCCAGCCGCGGAAGTGGAGACGGCGGTGGCGGAGGTGGCCGCCGCCCCGGCGCGGGCGGGGCCGTTCGCCGCCTCGGCGTGGGCGGGACCGACGGCGGCGGCGCCGGCGAGCGCGGTGGACAGGGCGGCCAGGAGGCAACTGCGGAGCAGGCGTGGGGAGGGCACGGAACTCCCTTCGGACGGCGGCCCGGTACCCGGACGCGCCGACGGTCGTGGGGGGACAAGGAGCTGACGCGCCCTTGATTCAAGGGCTGAATTAAGTGACCGTCAATACCTTGGTCCGTACCGGAGTCGCTCCCTCAGCCGCGCCGCCGGCGCGCGTGCACGGCCCGGCCCATGCGCCGCCCGAGCAGCAGGTGGCCCACGAGGGCGCCCGTCGTGTTGAGGATGACGTCGTCGATGTCGAACGCCCGCCCGGTGATCAGCGCGCCCTGGGCGAACTCCACCAGCAGCATCACCAGCGCGGTGAGCAGCAGGACGCGCAGCAGGCCGCGCGCCCGGGGCGCGAGCACCGGCACCAGCACTCCGAACGGCACCCCGAGCAGCAGGTTCCCGCCGATCTGCTGGACCGCGTCCCGCAGTCCCGGCGCGCCCAGATAGGCCCGCAGCGACCGGCCCGGGTGCAGGTTCGTGTGCACGAAGGACACCGACGAGGGCGACGGCTCGAGCGTCAACCGGGCCAGGACGACGGCGAACGCCACCATGAAGACGAACGCGGCCGCCATCGCCGGCAGGCGCAGCGGCCAGGGCAGCGGCCGGCGGCGGGGCGGGTCCTCGACGGGCTCCTCGACGGGCTCCGCGGCGGGCCGGGACCCGGCCGTGCGGGTCCGGAACACGGTGAGCGGACGGAACGCCACCCTGGCCATGCGATCCTCCCGACGCCAACTCGGTTTCTCAGGGGCCCGGTTACCCCGGATCAGCCACGGGATGCCGGGCCGGCCGCGGGGGCGGGCCGCCCACGTCGCCGGTTTCCGTTGCTGCTGTCGGGGCATCCGGGCACCGGACCCGCGCGCCGCCGCGCACCCCGTGGTCGGGGCGGTGCTTGGATGCCGGGGCCGGACCAGAGCAGAGAACCGAGCCCGGGAGGTGTCGGGTGGACCCGCGTACGACACTGCGCGCCGTGGGCGAGGTAGCGGCCTGGTGGGCCGCGCTCGTCGTGCTGTGGCTCATGCTCATCAGCACCGTCTACACCCTGGAATGGGTGGTCGGCGCCTGCGCCGCGGGCGTGGGCGCGCTGGTCGCGCGGGCCGGACGGCGGGCGGTGAGCCGGCGGTGAACGGCTGGCTCGTCGCGGCGACGGCCGTCCTGGCCGTCGGCCTCGGTACGACCCTGTGGGGCGTCGCCACCGGCCCGCTCGGCCGCCGCGTCGTGGCGCAGAACCTCTCCACCGCCCTGGTCTGCCCCGGCCTGCTCCTGCTGTCCCAGGGCTACAGCCGCACCTCCTACGTCGACCTCGCCCTGCTCCTGGCCCTGCTCGGGCCGGTCGGCACCCTGGTCTTCGCCCGGCTGCTCGCCGACGAACTCGCCGAGGACCCGCCGCAGGCCTGGGCGGCGACCTGGGCCTGCGCCGCTCTGGGAGCCGCCGTCGTCCTGGCGCTGTGCGTGGTCACCGGACCCGGCCGGGCCATGGTGAAACTCCTGAGCGTCGGGGCGCTGCTGGTCGGCGGGAACCTCCTGGCCTCCCGGGCCCTGTCCGGCGGCTTCCCGGGGGCGAGCCGTGGCTGACGCGCTCGTCGTCCTGGCGCTGCTGGGCGTGGCCGGCTGCGCGACCGCCGCCGTCGCCAACCGCGACCCCGCCCGCCAGGCCCTCGTCCTGTCCGTCCTCGGCACCGCCCTCGCCGTGCTCTTCACCGTGCTGCAGGCACCCGACGTCGGCCTGTCCCAGCTCGCCGTGGGCTCCGCCCTCACCCCGCTGCTCGTCATGCTCTCGGTCCGCAAGGTCCGGCGGCGCTCCGCCCACGGCAAGGACGGCAGGCAGTGACCCCGCGCGCCCGGCTGTGGCTGGTGGTGCTGGGCGGCGGCTCGCTCGCCGCGCTGCTCGTCGCCGCCTGCCTGCGACTGCCCGCCTTCGGCGGCCCCTGGCACCCCTACGGCGACCGCGCCGTGCGCGCCGCCCTCGCCCGGCACACCGCCAACACCATCGCCTCCGTCAACTTCGACCAGCGCGCCTTCGACACGATGGGCGAGATGACGATCCTCTTCGCGGCCGTCCTCGGCTGCGTCGTCCTGCTGCGGCAGGCCCGCGACGAACACCGCGATCCGCCCCGGCCCTCCGAGGTCGCGGCCCCCGTGCGCCGCTACGCCCTCGTCGTGCTGCCCGTCGCCCTGGTCACCGGCCTCTACGTCGTCGCCCACGGCCAGCTCAGCCCCGGCGGCGGCTTCCAGGGCGGAGTCGTCGCCGCGACCGCCCTGCACCTGATGTACCTGGGCGCCGACTACGCCGCGCTGGAACGCATCCGCCCCGTCGACGCGTACGAGATCGGCGACGCGCTGTCGGCCTCCGCCTATCTCGTCCTCGGCTTCGCCGGCGTCCTGGCGAGCACCGCCTTCCTCGCCAACACCCTGCTGCCGTACGGCACGTTCAACACGCTGTCCTCCGGCGGCACCGTCCCGCTGCTCAACGCGGCCATCGGCATGGAGGTCGCCTGCGCCGTCGTCGTGCTGCTCGCCCGCTTCCTGGACCAGGCCGTCGAGATCGAGGAGGAGAACACGGAGTGAGTGCGCCGTGAGCGACGTCATGCACGTGCTGCCGTACCTGGTCGCCGCCTATGTGTTCCTGGCCGGCTGCTACGGCCTGGCCACCAGCCGGAACCTGATCCACGCCGTGGGCTGCCTCGCCGTGTGCCAGTCGGCGACGTACATCCTGCTGCTGGCCGTCGGCTACCGCGACCACGGCACCGCGCCCGTCTTCTCCGACATCAAGCCCGGCTCGCGGCCCGTCGTCGACCCCGTCGTGCAGGCACTCACCCTCACCGACGTCGTCGTCGGCGCCACCGTGACAGCGTTGCTGCTCGCGCTGACCGTGCAGATCTCCAAGCGGCACGGCACGGTCGACCCCGACGAGCTGAGGGAGCTGCGCGGCTGATGCACCATCTGCTGCCGCTGCTGCCCGCCGTTCCGCTGCTGGGCGCGGCCCTCCTCGTGGCCGGCGGGCGCCGCCTGCCCCGCCCGGCCGCCGAGGCCTTCGCCTCCCTGGTCTGTGCCACGACGGCCGCGCTGGCGATCTGGCTGCTCGTCGGCTCCTCGCCGCCGCTGACGGAGTGGGTCGGCGGCTGGTTCCCGGTGGGCGGCGAGAGCGTCGGCATCGTGGTGATCGGGGACGGTGCGAGCCTCGGCATGGCGGCGCTGGTCTCGCTGCTCACGCTCGCCGCGCTGGCGTACTCCTGGTACTACTTCGACGAGCCGCCACGCGGCCACGCCGGTTCCTTCCCCGCGCTGATGCTGCTCTTCCAGGGCGGCATGTGCGGGTTCGCGATCGCCGGCGACCTGTTCAACGCGTTCGTGTTCTTCGAACTGATGAGCGTCGTCGCCTACGCGCTCACCGGGTACCGCATCGACGAGGCGAAGGCCGTGCAGGGCGCGCTGGGCTTCGCCCTCGTCAACTCGCTCGGCGCCTACTTCATGCTCATGGGCATCGCCCTGCTCTACGCCCGCACCGGCGAACTGGCCATGGCGAAGATCGGCCACGGACTGGACGCCGCCGCCGGCCACCACGGCCCCGACGCGCTCGCCCTGGCCGGTTTCGTACTCTTCCTGACCGGGCTGCTGGTCAAGGCCGCCGCCGTGCCCTTCCAGTTCTGGCTGCCGGACGCGCACGCCGTCGCACCCACCCCCGTGTGCATGCTGCTGTCGGGCGTGATGGTGGAACTCGGCGTCTACGGCGTCTGGCGCGTGTACGGCACCGTCTTCTCCGGGCCGGGCGGCGTCCCCGCGGCCGACGCGACGCGGGCGCTGGTGGCGCTCGGCGTGCTGACCGCGGCCGTCGGCTCGGTCATGTGCTGGTACCAGCGGCACATCAAGCGGCTGCTCGCGTTCTCCACCATCGCCCACACCGGCCTCTTCCTGGTCGGCATCGGCGTCCTGAAGGCCGAGGCGGACGACGGGACCGCGCTGTACATCCTCGCCCACGCGGGCGTGAAGGCCGCCCTGTTCGCCTGCGCCGGCATCCTGCTCGACCGCTACGGCAGCGTCGACGAGTTCTACCTGCACGGCCGCGCCCGGCGCCTGCGCGGCGTCGGGATCATGTTCGCCGTGGGCGCGCTGGCCCTCGCCGGGCTGCCGCCGTTCGGCACGGGCCTCGGCAAGGCGGTGAGCGAGGAGGCCGTCGGCGGCCCGCTGACCGTCCTGTACGTCGCCGCCTCCGCGCTCACCGGGGGAGCGGTGCTGCGGGTCGCCGCCCGGGTCTTCCTCGGACTCGGCCCCCGGCCCCGGGAGCGCGGCGGCGAGGAGCGCGACGAGGACGAGACGTCCGGATCCGGCGAGGAACCCGAGACCAGGCAGCGGCTGGACTCGGTTCCCAACACCATGCGGACGGTCCCGGCCGTGCTGCTCGTCGCGGCGCTCGCCGTCGGAGCGGTCCCCGGTTTCGCCGACGTGGTGGGGCACGCCGTCGACGAAGCGGGGACCTGGGGGGTGTTCTCCTCCGTGCACTGGACCACCGCCGGCGTCCTGCTCGACCTGCTGTCGGCCCTGCTGGCGGTGGGGCTCGCGGGTGTGGCCGTGGCCCGCCCCGGGCTGCTGGCCGCGCCGGGCTGGGCCCTGCCGCTCAGACGCCTGCAGTCCGGGCACGTCGGCGACTACGTGGCCTGGCTGCTGGTGGGCGCCGCGCTGCTCGGTGCGCTGGCCCTGCCCGGCATCCTGGGGTGAGGGGCGGTCCCGGCGGATCAGTAGCATGAGCGCGGCAGTCCGGAATGATCATGCGAGGAGCAGATCGTGCGAGACATCGCGGTGTTCAGCGGCAGTGCCCATCCCGACCTGGCGGCCGAGGTCTGCGCGCACCTGGGCGTGCCGCTCAGCCCCACCCGGGTCAGCCGGTTCGCCAACGACTGCCTGGAGGTGCAGTTGCAGGCCAACTGCCGCGAGCGCGACGTGTTCCTCATCCAGCCGCTGGTCAAGCCGGTGCAGGAGCACCTGGTGGAACTGCTGCTGATGTGCGACGCGGCACGTGGTGCCTCCGCCGGGCGCATCACCGTCGTCATGCCGCACTACTCCTACGCCCGTTCCGACAAGAAGGACGCCCCGCGCATCTCCCTCGGTGGGCGCCTCGTGGCCGATCTGCTGGTGGCGGCGGGCGCGAGCCGGGTCCTGGCGATGACGCTGCACGCCCCGCAGGTGCACGGGTTCTTCTCGGTGCCCGTCGACCACCTGCACGCACTGCGCGAACTGGCCGCGCACTTCAGGCAGTACGACCTGACGCGCACCACGGTCGTCTCGCCCGACCTCGGCAACGCCAAGGAGGCCGCCGCCTTCGCCCGGATGATCGGCGCCCAGGTGGCCGCGGGCGCCAAGCAGCGCTACGCCGACGACCGGGTCACGATCAGCTCGGTCATCGGCGACGTGGCCGGGCGGGACGTGATCGTCCTGGACGACGAGATCGCCAAGGGCAGCACCGTGCTGGAACTCCTTCAGCGGCTGCGCGAGTCGGGGCCGCGCTCGATCCGGATCGCCTGCACGCACGGCCTGTTCGCGGCGGGCGCCCTCAAACGGCTCACGGAGCAGAGCGACGTACTGGAGATCGTGTGCACCAACACGGTCCCGGTGCCCGACCACGAGGAGTACCGGGCCCACCAGGACAAGGTGCGGGTGCTGTCCATCGCGCCCGCGCTCGCCGAGGCGGTGCGCCGCATCCACAACGGGGAGTCCGTCAGCGCGCTCTTCGACGCGCCGCGGGACGAATAGACCGAACGGACCCGGCCCCGGACCAGGCCAGGGCGGCGTCCAGGGTCGGCCGCGGGGGCACCAGCCGGGACAGCCCGGTGACGGCGAGGACGCGCAGGGTCAGCGGGTGCGTGCACACCAGCAGCACGTCGCCGCCCTGGCCGAGGACGCGGTTGCGGACCCGGTGGAGCAGGCGCAGCCCGGAGCAGTCGAAGAACTCCACCCCGCTCAGGTCGATCACCACCCGGGACTCGGGCCGGGCCGTGACCCGGTCCAGGCGCGGCAGGATCCGTACCGCGGCGGCGATGTCGATCTCTCCGTGGAACTCCAGGACGGTGTGCCCGCGGTGCCGGCGGACGCGCAGGTTCCGGGTGAGTGGCGCGGGTGCGTTCGCCACGACGACTTCGCCTCCAACCGGTTCTTCCGTTGCGACGGGGGTGCACTCAGGGAGCGCACCGTGGGCCCCCGCTCTGCAAGTTACCCTCGATGGAGTGAATTCCAGCATGTTCGGTTGACATATGTCTGTGAATTGCTGTTGGCCTGGCGGAGGGACGCCGCCTCACTCGGCGGCGAACACCCTCACCCCGCCCACGTACGTCTCCCGCACCTTCGTCTGAGCGATCGCCTCCGGCGGACCGGCGAACGGGTCACGGTCCAGCACCACCAGGTCCGCGAGCGCCTCCGCGCGCACCTCGCCCGTCTCGTCCAGGTGGTTCACCCGGGCCGATCCCGCCGTGCAGGCCCTGATCGCCTCCGCCAGACCGATGCGCTCGGCGGGCAGGAACACCGGCGCGCCGCCGCCGGGCTCCTGGCGGTTGACCGCGACGTGGATGCCCTGGAGCGGGTCGGGGCTGCTGACCGGCCACTCGCTGCCCGCGGCGAGCGCCCCGAACGGGTACTGCCATGAGGCCCGTTCGGGGCCGAGGAAGGTCTGCGTACATGGTGCCTTCCGTGAGCGCGCGCCGCGCCGAGGTCGTCGACCGCCGCCGACGGCGTCGGCGGGGCACCCTGCCGACCCCGGTGACCACTCATGGAACCGGCCACGCCCCCGCAGGGTCAACGGTGTTGCCGTCGGGCCGCCGTGCGGCGGAGGGAACGGCGCGGCCTGCGGGAACCGGTGACCAGCATGCACCGCGGCGCCCGCCGCGCGGCCGCGGGCCTCCCGCCGGCCCTGGCGGTGCCGCTTCAGTCGCGGCCCTCGGCGCTCTTCGCCGGCCACACTCCCGTCGAGCGGGCGATGGCCGTGGCGCCCGCGCGGTCCACCGCGCTGCGCACCACGGCGAACAGCGCGCCCTGCACGGCCGCCGCGAGCAGGATCTCACCCCAGCGGCGGTCCTCGTCGAGGGCGTCGGGGGCGTCGTCCTCCTTGCGGAACGCCTTCCAGGCGGTGCGGAACGCCTTCCCGGCGAGGGCCCCGCCGACCCACCCCAGCACGAAACCGACGGGCTGGTAGACGAGCGGGAGCTTGTTCTTCTTCTTGGCCACCTGTGTCTCCTTCGTTCCTTCACGGGTAGGGCGGGTACGGCGCAATCGCCGGGTCAGGGCCGGCCCCGGGGCGGGATCCGTTCGGCCTCGCGCACGGGGCCCGGCGGTGTCCCCTCGCCGAAGGGCCGGCCGCCCAGCTCCTCGCGCCCGTGCGGCGTCAGCCAGCCGGACAGGTCGGGCCCGAGGGGCACGATGCCGGTCGGGTTGATGCCGGTGTGCACCTGGTAGTAGTGCCGCTTGATGTGGTCGAAGTCGACCGTGTCGCCGAAGCCCGGCGTTCGGTAGAGGTCGCGGGCGTACGCCCACAGCACCGGGTTCTCCGCCAGCTTCCAGCGGTTGCACTTGAAGTGTCCGTGGTAAACGGCGTCGAACCGCACCAGCGTCGTGAACAGCCGGATGTCCGCCTCGGTGATCGTGTCGCCGACGAGGTAGCGCTGCCGGGCCAGCCGCTCCGTGAGCAGGTCCAGCCGGCGGAACACGCCCTCGCACGCGGCCTCGTACTCCTGCTGGCCGGTCGCGAAACCCGCCCGGTAGACGCCGTTGTTGACGTCCTCGTACACCTCGGCCGCCACCGCGTCGATCTCGTCGCGCAGCGCCCGCGGGTACAGGTCGGGCGCCCCGGGCCGGTGCAGGACCTTCCACTCGGTGGCGAGGTCGAGGGTGATCCGCTGGTAGTCGTTGGTGACCAGCTCGCCGCTGGGCACGTCCACGACCGCGGGCACACTCACCCCGCCGGGGTAACCGCTCTCCCGACGGTCGTAGGCCTCGCTGAGGTAACGGATGCCGAGCACCGGGTCCCGGTCGCCGGGGTCCAGCGTGAAACGCCAGCTCCGGTCGTCCTGGATCGGATCGACCACGGCCAGCGACAGGGCGTCCTCCAGGCCGAGCAGCCGCCGCGACACGAGCGCCCGGCTCGCCCAGGGACACGCCCGGCTCACCACCAGCCGGTAACGCCCGGCGGCCACCGGCCAGCCGTCCCGCCCGTCCGCGGTGATCCGGTCGGCGAAGTGGCTCTTCGAGCGTTTGAAGGCCTTGTGGCCGTAGGAGCGGTTGCCGCCGTTCCCGTCGTCCCCGTCGCTCATGCCGGTCCTCCCTGCGGTCGCGGCGCACCGATCGAGGTGCACCGATCGAGGTGCACTGGTGAACACGTTCCCCGAAATCCGCCGACGGCACGGTGTGATCCGCGCGGACGGGGGGCAGTCGGCGAACGTGGACGGGACAGCCGACGAGACAGCCGAAGAGATGACGGAAACAACCGGGAGAACAGGAACGGCCGGGCACACCGCAACCGCCGGCGCGACCGGTACCGCCGACACGGCCGATTCAGCAGACGGAGCCGAGAGGGCCGAGGTGGGCGAGCGGAGCGAGAGTGCCGAGACGGGGCCGGGGCCCACCGCCGACCGGAAGACGCGGGTCACCGTGCTGGTGGCGCTCGCGGCGAACCTGGTCATCGCGGTCGCCAAGGCCGTGGGCGGCCTCGTCGCGCACTCGCCGGCCCTGCTGTCCGAGGCGGCCCACTCCGTCGCCGACAGCCTCAACGAGGTCTTCCTGCTGGCCGCGCTGCGCCGCAGCCGCCGCCCCGCCGACCGACGGCACCCCTTCGGTTACGGCAAGGAGCGGTTCTTCTGGTCGCTCCTCGCGGCCGTCGGCATCTTCGTCATGGGCGGCTGCTTCTCCTTCTTCCAGGGCGTGCAGGCCCTGCGCGAGGGCGCCCACGAGGACCTGTCCGGCTACGTCATCGGCCTGATCGTGCTCGGGGTCGCCCTGCTGGCCGAGGGCACCTCGCTGCTGCGGGCGGTGCACCAGGTGCGCGCCCAGGGCGGCGCGGCCGGGCTGCGCGACCCCGCGCTGCGCACGGTGGTCGCCGAGGACGGCACCGCGGTGCTCGGTGTCACGCTCGCCATCGCCGGCATGGCACTGCACATGGTCACCGGGCAGGTCGTGTGGGAGGCCTCGGCCTCGCTGGCGATCGGCGCGCTGCTCGTCTATGTCGCCTACCGCCTGGGCCGCGACGCACGCGACCAGCTGATCGGGGAGGCCGCGGACCCCGAACTCAGCGGCCGGATCCGCAGTCTGCTGCGGGCACAGCCCGAGATCGACAGTGTGGAGGCGCTGCTCACCATGAAGCTGGGCCTCGACTCCGTGCTGGTGGCGGCCCGGGTCGACCTGGCACCCGGCATGGACAGCGAACGGGTCGAGGAGGTCGCGGTGCGCATCAAACGGTCGATCGCCCGCACCGTCCCCGCCGCGGACCAGATCTTCTTCGATGTGACCGACCGCCCCGCCGGGGAGGAGGCACGGGAGAGCCCCGCCGCGACGGGGGAACGCGGCGGGGCCTGACAGACGGGTGCCCGCTCCACGGCCGGTCCATGCCTCACGGCCGGGATCCGCCCGCAACGGACGCACCCGGAGCCCGGGCCCTGCCGCCGCCGGGGCTCAGTGCCCGTCGGGCGCCGCCTCCAGCACGAAGACGGGGATCTCCCGCGAGGTCTTCTCCTGGTACTCGGCGTACGGCGGGAACGCGGCGACGGCCCGCTCCCACCACTCGGCCTTCTCCGCTCCGGTGACCTCACGGGCCGTCATGTCCCGCTTTACGGGCCCGTCCTGGAGTTCGACCCGGGGGTCGGCCAGCAGGTTGAAGTACCAGAAGGGGTGCTTGGGCGCGCCGCCCTGCGAGGCCACCACGGCGTAACGCCCCGAGTGCTCCACCCGCATCAGCGGGGTCTTGCGCAGCCGGCCGCTGCGTGCGCCGCGCGTGGTCAGCAGGATGACGGGCAGCCCCGTCTCCCTCAGCGTGGTCCCCTCGGTGCCGCCGGAGCTCTCGTACAGCTCCACCTGTTCGCGTACCCACTGGGTGGGGCTGGGCTCGTACTCGCCTTCAAGAGGCATGTGGTCGGTCCTCTCCTCGCTCGTCGGTCTCCGGTCACGCGCTGCGGTACAACACCGTTGCCCGGACGTTTCATCCCTACCGCGTTCCCCTCCGGTCACGCCTGGGACGGTCATCTTCCGCGGGCGCCGCCACTCATGGCGAGATCCGGCAGCAGAGTGCGGCCACCGACGTCCGTATCACGCCACGTCCGTATCACGCCACGTCCGTATCACGCCACGTCCGTATCGCGCCACGTCCGTGTCCGGACGGGTCCGCACCGCCGTGTCCGCGCAGCGCCGTGTCCGCCGAGCGCCGTACCCAGGGGGTGCTCCCGGACGGCAGCAACGTCCGCACCGCAGGCGCCGTGATCACGGCACTCGACACCAGCGCCGTCGCAGGCACCGGTCCTTCGCGGACGGCCGGGCCGCTGTCGGCGCCCCGTCCCGAAGACGGCGGCGGACGGTGGCAGCGGCACGACGATCGAGGACATGGCCGGATCGTGCAAGCCCGGCCCGGCGAGGACAATCGAATTGCGAAGCCGGATCACGAAAGGAACCACAAACGAACCACGGAAGGAGCCACGGAACGGAAGAGGTGCTTCCCGGCCAGATCCGGCGGATCGTCGAAGTGGCCGAACTTCGCGTCGCACCATAGATGCCTCAGGCATCTAATGAAGATCGGCACGACGCACACTTCGTCTGCTCGTCCGCTCGTCTGCGAGGTCTTCCATGCCGGACCCGACCGTCGAAACCCCCCACCCCGTGGCCTTCCCGCAGGACCGCTCCTGCCCGTACCACCCGCCCACCGGCTACGACCCCCTGCGCGAGTCCAGGCCGCTCGCCCGCATCACCCTCTACGACGGCCGCCCGGCCTGGGTCGTCACCGGGCACGCCCTCGCCCGCGAACTGCTCGCCGACCCGCGCCTGTCCAGTGACCGCACCCGTCTGGGGTTCCCGGTGACCACCGCCCGTCTCGCGGCGGTGCGCGACCGCAAGACCGCGCTCCTCGGGGTCGACGACCCCGATCACCGCACGCAGCGGCGCATGCTGATCCCCAGCTTCACCCTCAAACGCGCCACCGCCCTGCGGCCCCGCATCCAGGGGATCGTCGACGGCCTGATCGACCGGATGACCGCCCAGGGCCCGCCCGCCGAACTGGTCCGGGACTTCGCCCTCCCCGTGCCCTCCACGGTGATCTGCGAACTGCTCGGCGTTCCCTACGCCGACCACGAGTTCTTCGAGGAGCAGTCCCGCCGGCTGCTGCGCGGCCCGGACGTCGCCGACGTGCTGGACGCGCGCGGCAGGCTGGAGACGTACCTGGGCGACCTGGTCGACCGCAAGCAGAAGGAACCGGGCGACGGAGTCCTGGACGACCTGGTCCAGGAACGGCTGCGCGAGGGCGAACTGGACCGTGCTGAGGTCGTCGCCCTCGCGATCATCCTGCTCGTCGCCGGCCACGAGACCACCGCCAACATGATCTCGCTGGGCACGTACACCCTCCTGCAGCACCCCGAGCGGCTGGCCGAACTGCGCGCCGACCCCGCGCTGCTGCCCGTCGCGGTCGAGGAACTGATGCGGATGCTGTCCATCGCGGACGGACTGCTGCGCCAGGCCGACCAGGACATCGAGGTGGCGGGCACCACCATCCGGGCCGGGGACGGCGTGGTCTTCTCCACCTCCGTCATCAACCGCGACCAGAGCCTCTACGACACCCCGGACGTGCTCGACTTCCACCGGCCCACCCGCCACCACGTCGCCTTCGGCTTCGGCATCCACCAGTGCCTCGGCCAGAACCTCGCCCGCACCGAGATGGAGATCGCCCTGGGCTCCCTCTTCGCCCGGCTGCCCGGCCTCCGGTTGGCCGCACCGCCGCAGGAGATCCCCTTCAAACCCGGCGACACGCTCCAAGGAATGCTGGAACTCCCCGTGACCTGGTAAGAGGCTGCTCCCATGCGCATCGACATCGACAAGGACCGCTGTATCGGCGCCGGCCAGTGCGCCCTGGCCGCCCCGGGTGTCTTCACCCAGGACGACGACGGCTTCAGCAGCCTGATCCCCGGCCGGGAGGACGGCGGCGGCGACCCCATGGTCCGTGAGGCCGCGCGGGCCTGCCCCGTCGGGGCGATCACGGTGACCGAGAAGGACGCCGCGGCCGGGACGGCGGGATGAAGGGAACGCCGGGAGCGGCGCCGGCGACGGCGACGAGGGACTGAGGGCGACCACGGGTCCGGCCCGGTCCGCGCAGCGGCGATGAGGCGGCGCGGGTGACCGAACCCGGCCGGGCGGACCCCGGGGACCGTTCCTCCACGTTGTCGTCCGCGCCGCCTGCGTGGCTTCCGGAGGCGGCACCCTGGTCGCCGCCGCCGGGGGACCGCGGCTGAGAGGTGGGCGTGATCGCCCCGCCGGTCGCGACGGGCGGCTTCTTCGACACCGAGGACATCCGGGCGCGCGCCGGCGCACCCCCTCAGGACGGCACGCGCTCGGAGTCCGGCGGGAGCGGGCGCTCGACCGCCTCGGCCCGGCCCGCCGCCGGGCCTGGCCTCCCGCCCGGCGCCTGAGGCAGCCACGCGTCCGGCATCCGGTACGGCCGGCCGTCATGATCCGAAGCGGCCTACGCTCTGCCTGGCAACCACCCCGAAGACAGGAGCAGCAACGACGCAGACGTGAAGCTCGGTCGACGGGCCTGGACGTGTCGCGGATCTGTCTGGGCCGCATGACCTACGGCGTACCCGAGCGCGGCGCGCACGAGTGGGCCCTCGACGAAGAGGCGTCCCGGCCGCTCGTCCGGCAGGCGCCGGAGGCCGGGATCACCTTCTTCGCCACGGCCGACGTCTACTCCGACGGCACCAGCGAGGAGATCGTCGGCCGCGCCCCGCGGGACTTCGCCCGCCGCGACGACATCGTGCTCGCGACGAAGGTGCACGGCCGGATGCGGCCGGGACCGGGCGGCGCCGGGCTGTCCCGCAAGGACATCATGACCGAGATCGACCACAGCCTGCGCCGCCTGGGCACCGACTACGTCGACCTCTACCAGCGCCGCCTGGGCACCGACTACGTCGGCCTCTACCAGATCCACCGCTGGGACCCGTACACGCCGAGCGAGGAGACGATGGAGGCGCTGCACGACCTGGTCAGGGCGGGCGAGGCGCGTCACATCGGGGTGAGTTCGATGTACGCCTGGCAGTTCTCCCAGGCCCAGTACACCGCCCGGGCGCACGGCTGGACCCGCTTCGTCTCCATGCAGAACCACTACAACCTCCTCTACCGCGAGGAGGAGCGCGAGATGCTGCCGCTCTGCGCGGACCAGGGCGTGGGCGTCCTGCCCTGGAGCCCGCTCGCCCGCGGCCGTCTCACCCGCGACCGGGGTACCGAGACGGGGCGCAGCGCCACCGACAACTTCGGCAGCACCCTCTACCCGGAGGGCGACCGCGCCATCGTCGAGGCCGTCACCCGCATCGCCGGTGAGCGCGGCGTCCGGCGCGCCCAGGTGGCCCTCGCCTGGCTGCTCCACCAGGACGCGGTGACGGCACCGATCGTCGGCGCATCCCGGCCCGGGCACCTCGACGACGCGGTCGCCGCCGTCGAAATCGAACTGAGCGACAAGGAGATCGAGGAGCTGGCCCGCCCCTACCCGCCGCACGAGGTCAGCGGTCACTGACCACCGGCGCCGTCAGGGCGTGCGCGGGGGTTCGGGGCGCGGCGGCCCGCCGAGGCCCGGGCCGGCGTGCGGTGGCGGTGGCGGTGGCGGCGGCAGCGTCGTGAGGTCCGGCGCCGCCTCCGGCCACACCAGCAGCACCGGGCACGGAGCGTGGTCCACGGCGAACCGCACGGCGGGCCCCAGGCTGCGCGGCCCGAGCCGGTCGCGGTCGCCGTCGCGGGCCAGCACCAGCAGGTCGGCGTCCTCGGCGGCGGCCACCACCTCGCGTTCGGCCCGCCCCGCCCGCTCCAGCCGGGTGCACGGCCGCCCGAGCCGGGCGGCCGCCGCCTCCAGCAGCTCGGCGGCCGAGGTGCCGCCGAGGTCGGTCAGCCGGGCGCCCGGATCCCGCTCGCGGTGTCCCCGGCCGAGCAGCCCGGCGAACGCCCCGTGCGCCACGGCCGGCACCTCGGTGCCGCTGACGTGCAGCAGCACCACCTCGCAGGTGTCCGGCGCGTGGGCGCGCACGGCGTCCACGCAGGCGGGCCAGGTGCCCTCGACGAGCCAGGCGATCACACGCATACGACGACCTCCGTCAGTCGTTCGGGCGTCTCACAGGACCTGCAGCGACCCCCACAGTGCCACCACCGCGGGCACCAGCGCGGCCGGCACGGCCAGCAGACCGAGGCGGGTGAACTCCTTGAGGTCCACGCCGTGTTCGTGCTGGTGCACGATCCGCCGCCACAGCAGGGTCGCCAGCGAGCCGGCGTACGTCAGGTTGGGGCCGATGTTGACCCCGAGGAGCACCGCCAGGACCGCGCCCGGCCCGGCGGGGGCGGTCAGCGGCAGCAGGACCAGGACCGCCGGGAGGTTGTTGATCAGGTTCGCCAGTACGGCGGCGAGCGCGGCGACGCCGAGCAGCGCGGGCAGTGCGGTGCCACGGGGCAGCAGGTGCCCGAGCGCGTCGGCGAGCCCGTTGTCGACCACCGCCCGGACCACGATCCCGAGCGCCAGGACGAACGCCAGGAAGGCCGGCGCCGCCGCCCGCACCACGGTCAGCGGGGTGGCCCGGCGCCGCACCAGCGCACGCCCGGCCAGCACCAGCGCCCCCGCGAGCGCCGCCCACGCCGGTTCGACGCCGAACGTGGACGTCACGACGAACCCGGCCAGCGTGCAGCCCACGGTGACCAGCGCGAACACGGGGAAATCGGGAGCCTCGCCGGTGTCCGGCGCGGGCGCCGACGCCGCCAGGTCGCGGGCGAAGAAGCGGCGGAAGACCACGTACTCGGCGGTGATGGCCACCAGCCACGGCAGCGCCATCAGCGCGGCGAACCGGGTGAAGCTCAGGCCGCTCGCCGCGAACGCCAGCAGGTTGGTGAGGTTGGAGACCGGCAGGAGCAGCGACGCCGTGTTGGACAGGTGGGTGCATGCGTACACGTGCGGTTTGGGCCGTACGCCCGTCCGGGCCGCGGTGGCGAACACGACCGGGGTGAGCAGCACGATCGTGGCGTCCAGGCTGAGCACGGCCGTGATCGCCGACGCCAGCGCGAACACCGCGGTCAGCAGCCGCACCGGCCGGCCCCCTGCCCGGCGGGCCATCCACGCCCCGCACGCCTGGAACAGCCCCTCCACGTCGCAGAAGTGGGCCAGGACCAGCACCGCGGCCAGGAACCCGACCACCGGCCCCAGTTGCTGCGCCTCGGCGCGCGCGTGGCCGAGCGAGATCGCCCCGGTGGCGACGGCGACGCAGGCGGCGGGAACGGCCAGGGCCGCCTCGGGCCATCCGAAGGGCCGGACGACGGCCCAGGCGAGGACGGCGACGAGCAGGACGACGGAGAGTGTCTCTGCGAACGGGGTGTTCAGGGCTCGGTCCTCCGGACGCGGTCGACGGTGCCCGCACATCAAAGCAAACGCCCGTCGGAGTTCCGCCCCCACGTGCGGGGACACGGATGCGCCGGGGGCCGGCGCTGCCTCAGGGGCCGGTGCCCGGGCTGAGGACCGTGAGGAAGACGGAGGAGGAGTTCCCGCCGACGGGGACCTGGCCGGCCGTCCACCTCACCGTGAGGTGATCACGCTCGTCGGGCGGGGTGACGATCAGCGTCGCCGGCCTCGCGGTCCTCGCCTCGCTCACCTCGGGGTTGGAGAACGTCAGGCCCGCCCAGGCGCTGTGGCCGGGGCGCAGCGTCACGGTGGCGGGCGTCCCCGACTCGCGCTTCGGGTCCGGGCCCAGCTGCCTGCCGGAGGCGTCCACGAAGGCGGCGCCCGGATAGCCGCGCACCGTGCAGGTGCGGCCGGAGGTGTTGGTGAGGACGACCGGGAAGTTCTCCTGTCCGGCGCCGGGGTCGTTGCGGCCCACCGTCGCCCTCAGCTCCGAGGTGTGGCAGCGGGTGCTCCGCGCCGTCGTGCTGGTCCCGTTCCCGTTCCCGTTGCCTGCGCTTGTGCTGGTGCCCTCGCTCGTGCCCGGGGTGGCGGGGGAGGAGCCCGGCCGGGTGGCGGTGCCGCCCGGGGCGGTGGTGGCGGAGCCGGGCGCGTCGCTCGTGGCGGGCGCGGCACCGCTCGTGCTGCCGCCGGTCGCGGGCGCCGCGGTGCCCGGCACCTTCTGCGGGCCGGCCGACGTGCCGTCGGCGCTGCCGCAGGCGGTCAGCAGACCCAGTACGGCCACCGAACTCGCGAGCAGCGCCCTGCGGCGGGGCGAAGAGGACGTGTGCGCCATGTTCCACGCTCCTGGTGGTTCGTCGCACGCGCTCAGGGCGTGCGTCCGGCGCCTCGTGCGCCGACAAGAGGTCCGATGCGCGGACCGGCCGGAAAGTTCGCGGTTCCCGAGAAATCCTCCCGAAGTGTTCTTCCCGGTCCCGGCCCGCGGGACGTTCACTCGTACGGGGTCAGGTGACCCGCAGGGAGCGGAGTATGCCGTCGGTCGCGTCGGCGCCGTCGCGCTGGCGGATCTGCACGTACACCTGGGGCCGCGGGGCGGCGCCCGCGGGGACCAGCGCGGCCTCCGTGAGGCGGCCTTCGCCGGGGCACCGGGTCCAGGTGCGCACGCGGCCCCGCCACCGGTCGCCCGTGTAGGCGCGGGTCCCGTCGTAGTGGCAGCCGGGATGGTCGACGGCGTTCACCCGGGCGGTGACGTCACCGTGCTCGCTGAGTCCGGCGAACACACCGCGCACCCCGGCTCCCAGGTCCTGCCACCGCGCCAGGTCGTCGGCGACGGCCAGCCCCGGCTCGTGCCCGGCGGGCAGCCCCAGCGTCCGCGGGTCCCAGCCGGAGTCCCGCAGCTGCCGCCCCCAGCCGTCGGGCACCCGCAGCTCGATCCGGCCGGTGGTGTCCGCCACCCGCACGCCGGGCGGCGCCGACGGCCGCAGCGTCAGCGCCAGGGCGACGCCCGCGCCCGCGACGGCCGCGACGGCGGCCGTCAGCGCCACGGTCCCGCGCCGCCCGGGCCGCCCACGCCGCACGCGCGTCCGGGCGTCCGGCGTGCCCGCCCCGCCTGCCTCGTCCGACCCGTCCGTTTCCGTAGTGGCCGCCCGCTCCAGTTCCCGGGCGAACGCCTCGGCGGTGGGCCAGCGCCGCTCGCGGTCCGGTTCCAGGGCCCGCAGGAGCGTGCGCGCCACGCCGGGGTCCAGGCCGGGACGCAGCCGACGCGGCGGCACGATCCGGCCCGGCGCGCCCGGGACCGTGCCCGTGGCCAGCTGGTAGCCGACCGCGCCCAGGCTGTAGACGTCGGCCCGCGCGTCGATGCCCGCGCCCGGCTCGGCCTGCTCGGGCGGCCGGTACCCGGCCGACCCGGCGGCCAGGGTCAGCCCCGAGGCCTCGGCCAGGCTCTTGGCGAGCCCCAGGTCGGCCAGGAGCACCCGCCGGGTGCCGTCCGGCGCGGTGCGCAGCAGGACGTTGCTCGGTTTGATGTCCCGGTGCACGATGCCCGCCTCGTGCAGCGCCTGCGCGCTCCGGGCGGCCAGCGCGGTCAGCCGCAGCGCCTCGGCCACCGGGAGCGGACCGTCGCCCAGCAGGTCGGCCAGGGTGCCGGCGTCGGCGTACTCCATGACGAAGTACGGTCTGCCGTCGGGCAGTTCACCGATGTCGTGGACCTGCACCACGCGGGGCGAGGCGGCCTTGCGCAGCAGCCGCGCCTCGGACAGGAACCGTTCCCGCACGTCCAGGCGGTGCGACCAGTTCTCGGCGAGGACCTTGACGGCCACCGGAGCGTCCAGTTCGTCGTCGTGGGCCAGCCACACCGTGCCGAAGGCGCCGGTCCCCAGGCGCCGTTCGAGCCGGTAGCGGCCGATCCGTCCGACGGAGTGCATGGCACTATCATGCCTGCTCCGAGATCGACTCCAAGGAGGCCCGTCGTGACCGACGACGCGGAGCCGACCGAAGAGCTGGCCCGGCGGGCCGCGGCCGGCGACGGCGGCGCGCTGGAGGCGCTGCTGAGGGAGATCCGCCCCGAGGTGGTGCGGCGCTGCGGGCGGTTCCTGCCCTGCCGCGAGGACGCGGAGGAGGCCGCGCAGGACGTGCTGCTCCAGCTCGCCCGGCGGATCACCACCTTCGAGGGCCGCAGCCGGTTCAGCACGTGGCTCTACACGGTGGTCGCCAACTGCTGTCGGCAGAAGTACCGCGAACTCAAGCGCCGCGCCGCCGAGCAGCCCGCCGCCATCGAACCGGCCCAGCACGTCGACCCGCGCACCACCAGCGTCATCGCGGGCTCCCGTGTGGATCTGCTGGAGGCGCTGGAGCGGCTGGAGCGCGAGCATCCGCACCTGGTGGCGCCCCTGGTGTACCGGGACATCTGCCGGCTGGAGTACGCCGAGGCCGCCGAGCGGGCCGGGATCCCGCTCGGCACGCTGAAGTCGCGGCTGCACGCGGCGCGCCGCCAGGTCAGGCCCTGGCTGACGGACGCGTCCTGAATTCCGAAACCGACGGACGCGCCCCGAACCTGAAACCGACGGACGCGCCCGCACCTGGGCCGGACGCGTCCTGCGCCTGAACCGGACGGCCGCCGGGCTCGTCCGGCGCTTGGCCCTTCCGGTTCACTCGTCGTCGGCCAGGCCCAGCTCCGCCCAGATGGTCTTGCCCTCGGTGGTGTGCCTGCTGCCCCACCGCTGGGTGAGCTGGGCGACCAGCAGCAGTCCGCGCCCGCCCTCGTCCCAGGTCTTGGCCCGGCGCAGGTGCGGCGCGGTGCTGCTGGTGTCGGAGACCTCGCAGATCAGGTGGGTGTCGTCGTGGATGAGGCGCAGCCTGATCGGCGGGGTGCCGTACCGGATGGCGTTGGTGACCAGCTCGCTCACCACCAGCTCCGCGGTGAACGAGACCGGACTCAGCCCCCAGGTCTCCAACTGGTCGAGGACCTGCTTGCGCACCGGCGCCACCAGCGACGGGTCGGCCGGGACGTCCCAGGTGGCCACCTGGGACGGGGGCAGGCCCCGGGTGCGGGCGAGCAGCAGGGCGACGTCGTCGGCCGGGCTGCCCGCGGGCAGCAGCGCGTTCAGCACGCGGTCGCAGGCCTCCTCCAGGCAGTCGCCCGGCTCGGCGAGCGTCTTGCGCAGCAGCCGCTGCGCGGCTTCGACGTCCCGCTCACGGCTGTCGACCAGCCCGTCGGTGTAGAACGCGAGGACGCTGCCCTCGTCCAGATCCAGCTCGGCCGACTCGAACGGCAGCCCGCCCAGGCCCAGCGGAGGGCCGGGCGGCAGCTCGACCCGGTGGGGCGGCCCGCCGGGCGGGACCAGGACCGGGGCGGGGTGTCCCGCACGGGCCAGCGTGCAGCGCCGCGAGACCGGGTCGTACACCGCGTACAGGCAGGTCGCGCCGACCTCGCCGGGGCGCCCCGCGTCCTCGTCGCCGGCCTCCGCGGACATCCGGGCGACCACGTCGTCGAGGTGGGTGAGCAGTTCGTCGGGGGCGAGGTCGATGTCGGCGAGGGTGCGTACGGCGGTGCGCAGCCGGCCCATGGTGGCCGACGCCTCCACCCCGTGGCCGATGACGTCCCCGACGACCAGGGCGACCCGCATCCCGGACAGGGGGATCACGTCGAACCAGTCGCCGCCCACCCCGGCCCGTGCCGCCGGGAGGTAGCGGGAGGCCGCCGCGACGGCGGCCGTGCGTGCCAGGGTGCGCGGCAGGAGGCTGCGCTGGAGGGCGAGGGCGGTCTCGCGCTCGCGGGAGTAGCGGCGGGCGTTGTCGATGCAGACGGCGGCGCGGGCGGTGACCTCCTCGGCCAGCAGCACGTCGTCGGGCAGGAACCGGGCGGGCTGGGCGAAGCGCGTGAAGACGGCGACGCCGAGCGTCATGCCCCGGGCCCGGATCGGCACCGACATCGTGGAGTGGACGCCGAGCGGGCCGAGGCGCCGGCTGCGCGCCGGGTTCCAGGCAAGCCACTTCTCCAGGTCGCCCGAGCCCTCGGACACCACGATCGCGTGCCCCGACAGCAGGGAGGCGCCCTGCGGCGAGACCGCCGGGTAGACCTGGCTGTGCCCGACGGCGGTCACCGCCTCGGGATCTCCCGGGGTGACGGAGCGGTGGGCGACGCGCCGCAGCGCGGCCGGCACGCTCAGCGGTCCGATGGGCAGTTCACCGCCGTGCGCGGGCGGATCCACCAGGTCGACGCTGACGAAGTCGGCGAGGGCGGGGACGCAGACGTCGGCGAGTTCCTGTGCGGTCCGGCCGACGTCCAGGGTGGTGCCGATGCGCACGCTGGCCTCGTTCACCAGTTGCAGCCGCTCGCGCGCCCGGTGCTGCTCGGTGAAGTCGTGGGCGGCGACACAGACCCCGCGCACCCGGCCAGTGGGGTCGGTGATCGGGGACATCCGGGCCATCCAGGCGTTCATCCGCCCGTCGCCGCCGATCGGCACGTACGTCCGCACGTCGTGTCCCCGGCCGGTGTCGAGGACGCGGAGCATGTGCCGCTCGATGTCCGCGCTCTGCGGCCCGCCGCCGATCTCGGGCAGGCGCAGGCCGCGCAGCCGCTTCCCGGAGACGCCGAGCACCTCGGCCATGGCGTCGTTGACGGCCCGCAGTCGCAGCCGGTCGTCGTAGATCGCGACGGCACAGGGGGACTGGACGAGTCCGGCCCGGGACAGCACGTCGTCGTCCGGGGCGTCGCGGTCGCGGCCCTCCAGCGGGGTGACCACCAGCCAGTCCCCGCCGTCCCGCGCGTGCCGGTGGTGTGCGAGCACCCAGACGGAGACGGCGTGGCCGTCACGGTGACGCAGGGTGAGCGTGCCGTTCCAGCGGTGTCCCTCGGGCAGGGAGAGGGGCGTGCCGTCCGCGAGCAGGTCCGCGGCAGGCCTGGCCAGCACCTCCTCCGGCGCCCAGCCGAGCAGCCGGCGCGCGCCCTCGTTCCATTCGACGAGGACGCCGTGCTCGTCGACGACGGCCCGCGCCGTGGCGGCCTCGTCGAACGGATAGACCGGGCTCATCCTCGTCACTCCAACGCGCACACTCACAGTGATCAGGTGTGTCACTCCCGTTCCAGCGTAGTGCGTACCGGCTCCGAGCGGTCGGCCGCCCCCGGGGAGGGCCTGGGACAGGGGACCCGGGAAGGGTCTGGGGCGGGGGCCCGGGAAGGATCTAGGATCGGCACGCGCGCGTGCGGGGCGACCGGCGTCCCGCTGTTCGGCGGCTGTCGGGGGGGCAGGGGCATGGCATCGTCTGTCGCGAACGAACTGGGCGGGACCGGCCGGGCCGGGGTGTACCCGGCGGGCACGGTCCCGGACGGGTTCCGTCCCTGGCGGTTCCGCGACCGGTGGGGGCTCCTCAAGGACACGCCCGTGGTCAGCGACGGCATCGTGTACTTCAGCGCCCTCCAGGGCGCCTGTTTCGCCGTGGACGCCCTGACGGGCGAGTGCCGTTGGCGCTTCACCGCCCCGTCGGGCATGTGCCACGCCCCCGCGGTCATGGGCGGGCTGGCCTTCGTGACCGACTTCCGGCAGGGCCTGTGGGCGCTGGACGCGCTGAGCGGGCAGGTCCGCTGGCACCACCGGGGCTACAAGCACACCATGTACGCGCTCGCCCACGCGGGCGTGGTGTACACCTCGGACGCCGGCCACCCGTTCAAGTTCATCCGCGGCAAGGGCGTCCTGACCGCGTCGGACGCCGCGACCGGTGAGGTGCTGTGGTCCGTCCCCAAGCACGACTACGGGAACCGTACGATCGCGCTGGCCGGCGGCCGGATCTTCCACAACGGCGGTGAGGGCGAACTCAGCGCCTACGACGCCCGGTCGGGCAAGCTCCTGTGGCGGGACGCCGACGGCGGCAAGCAGGACTTCGGCAGCGCCAACGCGCCCTGCGCCGTGGACGGCGTGGTGTACGCCAGTTCCGGCGGCGGCGTGTACGCGTTCGACACGCAGGGCCGCCAGCTGTGGGGGTGCCGCACGGGCGGCCGGGTCGTGGAGGCGGTGGCCGTGCGGGGCGACTCGGTCTACGTGAGCGTCGAGCGCCAAGGCGTCTACGCACTGGACGCCGCGAACGGCGAGGAGCGCTGGCAACTCGCGGACGCGGACGGCGGCTCGGCCCTCGCGATCAGCGGCTCGAGGGGCTGGCTGGCCGCCGGGCAGAACCGGCGGTACCTCTGCGCGGTGGACCTGGCCACCGGGAGGCGGCTGTGGCAGCGGGACCTCGGCCACGGGGGCCGCGGCAGCACCCCCTTCCTGTGGAACGGCATCGCCTTCCTCGCGGCGGGCGGCAACAGCGTGATCGCCGTGGAGGCCGAGCGGGGTCTGATGCCGTCCCGGCTGCGGCCGGCCAAGCGGTTCCGGCGGCGGCGCGGCGCCTGACCGGTCCTCCTCTCAGTGCTCTTCTCCCTCCTCCTCGCCCGGCCGGGCGCGACCCGGCCGGGCGGGCGCGCGCTCCCGGCGGCGGTACCGCCCGAAACCGCTGTGACCTGCGGCTATTTACGCGCCAGTACCCCGAGCGGTACCGTATGGCCCATGCCAGCGCTCAATGTGGAGTTCAGCGACCGCGAGCTAGAGGACCTGCGGCAGATCGCCAAGGAACGCGGTACGTCGATGAAGGCGCTCGTGCGCGAGGCCGCCGCGGCCGACATAGCCCGGCACCGGGCCCTCCAAGAGGGCGCCGAGGCGTTCCGCCGCTTCTTCTCGGCCCACGCCGACGAGTTCGCCGCCGCGTTCCCCGAGGACGAGCAGCCCAGCAGGGGCGCGGGACGGGCCGCCTGAGCGATGACCCCCGTCCTCCACATCGACGTGCCCTGGCTGCTCCAGCGCCACGAGGAAGTGCTGCCGGACCAGCCCACCGTCAACGACTTCTCCGCCCTCGTGGCGGCCGTCGCCCGGCACCGCGTGGATCCGCCCCGCCTCGGTGTCGACTCCGATCCGGCCTGGCGGGCCGCCGCACTGCTGCACACCCTCGCCGTGCTCAAACCGCTGCCGTCGGCCAACGCCCGGTTCGCCTGCGCGACCGCCGTGGCCTACATGTACGTCAGCGGCGTCGGCATCGACCCGCCCTACGGCGCCCTCGTCGACCTCGCCCGCGACCTGATGTCCGGCAAGACCGACGTCTACGGCGCGGCCGACCGGCTGCGCTCCTGGGAGATCTGACCGCGGCAGCGCCGATGGCCCACCGCGCCGTCGGGCCCCCCGGACACAGGGCTCACCGGACGCACGGCTCGCCGTGCCGTGCGTTCACCGGGCGTCCGTCACCAGGTCGGCCGGGCCGACGCTGCTGCCCACCGGGCCCGGCCCGAGCCGCCGCTCGGTCAGCTCCTCCAGCCGGCCCAGGTCGGTGGGCGGTCGGGGCACCGCGCCCGTCATGGCGTCCAGACAGATCTCGTACTGGAAATCCGCCCAGTGCTTCGCCATCCGTACCTCCCGCCTCTCCCCACCGGCCCCGCGCCGCGTCGCACCCGCCGACCATACTGGCGAGTAAGGGACGGGTCGACCGTGCGGACGTGCCCCGCGCCGGGCCGTGTGCCCCCACCGCCGAGAGATGAGCCGTGGCCTCCGGCGCCGGGCGGGCGGGTACGGCAACCGGCCCAGGGGTGAGCGGAGGGTGAACGGACGTCGTCGCGGGCGCGGTCGGCCGGAGTGTTTCAGGACGATTGCGGAGCGGGGGAGATCAGGCCATCCGGCCCGGTCCCGTGATCGCCGGCCCCATGGATCGGGGGGTCCACCTGTTCGGATTCCGTGACTTCGCGCCACTGATTCAATACGCAAGGTTACCGAAACCGGTGGGTCCGATGTGAGTTTCGGCGGCGGACTCGGCAGACTCCCGCTCGCCGGCCCGGCACCGACCGCGTCGCAGCCGGCATCACCCGTCCGAATCCTGCGGAAGGAAGCACACAATGCGGAACACCGCGCGCTGGGCAGCCACCCTCGGCCTGACGGCCACCGCCGTCTGCGGACCCCTCAGCGGGGCCGCGCTCGCCACCCCGTCCAGCGCTCCCGCCTCCCTGTACGCCCCTTCGGCCCTGGTGCTGACCGTGGGCCACGGAGACAGCGCCGCCACCACCACGCCGGAGCGCGCCGTCACGCTCAGCTGCGCCCCGACGGCCTCCGGCACCCACCCGGCCGCGGCCGAGGCGTGCGCCGCCCTGCGCGAGGCGGACGGCGACTTCGAGGCCCTCACGGCGGGCGGCGACGTGCTGTGCACCCGGGAGTACCACCCCGTCGTGGTCACCGCCGACGGCGTCTGGCAGGGCAGGCGCGTCACCTTGCGGCACACCTTCGCCAACGAGTGCGAGAAGGACGCTTCCCTCGCGAGCGTCGTCTTCTCCTTCTGAGACCGGGATCGCGCGGCCCCCGCGCAGCACCTGGGCCCCGTGACTGGGGAGTGCGGGCCCGGCGCGGGGACCGCGGCGATCCCGCCCCGAGGGCCGGCGGGCGGAGTGGGGCCTCCCGCCGGCCCCCGGTATCGCGGTGGGTCATCCGGGCCCGTCCGGCGCGGCGCGGCCACGGCCTCCGGCCGCACCGCCGGACGGGTCCGGAGCCCGCTTGCGGTGGCTGGTGTCGCACCACGGGTAGCGGCGGCTGCGGCGGCAGGTGCACAAGGCCACCCGGAACCGGTCGGACACGACCGTGGTGCCGTCCTCCAGCTCCACCTCGACCGGCCCGTCCACGAGGATCGGACCCTGCCGCTGCATCGTCACCCGGCGGGGCGCCGCGGTCCGCCGGGCGCCGCCCGGGGAGTCGTCAGACGGGTCGTTCGGCACGGATGACCACCAGCTCTTCCCTCTCGTCGGCCGGGCCCAGCAGCCCGTGCGCGCGCAGCCAGTCCCGCCGCCTGCGCAGGACGGGCCCGAAGCCGATCCAGCGGCGGCGCACCACGGCCGCCTTGAGGCCGGCCGTGCGCAGCAGGTCCAGGGTGCGGCCGGGATCGCTGAGCGCGGAGTGGACCACGAGCAGCACGCCACCGGGCCGCAGCAGTGCGGGCGCCTCCCGGCAGAGCCGGTCCAGTACGAGACGGCCGTCGCGTCCGGCGTCCCAGGCCCGCGACCTGCCCCGCGGCACGCGCCCGGCGTGCGGCGCCGGTACGTAGGGCGGGTTGGCGAGGACGAGGTCGAAGGTCCGGCCGCGCACCGGAGCGAACAGGTTCCCGCGCAGGGCACGGACCGGCAGCCGGTTCAGCCGGGCGTTCAGGCGCGTGGTCCACACCGCCCGCCGGGACACGTCCACCGCGGTCACCCGCGCTCCGCGCCGGGCCGCCGCCAGCGCCAGGGCCCCGCTGCCGGTGCCCACGTCCAGGACCGGGGCGCCCGGGCGCAGCGCCTCGCCCGCCAGGGCCTCGGCGAGCAGCGCGGTGTCCTCCTGAGGGGCGTAGACGCCCGGAAGCACTAGTCGACTCACGTCACGCGAGTACCCCGGCCCGCGGTGTTCACTGCGGTTCGACCGGTGATCAGTGCTGTTGGCCGACGAGGCGGCCCGTCTCCGCGTCGAGCGGGACCCGCAGCGAGGAGCGGCCCGCGCGCCAGTCGGTGAGCAGCCGCTCACCGAGCCGGTCCTCCAGGTGGCCGGTGGCGTCGATGCCGAAGGCGACGTCGGCCGCCAGCTGCGGCTCCTCCTCCAGCAGCCCGGCGATGACCTCGTGGCGTACGACCTGCTCGTGCACCGCGTCCGCCTCGACGTGCTCGTCGTAGAAGAACTCGGCGGCGGGCCCGGCGCCGGTGCGGCGCATCGCCTCGGCCAGCCGCCGCGAGCCGGGCGAGGAGGTGATCTCCACGGCGGCGAAGTGGCCCACCAGCGCGCCGCGCAGTTCGCGGTGGAGCCCGAGCAGGGACATCAGGTTCACGGTGGCCAGCGCCTCGGCGGTGGCCGCGTCCAGGTAGCGGCCGTACGTCGTGTCCAGCCCCAGGTCCCTCATCAGGTCCGCGAACAGCCGGGCGTGCACGCGCTCGGTGCGCCCGCCGCCGAACTCGTCGAACTCCACCGCCGCCATCGCCGCCTTGGCCCGGCCCCACAGGCGCGGCAGCACCCAGGCGTGCGGGTCCGCTTCCTTGAGGTGGTAGAGGGAGCGCTGAGCGGCGTACTCGCGCACCTGCCACAACTCGCCCTCGTCCCGCAGGTGGTGGGAGACCCCGGTGCCGTCCACCGGCTCGACCAGCAGGTCGCCGAGCGCGTCGTCCAGGCTGCCGTGGACCGTGGCGTCGGCGCGCAGCGCGGTCAGGAAGCGGTGCTCCAGCGCGGCCCGGACGCCGAGGAGAGGGGGGTCCCACTCGCGCTCGGCGGCGACGCCCGCGAAGCCGCGGTAGTGCAACTCGTAGCAGAGGTACAGCGCGAGCTGGAGGTCGTCGCCGTAGGGCGCCGCGCCGTCCGCCTCCTCGGGCCCGGGGAGCGGGCCGGTGCCGCGCAGGTAGGCGAGGACGGCCGCGCTGAGCGGGCCGCGGGCGCAGGGCATCTCGGGTCCTCGGCGAAGGTGGTCCATGGGCGGCGGGTACCCGGCGGGCCCCCGGTCATCCCCGGTCCGGCCCGGCCCCTCCCGCAGTGTCCTCCCCGGCCTCCCGTTCGGCCTCCTCCTGGGCCCGGGTGTTCGGGGTGATCGCCTCCCCGGCCTCGCCCCGGTGCCGGCGCTCGCGGCTGCCGTCGACGTCCGTCTCGGCGTTCTCGAACTCGCGCAGGACCTCGCCGAGCGCGGTGTCCGGCTTCTCCTGCGGCCGCTTCCCGTTCTTGTCCGGCATGGCCGGTTCCTCCTTCACTTCGTCTTCCGCCTCTTCTCGTGCTTCTCGTGCTGCTGCGCCGGGTGGTTCTCGCGTGGTGCGTGTTCCCCGCTTTCCGTCCCGGCTTCCCCGCTTTCTGACGTCTCAGCCTCTCGCCGTCGCCGCCGCGAGGCGCAGCGGTACGGGCTCCGGGGGCGCGGGGTCCTCGCCGAGCCGGGAGACCCGCTCCCACCAGGAGGCTCCCGCTTCCCCCTCCTCGATCTGCCGGAGCAGCACGCCCTCGCGGATGGCCCACGGGCAGACGGTGACCGCCTTCAGGCCCATCAGCTTCATCGCCGTGTGCCCGACCAGCGCGCCGGCCAGGCTCTGCGCGGCGCGCGGTGCGGAGATGCCGGGCAGGGCGGCGCGCTCGGCGGCGGGCAGGGCGGCCAGTTCGCCGACCGCACGGCGCAGTGCCGCCCGCTGCAGCTCGCGTTCCACGAACGGGCCGTGCCGGCCGGGCGCGGCCCCGCACAACCGGGCCAGTTGCTGGAAGGTGCGCGAAGTGGCCACGGCGGTGCGCGGGCCCTCCCAGCGGACCCGGGCGGCCACGTCCCGCAACTGGTGCCGGACGTGGCGCCGCAGCGCCTTGAGCCGCTCCGGGGACGGCGGGTCCTCCTGCGCGAGGAACTCGTGGGTCAGCCGGCCCGCGCCGAGCGGCAGCGACGCCGCGAAGTCGGGGAGCCGGCCGCGGCCGAAGGCCACTTCGAAGGAGCCGCCGCCGATGTCGAGCAGGGCCAGCGGCCCCGACCGCCAGCCCATCCAGCGCCGGGCGCCCAGGAAGGTCAGCTCGGCCTCGACCTCGCCGGGCAGCGTGCACAGCGCGACGCCGGTGCGGGCGCGGACGGCGCGCAGCACGTGGAGCCGGTTCGGGGCCCCGCGCACCACGGCGGTCGCGAAGGCGGGCGGGCCCGGCGCACCCCACCGGGCAGCCGTCCGGCCGGCCTCCGAGACCGCCTCGACGAGCTGCTCCACGGCCTCCTCGGGGATGTCCTTCCCGGGCGTGACCTGCTCCGAGAGCCGCAGCCGCCACTTGGCGGTGTGCACCGGCAGCGGCGCCCCGCCCACCGCGTCGGCCACCACCAGCCGGACCGTCTTCGACCCCACGTCCATCACGCTGATTCGCATGGGCCGGTGGGTACCCAACCAGGTGATCTCCTACGCCTGAGCGCGGTGCCAGCGGCGGATGAACACCGGGGGAACGGCCGGTTTCGCCCGGTTCGCGGCCCGGTGGAGCGCAAGGGCCGCCGTCCTGTGACGAGCGGGGGCCGCCGTCCTCACGGACGACGGCCCCCGCCGCTCGGCCGACCGTCGGCGGCCGGGTGAGCAACTCGGTCGACGACCGCGTGCGCCGGTCCGTCGACAGCCCCGTGCGCCGGTCACATGTGGACGACCGGTCACATGTGGACGACCGGACCCGCGTCCGCGTCGGCCCGCGGCACGCCCGGGCGGAAGAGCAGGAAGGCGATGACCGCGCCGGCGGCGAAGAAGCCGGCCGACCACCAGAAGGCGGTGGTGTAGCTCTCGATCGTCGCCTGGGCCCGGACCAGCTTGCTGGACGCGTCGCGGCCGGACAGGTAGTCCGTGGCGGCGCTCGCGGCCAGCGTGTTCAGCAGTGCCGTGCCGATCGAACCGCCCACCTGCTGCATGGCGTTGACCGTCGCCGAGGCGACGCCCGCGTCCTCGGCGGCCACTCCGCCGGTGGCGAGCTGCATGGCGGGCGGCATGACCAGACCGAGGCCGATGCCGGTCACCACGAGCTGCGGCAGCACCGCGCTCACGTAGTGCGAGCCGGTGCCTATGCCGGTCAGCCAGGCCATACCGACGGTGGCGACGGCGAAGCCCAGCGGCAGCACGGCCTTCGGGCCGAGCCGGGGCACCAGGACGGTGGTGCCGAGCTGCGCGGTCACCATGAGGGCGCCGACCATCGGGAGGAACGCCACACCGGTCTTGGTGGGGCTGAAACCGAGGTTCAGCTGGAGGTAGTAGGTGAGGAAGAGGAACACGCCGAACATGCCGGCGCCGGTGATCAGCACGGTGAGGAACGAGGCCCCGCGGTCGCGGTCGAGCAGGATGCGCAGCGGCATCAGCGGGTGCGCGGCCCTGGTCTGCCACCAGGCGAAGGCCGTCAGCAGCAGGCCGCCCGCGAGGAGGAAGCCCCAGGTCAGGGGCGAGCCCCAGTGGTGCGTCTCGGCGTTGGAGAAACCGTAGACCAGGGTGAACAGACCGCCGGCGACCAGGATGGTGCCCGGCACGTCCAGCTTGGAGCCGGCGGCGTCGCGGTGGTTGCCGAGCAGGACCCAGCCGCCCGCGAAGGCGACGACGGCGATGACCACGTTGACGTACAGCGTCCAGCGCCAGTCGAGGGCGTCGGTCAGCAGGCCGCCGAGGAGCAGGCCGACTGCGCCGCCGGCTCCGGCGATGGCGCCGTACACGCTGAATGCCCGGGCCCGTTCGCGCGCGTCGGTGAACGTGGTGTTGAGCAGCGACAGCGCGGCCGGGGCGAGGAGCGCGCCGAAGACGCCCTGGAGGGCGCGCGCGGTGACCAGCATGCCGAAGCCGCCGGCGGCACCGCCGAGGGCGGAGGCGGCGGCGAAGCCGACGACGCCCACGAGGAAGGCGGTCTTGCGGCCGAACAGGTCGGCGATGCGGCCGCCGAGCAGCAGCAGGGAGGCGAAGGCGAGCGCGTACGCCGTCACGATCCACTGGCGGTTGCCGTCGGAGAAGCCGAGGTCCTGCTGGGCGGAGGGCAGGGCGATGTTCACGATGGTGGCGTCCAGGACCACCATCAGCTGGGCGACGGCGACGACCGCGAGGATCCACCACCGCCTGGGCGAGGCGGCGGGCGCCGCTTCGACGGCATCCGTCCGGATGCCGTCGGTCAGGGTCTTGTCAGACATGTCGGAACCATTCCGGTGAAGTCATGGGACGTCGAGGTGTCGACCGGATAAAGAGCACGTAAACGAAACTGTTTCGTACACATCGAGCCTAGACGACGACGAACGAAACGGCAACGTTTCGCAGAAACGCTGCCGTGTCAGGGGGAGGTGCGGGGTGTGGAGGTGCGGGACGGAGATGCGGGACGTGATGCGGAGCGGTGTCAGGTCAGCTGCCGCCGCACCAGCTCGTGCAGCCGGCCGCCGGTGTCCGCGAGCAGTTCGGCCGGCGCCCCCTGCTGGACGACCCTGCCGTCCTCCATGACGATCACCCGGTCGGCGTCCAGCACCGTCGACAGCCGGTGGGCGATGACGACGCGCGTCGCGTCCAGCTTGCGGGTGCTCTCGATCACCGTGCGCTGCGTGTCGTTGTCCAGGGCGCTGGTCGCCTCGTCGAAGAAGAGGATCCGCGGCCGCCGCACCAGGGCCTGGGCGATCATCAGCCGCTGCCGCTGGCCGCCCGAGACGGCCCCGCCGCCGGAGACGAGGGTGTGCAGCCCCATCGGCATCCGCCGGATGTCCTCGGCCAGACCCGCCAGCTCCGCCGCCGCCATCGCCTCCTCCGGGGTGCACGGCTCGGTGCCCCGGATGATGTCGAGGAGGGACCCGGTCAGCGGCTGCGCGTGCTGCAGCACGACCCCGCACTGCCGCCGCACCGCCGACCGGTCGAGCGCCGCCAGGTCCTGGCCGTCGTAGAGCACGCTGCCCGACAGCGGCCGGTCGAAGCCGATCAGCAGCCGCAGCAGCGTCGACTTGCCGCAGCCGCTCGGCCCGACGATCGCCACGAACTCGCCCGGCCGCACCTGGAACGACACGTCGTCCAGGACCAGCGGCCCGTCGTCGGCGTAGCGGAACGACAGCCGCCGTGCCTCGACCGCGCCCGACAGCGGCCCCGGCCGGGTGCTTCCCGCCCGCACCTCCGGCACGGCGTCCAGCACCGGCCTGATCTCCTCGAACAGCGGCAACGCGGCCACCGACGACACGAACGCCCCGGTCAGCTGGGTCACCGACGTCAGCAGCATCGTCACCGACGTGCTGAACGTCAGGAACGCCGCCGCCGACATCGAGCCGCGCGCCGGACCGGCCAGCAGCATGAACATCACGAGCGTGCACACGGGCAGGTACACCGCGCCCAGGACGGTGGTGAGGTTCTTGATCCGGCCCACCTTCTGCTGGAGTTCGCGGCTGTGCGCGAACTGCTCGGCCCACGCCGCGTACGCGTAGTTCTCCGCCGCCGCCACCCGCAGCTTCGGCAGTCCGCGCAGCGTCTGGAAGGCCTGGTTGTTCAGCTTGTTGCCCAGCACCACCAGGCGCCGCTGCCACCGCACCTGCCACAGTCCGAGACCCAGGAACACGGCGGCGATCACCACCAGCATGCCGATAGCCACCCCCGCCATCGACGGGCTGTACCAGAACAGCAGCGCCAGGTTCATCGCCCCCACCGTCACCGACTGGGCGACCACCGGGCCGACCCCCGCCAGCAGCCGGCGGATCGCGCTGACGCCCATGGCGGCGCTCGCCAGTTCGCCGGTGGAACGCCCGGCGAAGAACCCGGTGGGCAGTCTGAGCAGCCGGTCCCAGACGGCCGGCTGGAGCGTCGCCTCGATCCGCCCTTCCAGCCGCAGCACCGTGAGGTTCTCCAGGAGGGTGAAGGCGGCGGCCACCACGCTGCTCACCATCACCGCCAGACACACCTGCGTGATCAGCCCCTGCTGGGCCCTGGGCACGTAACTCCCGAGCACCTTGCCCGTGGCGATCGGCACCAGTGCCCCGACGGCGACCGTCACGAGCCCGCTGACCAGCAGGTTCACCAGGTCCCGCGCGGTGCCGCGCAGGCTGAAGCGAAGCAGGGCGAGCGGCGAGAGGCGGCGGTCGGGCAGCGGACGGTAGAACATCACCCCACGCGGTTCGAACTCCTGCGCGTTGGCCTTCTCGACCGGGGTCTCCCGGCCGGTCCCCGGGTGCACGGCGACGTACCCGCCGCGCCGCCACAGCAGCGCGACCGGCGCCCCCGACAGCGCCCGGTGACCCACCAGCGGTCCCACGTCCTCCCGCCACCAGCGGCCGTCCAGCCGTACGGCCCGGGTCCGCACCCGGGAGGCCTGGGCGACCCGCTCCACCGGATCGAGCCGGTCGTCGCCGGTACCGGGCCGCGGGGCCGCGGCGAGCGTGATCCCGGCGGCCCCCGCGACCAGCCGGCAGGCCGCGTAGGTGGCGTCCGCGTCGGCGGCCGTGGCCCGCCGCGCCGAGGACCGGCCCAGGGACGCGATCAGCGTCCGGTCGGCCTCGGCACGGACCGCCTCACCGGCCTCGATGCCGGCCGCGGCGCGCAGTTCGTGGCCGCGTTCCAGCTCCTCGATCCAGCGGTCCAGCGCCGTCAGCAGCCGGTACTGCTGGTCCACGACGCTCTGCCACAGGGCGGGGTCCATCAGCAGGTCGGCCGCGGCCTCGGCGCCGTGGAGCGCTCCGTACTGCACGCTGCCCGGCGGCACCTGCATCCAGAAGACGTCGTCGTCGCCGGGCGCCCCGGCCCGCTCCCCGGCCGTCGGAGCCTGGAAGAGGACCGCCAGGCTCCGGCCGACACCGAGTGCCAGCGCGTACTCCAGGGGGCTGGAGGCAGGCGGTACGTACTGGGGGTTGCCGTACTCGTCGTACGACCACGACTGGGTGCCCGCCTGCTGGTACAGCTCACGCAGCCCGATGCGGCGTACGACGCAGTCGCGCAGCGGGCGCGCGACCAGCGTGTGCCTGGGGCCCGCGACCGGCCCGAGCAGCAGCGAGCCGGCCTCCAGCCGGCCCAGGTGGTGCCAGTGGCCCTGCTGCGCCGCGTCGACCGCGAACAGGTCCACCGCACCGGCCGCCACCAGCCACAGCACCTGCGGACCCTCCAGGTCCAGACGCGCCAGGCCCGCGCAGTCGAGGGGCGTCCCCAGGGACGCGAGCGCCCCGAGGACCAGGTCGCCTTCGCCGACGGCCGTCATCCCACCGCTCCCCTCACCGCTCCCTGACCAGCGCCGCGTAGGCGCCGCCGCGCGCCACCAGTTCCTCGTGCCGCCCGCGTTCGACGACCGTGCCGCGCTCCAGTACGACGATCTCGTCGCTGTCCCGCACGGTGGACAGCCGGTGCGCGATCACCACGCAGGCGCAGCCGCGGCGCCGCAGGTTGTCCATGACGACCTGCTCGGTCTCCGCGTCCAGCGCGCTCGTCACCTCGTCGAGCACGAGGATGCTGGGCCGGCGCACCAGCGCCCGCGCGATCTCCAGGCGCTGGCGCTGCCCGCCGGAGAAGTTCCGCCCGTCCTGCTCCACGCGGCTGTGAATGCCGCCGGGCCTGCGCATCACCGTGTCGTGCAGCGCGGCGTCGCGCAGCGCCTCCAGCACGGCGTCGTCCGGGATCGACGGGTCCCACAGGGCCACGTTGTCGCGGACCGTGCCCTCGAAGAGGAAGACGTCCTGGTCGACGAAGGACACCGAGGCCGCCAGCGCCCCGCGCGGGATGTCCGCGAGGTGGCGGCCGTCGAGGCGGATCACGCCCTCCCACGGCGTGTAGAGCCCGGAGATCAGCCGGGAGACCGTCGACTTCCCGCTGCCCGAGCCGCCCACCAGCGCGACCTGCTGCCCCGGGCCCACGCTCAGGTCGAACCCCCGCAGCAGCGGCTCGTCCAGCGGGCTGTAGCCGAAGGAGACGTTGCGCAGCTCCACCTGGCCGCGCAGCCGGCGCGTGGAACCACCGGTGCCGGGGCGGGCGTGCAGCGGGTCGGCGCGGAAGCTCTCCACGTCCTTGAGCCGGGCCACGTCGGCCGCGAAGTCCTGGATCCGGCCCGCGACGCCGTTGAGGCGGGTCAGCGGCGCCGTGAAGCGGGTCACCAGCGCCTGGAAGGCGACCAGCAGACCCACCGAGATGTGCCCCTCCACCGCCCGCAGACCGCCGATCCACAGGATCAGCGCGCTGTTCAGCGTGGCCAGCGTCGGCGCCACCACGCCCAGCCAGGCGCTCGGCACCCCGAGCCGCTGCTGCTCCTCCAGCGTCGTGGCGTGCTGCCCGGCCCAGGTGCGGAAGTAGCCGTCCTCACCGCCGGTCGCCTTCATCGTCTCGATCGACTGGAGCCCGGTGTAGGCGGTGTTGGTCAGCCGCGCGGTGTCCGCGCGCAGCTTCGCCGTCCGGGTCGCGCGCAGCCGCACCACCACCCGCATCGCCACCACGTTCAGCAGGGCCACACCGATGCCGACGAAGGTCAGCTGCGGGTCGTAGGTGTACAGCAGCACGGCGTAGAGCACGACGACGATCGCGTCGACGCCCGCCGCGGACAGGTCGCGGGCCAGTGTCTCCGCCACCGCGTCGTTGGACTGCAGCCGCTGCACCAGGTCGGCCGGGCTGCGCTGGGCGAAGAAGGTCACCGGCAGCCGCAGCAGGTGGCGCAGGAAACGGGCGCTCGACAGCGTGGAGGAGACGATGCGGCCGTGCAGCAGGTTGGTCTGCTGCAACCAGGTGAGGACGACCGTGAGCGCGACGCACGCGCCCATCGACGCGAACAGCACGCCCAGCAGCGCGCTCTGACCGCCGATCAGGTACGTGTCGATGTAGGTGCGGCTGAGCGCGGGCACCGCCGCGCCGACCAGCACCAGGAGCAGGCTCGCCAGCACGGCCGCGGGCAGCGTGCCCGCGGTGCCGCGCAGCCGGGCGGGCAGTGCGCCCAGCACACCCGGCCTGCGCCCGCCGCGGGTGAAGCCCTCGCCCGGCTCCAGGACCAGCACCACACCGGTGAAGCTGCTGTCGAAGTCCTCCATGGGCACGAAGCGGCGGCCCTTGCCGGGGTCGTTGACGTACACCCCGCGGCGGCCGAGGCGGCGGCCCATGCCGTCGTAGACGACGTAGTGGTTGAACTCCCAGAACAGGACGGCCGGTGCCGCCACTTCGGCGAGGGCGGCGGTGTCCATCTGCATGCCCTTGGCCGTCAGGCCGTAACCGCGCGCCGCCTTCAGGAGGTTGCTCGCCCGCGAGCCGTCGCGGGAGACCCCGCAGGCGATGCGCAGTTCCTCCAGCGGGACGTGGCGGCCGTGGTGGCCGAGGACCATGGCGAGCGCGGCGGCGCCGCACTCCACGGCCTCCATCTGGAGCACGGTGGGCGTACGGACCGTGCGGGTCCGCCCCCGGGGGACCGGACGCCGCGGCGGGGCGGCGCGCCGTCGGCCGCGGGCCTGGCCGGCGCCGGTCACGGCAGCAGCCAGTCGACGGGACGCTGGTCGGCCAGCCGGATCGAGGCCGTGGCCGAGGTCATGGAGTCGAGCCGGAACGGCGGCCCGCCGGCGGACGACCACCGGTAACCGCTCTTCGTGGCGGGCGAGTCGAGGAGGCGCACGAGGACGGCGACCGGACGTCCCTGGCGGGTGAACTCCTCGCCCAGCCTGCTGTCCCCGAGGTAGGCGGCGATCTGCTGCGCGGACTGGGCCGAGCGGTCCACCGAGGCCACCCGGCCGCGCAGCACGCCGTACCGCTCGGCGGGCACGGTGGAGACGGTCAGGTCGACGGCGGCGCCGGCGGGGACGGCCGCGGCGTTCTGCGCGGGCACGTACACCGTCGCGACCAGCGGGTCGGTGGTGCGGGCCACCTGCTCGACGACGGCGACGTCCGCGCCGGTGCGGACGATCTGGCCGATCGTCGCGGCCAGCGCGGTGATCCGGCCGGCGGCGACCGTGCGGACGGCCGACTCGCCCCGGTCGGTGCGTACCTTCAGCACGGGCGAGTTCGCCGGGACGCGTTCGCCCTCCTTGACGAGGACTCCGGTGACCTGGCCCGCGACCGGGCTCTGCAGGACGTAGCTGCCCTGCCCGTGGGTCAGGACGGCGGGCGCGGAGACGGTGGAGGCCACGGAGCCGGTGACCGCCCACGCGCAGGCGGCGGCCATGACGACGAGCACGACGCCCAGCACGAGCCGGCCCCGGGGGCGGGCGAGCCGGACCGGGAGGTCGAGCTCCTCCGGCGACCGGAGCTTGGCGAGGGCCTGTTGGCGGAACTGCACGGAACTTCCCTCACCTGTGGCAGAGGCCTGTGCGGGGCGGTCTTTCGGTACGGCTGGTCCAAGGCGCCCGGACGCCCTGGCGTGCGGGCACCCGCGCATCCGGGCACCCGGGAGTCCCGGAACCGCGGACGGTTCCGGGACCCGGCACGGCGCGGAGCGCTCAGAGACCGGCGACCAGGTTGGTGACCGGGGCGGTGTTCAGGCCGGTCACACCCTCGACGGTGCCGACGGCCGTGTCGACCAGGCCGGACACCGGGGCGACGCCGTCCACCAGGCCGGTGACGGTGCCGACGGCGTTCAGGGACAGACCGCCCGAGACGTTGTCGAGGTCGGCGTCCGAGATCTCGACGGTCTCGACCTGGGGGGTGGAGTTCATGCTGGAACTTCCCTTCGTATGGCTTCTCACTGGAGGAGCGGCTTCCGCTGCGGACAGACGGAAGGCCGCGAGCGGGGGCAGCCGGCCGTCGCTGTGGCAAGCGTCCGGCGGGCCCCGCGGTGCGATGGATCAAAGCACGGCGGGAACCGGCGCATCCACTCGACCAGGCCTCTCACCAGGGAACTTTCCGCGCCGACGCCCTCATCCGTGCATGTCCGGGCACGACTTGCCGGTCACTTCTTCACAAGCCGCACGGCATCGGCTCACCCCTGCTCTTGCCGAGCCGGCGCGGAATCCGGCACTCCGCGCCAAACGCGCCACCGGGGGCGCGCGGTTGTGCAGATCCGCGCCGCCCGGTGACCTCACTGGGCACGCACTGTGCAGATTCGCTGAAGCACGCGTTCCGCTTCCTGCGCGGGTGGGTTCACCTACCCACCGTCATCGCCCCGTCGCCGAATGTGAGCGCCTTCCCGGTGCCGCACGCCGCACCTCAGTCGTCCCCGCGGGCGCGCAGCAGCAGCACCGCCACGTCGTCGATCCGCTCCCGCGCCGCCGAGCTGTGCTCCACGAGGAGGTCGGCCAGCCGGCCCAGCGGGAGGTCCCCGGCCTCGCCGAGCCGCTGCCCCAGCTCGGCGAGCGCGTCCTCGATGTCCGTACCGGGCGACTCGACGAGCCCGTCCGTGTAGAGGACGAGGACCGAACCGGGGGAGAGGCCGACCCGCGTCGTGGGGTACGTCGCCGCCGCGTCGATGCCCAGCAGCGGCCCCCCGGCGAGGTCGAGCACGCGCACCCGCCCGTCCGGCCGGCGCAGCAACGGCGGCGGGTGCCCGGCCCGGGACATCACGGCGCAGCCGTCGGCCGGGTCCAGCCGCAGGTACAGGCAGCTGGCGAACAGTTCGACGCCCAGCTCCATCAGCAGCCGGTTCGTGCTCGCCATGACCTCCTGCGGCTCCTGGCCGACCGTGGTGTACGCGCGGACCGCCGTGCGCAGCTGCCCCATCAGCCCGGCGGCGGTCACGTTGTGCCCCTGCACGTCCCCGATCACGGCCGCGGCCAGCGGCCGGGTGGGCACCAGGTCGTAGAAGTCGCCGCCGATCTCCATCCCCTGCGTGGCCGGCAGATAGCGTGCGGCCGCCTCGAAGCCCGGCAGCCGGGGCAGCGAGCGGGGCAGCAGCGCCTGCTGCAGACCGTGGGCGAGCCGGTGCTTGGCGTCGTAGAGCCGGGCCCGTTCCAGTGCCTGGGCGATCAGGCCGCCCAGGCTCGTCAGGACGGCCCGCTCGTCCGCGGGGAAGGGGTGCGGGTGGGCGTAGGAGAGCACGCACGTGCCCACCGGGCGGCCGGACGCGATGAGCGGCAGGTACGCCCAGGCCGCGAAGCCGTCGCGCACCGGCTGCCGCACCGGGTAGAGCCGTTCCAGCTGCCGACGCGACTCGAAGAAGGCGGGCACCCCGGTCGACAGCACCCGGGTGCTCGGGGTCGGCGCCGTGAGCGGTGTGCCGTGGAACTGCTCGACGGCCCGCAGGTTCGGATAACCGCGGTGACCGAGCACGTGCAGCCGCCCCGACTGGGAACCGAGGATCATCAGGGCCCGGCTGCCGACGGCCGGCACGATCTCGTCCGCGACCAGCCGCACCACGTCCTGCACGCCCACCGCCTCGGTCAGCGCCCCGGCCAGCCCCAGCACCCGCGAGATCGTCACCAGGCCGGCCGGCGACGGACTCTCCCCGGGCCGGGGCGCAGGCCGGTCCAGCTCGGCGACCGCGCGGGCCCGGCTGATCCGCACGCTCAGCCCGGTGGTGCTCGGATACATCCGGAACGACAGCCACTCACCGGGCGGGCGCAGCGCCACGAAGGAGGTGACGTGCTGGCTGAGCAGCGCGGCGCGGTAGCGGTCCTCGTACATCGGGTCGTTCAGCCACGGCACCGACGCCCACAGCCGGGTGCCCAGCAGCTCGGCGACGGGCAGCCCGAGCAGCTCGGCCGCGGCCGGGTTGGCGAAGGAGACCCGGCCGTGCAGGTCGAGCGAGGCGAGCCCGTACGGCAGCCGGGCCGTCATGCGGGCCGCCTCCACCGAACCGAGCGCGCCGGCCACGCCACCGGCGGGCGGTGCGGCCAGCAGGTCGGGCTCCGGGAGTACGGGGCGCTGTTCCGCCGCCGCCCGCTCCAGCCGCAGCGCGAGCCGGTCGCAGGCCGCGCTCAGGTGCTCGCGCTCCCAGTCGGACAGCACCGGCGGATGGGCGTCCGGCCAGGTCACGAAGACCGCCCCGTACGCGTTCGCACCGGTGGCCAGCGGCAGCGCGGCCAGGGCGAAGGGGTACGGCAGCACCACGGCGATCCGCGGATAGCGGCGGGCCATCTCCTCCTCGCCGCCGACCCAGATCAGCCGCCGCTCGCGCACGGCCTGGGCGACCGGGATGGGCGCGCTCAGCCCGACCCGCTCCCAGGGCGCCGCGAACGCCCGCGGCATGCCCGCCATCACGGCCATCTCCAGCACCGGCTGGTCCGGTGCCAGCAGGTACACCGCGCCCGAGTGCGCGTGGACCTCGTCCAGCATGGCGGCGAGCGCCAGGGACAGCAGGGGGCGGCCGACGGGCCCGGTGGCGGCCATCGGGGGCTGTCCGGACGTCCGCCCGTCGGACACGCCGACCACCTCCTCGCGGGGCCGCGCCACGGTTTCCGGGAACCCAGGCTCTCCCCTGGCGGTCCGCCCCGCACGGCGAGCGGGGCGGAAGGGACTCGGTCGGGCGCCCCGTGTACCCCGCGCGGCGCGGCTCATGCCCACTGACTTGGGGCGCGTAGCGGCGGACGGCCGCCGCGAGTGCGCCCCCGCGCCCCGCGTTGGCCAATTCTCCGCGCCCCGGGGGCGTCCGCGCCCCCAACAATTGGGCACGCGCACACCATCATCACGAGAAGCGGCGCAGGGGCGAACCGAAGGGGTGGCAGTGATCCGGATACTTCTGGTGCACGACGCGTGTCTGGTGAGATCGGTCATGGCGGAGTGGCTGCGCCGGGAGCCCGACCTGGGGGTCTACGAGACGCCGTGGCGCGGCGCGCCGGCGCAGGCGAGGACGGTGCGGCCGGACGTGTGCGCCGCCGACCTCGACCACACGCGGGCGCGCGGGCCCGTGCCACTGGCCGAGCTGTGTCCGCGCGAGGCGGGCCGCAGGCCGCCGCGTCTGCTGGTGCTCACCACGGCGGACCGGCCCGGGCTGTTACGGCAGGCCATCGAGGCCGGGGCGCTCGGATACGTCGACAAGAAGGGGTCACCGGACCGCCTGGTGCGGGGCATCCGGCGCGTCGCCGCGGGGGAACGTTTCGTCGACGAGTCGCTGGGCCTCGGCTTCCTCAAGGCCGCCGAGATGCCGCTGACCCGGCGCGAGCTGAGTGTGCTCTCACTGGCCGCCCAGGGGGCCTCCGTCGCCGAGATCGCCGGGAGCCTGCACCTGTCCCACGGGACCGTGCGCAACTACATGGCGGCCATCACCCGCAAGACCGGCGCCCGCAACCGCATCGACGCCATCCGCATCTCGCAGGGGGAGGGCTGGCTGTGAACCGGGGGGCGCCCAGCCGCCGACCAGCTCCCGGTAGAGCCCGCAGCCCCGCAGCAGCTCCTCGTGGGTCCCGTACGAGGTGTCCCGGCCGTCCATGACCAGCACGCGGTCCGCGCGGCGCGCCGAACTCACCCGGTGGGCCACCACCACCAGAGTGCTCCCCGGCCGGGCGGCGAAGGCGCGCTCCGCGCGGGCCTCGGCGTCCGGGTCCAGGTGGCAGGTCGCCTCGTCGAGCAGGACGAGCGGGGCGTACGACAGGTACGCCCGGGTCAGCGCGATCAGCTGACGCTCGCCCGCCGACAGCGCCGCCGGGTCGACCAGGGCCTCGGGGCCGCCCAGGCGGCGCAGGAGCGGGGCCAGTCCGACCGTCTCGGCCGCGGCGAGCAACTCGTCCGGGGGGACCGGGGCGGGGCGCAGGTGGGAGAGGTTCTCCCGGAGCGTCCCCGTGTGGACGTACGCCTCCTGCGGGATCAGCACCCGGCACGCGGCGGCGCCGGACCCCGGGACCCGGCGCCCGTACACCTCGATCTTCCCGGCCGCCGGTTCCAGCAGCCCGGCGACCAGCGAGGTGAGCGTCGACTTGCCGATCCCGCTCGGCCCGACGACGGCCAGGTGAGCGCCGTGCGGGACGACGAGGTCGAGGTCCCGCACCACGGGTTCGCTGTGCGGGCCGTAGGCGAAGGTGACGGAGGCGAGGGCGAGTGCGGGGGCGGTTCCTGAGCCGGGCACGGGCCGGGGTGCGGGTTCCGTGGCGCAGGGGGCGGCGGGTGCGGGGCCCGGTTCCGTACCGTGAGGGACGGCCGGGTCGTTACACCGGCTGTCCCGGCTGTCCCGGCTGTCCCGGCTGTCCCGGCTGTCCCGGCTGTCCCGGCTGTCCCGGCTGTCCCGGCTGTCCGGGCTGTCCGGGGCGAGGCGGCGCAGGACCACCGTCAGGCGGGCGCCGCCGGCGCCCAGGCCGTGGATCAGGTTCTGCAGGGCCGGCAGGAGCGACTGGGTCACGTAGGCGAGGGCACCCACCAGCGCGCCGGGCCTCACGTCGTGGTCCAGCAGCCACGGCGCGGCGACCAGGAGCAGGACGACCGGCGCGTGACCGCCCACGGCGAGCGCCGTCACCCGCAGGACACCCCACCGGGCCAGCGCGCCCGCCGCCCGCCGCTCGGCCTCGACGCACTCGGCGAGACTGGCCGCGACCCGCGCCTCCGCACCGAAGGCCGTCACGTCCCGCAGCCCCGGGCACACCTCGCCCAGCCGCTCCGCGAGAAGTTCGTCGGCGGCGAGGTACGCCTCCTGGCGCAGGGCGAGCGGACGCAGCGTCACCGCGAACAGGGCGATCGCGGCGACCAGCGGCGGCACGACCACCGGTACGAGCGGCGGCGCCAGCGAGAACAGGCCGACGACGGCGCCGGCCGCGGCGACCACGAACGACCGGGAGACGAGCACCAGCCCGGCGAAGGTGTCGCGCGCGATCTCCACCTGCTGGGTGAGCCCGGACAGGGCACCGCCGTCCGCCTCCCGCACCCCGCGCGCCACGACCCGCTCCACGAGCCGGTCCCGCAGCGGCTCGACCAGCGCGGCGACCGAACGGTAGACCCGTCCCGTGCCGTACGCGCCGAGGAGGACGCCGGCCCCGGCGACCCCCAGCCAGGCCAGCCCGACCCCCGTCCGCCCCGCCAGGAACCCGGAGTCCAGGGCGCGGGCCGGCGCGTAGCCGAGCAGGAACGTCTGCCCCGTCTCCAGCACGGACCACCCGCCCAGCCGGATCAGATCCCGCCACCGGGCGCGCAGGAAAGCGAGGCCGCGCCGGTACGCACCGCTCGCCGTGGCCGGCGGGCGCACAGGCGTGCCCACGCCGGTTGCGTCCGCGCCGGACGTGCCCGGGCGCCCGCCCCGCTCCGCGCTCACGACCGGGCCCCCTGAGCCGGCCCGTCCGCCCCCGCGCCCGGGGCCACGGCACCTGGCCTGTCGTCCTCCTCCTTCTCCTCCGCCTCCCCGAACACGCGCTTCTCCTCCGCCTCCCCGAACACGCGCCGGTACCCCTCCTGCCGCCACAACCGGGCATGCGTGCCCACAGCCCGTACGCGCCCCTCGTCCAGCCAGGCGACCGTGTCGGCGCGTGCCGCGGTCGCCGCGCGGTGGGCGACGACGAGGCGGGTGGTGTGGCCACAGCCCTGCGCGAGGGCGTGGGTGATGTGGTGCTCCGTGACGGTGTCCAGGCTGGAGAGGGCGTCGTCGAGGACGAGGAGCCGGCCGTCGTGGGCGAACGCGCGGGCCAGACCCAGCCGCTGGGACTCGCCGCCCGAGCGGGGCGCGTCGGCCGGGGCGGTCGCGTAGCCGTCGGGCAGGCGGCGGACGAAGTCGTCCGCGCGGGCGGTGCGGGCCGCCTGCCGGATCCGCTCGGGGGAGCGCGCGACCGGGCCGAGGCCGATGGCGTCCTCGACGGTCGCCCCGATCAGGACGGGCCGTTCGAAGGCGTGGCAGACGGCGCCCCGCAGGTCGGCGTGGGTCAGTTCGCGCAGCGGCACCCCGTCCAGCAGCACCTCTCCGGCGTCCGGGTCGCACAGGCGCCCGGCGAGGGCGGCGAGCAGGGACTTGCCGGAGCCGGAGCGGCCGACCACGGCGAGTGTCGTGCCGCCGGGCACGGTGAGGTCGACGCCGTGGAGCACCGTACGGCCGCCACGCCGTGCCGTGACGCCGCGCAGCTCCAGGCGCCCCGGCCCCGGCGGCAGCCGGCGCCCGCCGTGGGCGGGGGCCGGCTCGGCCAGGACCTCGGCGAGGCGGCCGGCAGCCGCTCGGGCCCGTACCAGCGCCGCGAGCTGCCCGACCAGCGCGCCGATGCCGCTGGCGAGGACCGCGTAGCGGGAGGCGGCCAGGACGTCGCCCACGGTCAGCCGGTGCCGGGCGAGCAGCAGCCCGGCGACGGCGACGACACCGAGGTGCAGCAGCGGGGCCACTGCGACGGCCCGCGCGGCGGCCCGCGCCTGCGCGCGCCACATGCGGTGGCCCGCCCGGGACAGTTCGGGCAGGGGGCGCAGGATCCGTGCCGTTTCCCGGCCCGCCGTGCCGGCCGCCCGGATCGTGCGGGCACCGCCCACGGCCTCCGCGAGCGCCGAGGCGATCCGCCCCTGCACCTCCTGGTAGCGCGTCACGCACTGTGAGGCGTCGCGGGTGAAGGCCCGCAGCAGCAGCGCGAGCAGCGGCGCGCCGGTCAGGAACACGACCGCAAGCCACACGTCGAGGAGGCCGAGCGCCACCACGGCGCCGACCGGTCCGGCCACCGCCGCGACGGCCGCGGCGATCGAGGTGGGCGCGGTGCCCGCCTGGGCGGCGCTGCCCACGAGCCGGGCGACGAGTTCACCGGAGCCGAAACGGGCGGTGGCGCGCGGCCCGAGGGCCAGGACGTGTCCGGTCAGCCGCAGGCGCAGCCACGCCGTCGCACGGGCGCCGGTGGTGCCGTCGAGCACGGTCTCGGCCATGTCGAGGACGGTGAGCAGGGCCAGCAGACCGACGGAGCAACCGACCCAGCGGCCCGCCGGTGCCCGGCTCAGCAGCAGGTCCAGGGTGCGGCCCAGTACGGCGGGCAGCAGCAGTCCGGCGCCGGCCGCGGCCGTGCTCACCAGGCCCAGGGCGACGCAGCGCCCCGCGCCGTGGCGCACGGCCGAGCGCAGCAGCGTACGGGTGGTCACCGGCCGGACGCCGCCGGCGGGGCCCGGCGGCGCCGTCCCACGCCTGCGGCCACGGGTACGGGCGGGGCGCCGGCTGTGGCCCCGGCCATGGCTACGGGTGCTGCCTGGCATCCTCTGCCTCGCCTCTCACACGCAACGGACCGCGTTCTCACGCGGAACGGACCGGGTTCTCACGCGGAACGGACCGGGTTCTCACGCGGAACGGACCGCGTTCTCACACGGAACGGACCGCGTTCTCACGCGGAACGGACCCCGGGCGGTCGCGCTCCCGCGAGGGGAGGACGACCGCCCGGAGCCGTTGGTCGGACGGTGCGGGTCAGAGGCAGAGCAGGACGCTCACCGCGCTGACGCACGACAGCAGGCTGGCCGTGCTGGCGCCGCCGCCACCGCCGTGGATCTCGTCGGACTCCATCGTCTGCAGGTCGAGCAGTGCCATGCTGTGTCCTTTCGGTCGGCCCCGGACGGTGCCGGGGCTTCGGTCGGTTCCCACGTCGGGGACGGGGGTCGGGTCACGACTCCGTCGATCACGGAGCCGCGTCTGTGGGGGCCGCCTGAGCCGCGGCCGGGTGGGGCAGGAACGGCAGGGCGGCCCGGGCCTCGCCGTCGAGTGCCGCCGCGAGCGCGATCAGGCAGCCGGCCGTTCCGGTGGCGAGGTCCATGGACAGCCGCATCATCTGGTGTCCGGGGAAGGCGAGCCCGCCCTCGTACGCCATCGCGTACCAGCCGAGGGCGTCGACCTGGGCGGCCAGCCGCTTCGGGGTGGCGCCGGGTGCCGTGGTGCGGCTGAGGTGCAGGATCATTCCGGCGCGGCCCTGGAAGAGGCCGGGCTGGGCGTAGAAGCGGGAGGTGGCGGCGGTGAGGACGGCGTCGCGGGCGCGGGTGAACTCCTCGTCCGGCGCGTGCGCGAGGTAGTCGTCCAGGACCATGCCGATGCCCGCGCTGCCGTCGCCCAGGTACGGCAGGGTGCGCCAGCCCTCGTCGACCTCCAGGCCGCCGCCGCTCGGCTGCACCACGCACTGCTCCAGGTCGCGGCGGAGCGCGACGGCGGCGGCCTCGAGCAGCGTGCGTTCGCCGGTCCACTCGTACTGCCGCAGCAGGAACAGCGCGACTCCGCTCGCGCCGCGCAGCAGCCCGGCCCGCCGCCGGGGCGTGTCCGGGCGGGGCTCGGCGAGCCGGGCGGTAAGCAGGTGCGCCGCCTCCGCGGCCCGCTCGCGCAGCTCCGTCTCGCCCGTCGCGCGGGCCAGGGAGCCGAGGACCAGGCCCAGGCCGGCCAGGCCGCCGCGCAGGTCGGAGGCGAGTTTCTGCCAGCGCTCGCGCAGGATGCCCTCGACGAGGTCCAGGGCGCGCCCGCGGTGGCCGAGCCGGTCCAGGACGTGCGCGACGCCCGCGAGACCGTCGTAGAGGCCGAAGGGTGTGCCCGGTGGCGCGGACGCGGTCCGCGCGAGCAGCCAGCGTTCGCCCTCCTCGTAGCGCCCGGCCCCCGATTCGGCCAGTGCGTACAGGACTCCGGCCGCGCCGTGCGCGAGGCCGAGGCCGCCGCCGTCGGTGAACTGCGCGATGTCCCCGGGGAAGAGCCGGTCCTCGCGGTCCGGCGTCGCCGAGGCGAGCAGGGCCTCGACCATCCAGTCGCGGCTCGCGGGCCAGTCCGCCGGGTCCCGGTACGAGGGCGTACCGCGCCCCGCCGGGAAGGCGGCTCCCGTTGTCGCCCCCCTCGGGCCCGCGCTCCCGGTCCACCCGTGGCCGGCGCGGCGGTCGTGGCCGGCGTCGGCGTCCCGGCCGGCGCGGGGTGCGCCGCCGTCGCGGGTGATCTCCGCCACGGCTTCGTCGAGGAAGTCCCCGGGGATGTCCGGGAACTGCTCGGCGATCACCTGGGCCAGGTGGGCCGCCTTGCCCCGGTCGATCACGAAGAGCGTGGTCACCGGCAGGAACAGGGCGAGCCGCAGGCAGGCCAGGGCGTAGCGGTCCACGTCGGGTCCGGTGCGGTCCGGCGGGGCGAAGAAGCCCGGGTGGGCGACGACCTGCCGGCCGTCCTCCTCGGCCGGCGCGGCGGCCTCGAAGTCCAGCAGGTGCACCGACTCGTCGTCCGGCCCGACGACGATGTTGAACACGTGCAGGTCGTTGAAGACGATCCCGCGGGCGTGCACCGCGGCCACGGCCCGCTCCACCGCGGCGTGCACCCGCAGCGCCCACGCCGTGTACGCGGCGACGGCCCGCGGGTCGGGGTCCGGGGTGAGCAGCGGGTGCCGGTCGCCGAAGTAGGAGTTGAGCGGCCGCCCCTCGACGAAGTCCATGACGAGGAAGCGGTGCTCCCCGAGGGTGAACCAGTCCCGCACCTCCGGCACGACCCCGGTCCCGGCGAGCCGTTCCAGGGCGTTCTTCTCGCGTTCCAGCCGCATCACGGCGTCGGCGCCGTCCGCGGCGAGACCCGCGTGCGGCCGGCCCTCCTTGAGGACCACCCGGCGGCCGTCCCGCGTGTCGGTGCCCGTGTAGACACCGCCGCCGTTGGAGAAGTGCAGCGCCTTCTCGATGCGGTACGGCAGTTCGCCGACCGTCGTGGTGTTGCGCGCCGCCAGGTGCGGCTCCAGGAACGCGGGCAGCGTCACCCAGGCGGGCACCTGGAAGGACGGCGCCCGACGGTCCGGCACCAGACGCCCCTCGCCGTCGCGCACCGCGGGCACCAGTGAACCGCGTTCGTCGACGACGAAGGCCCGCGCGAACGCGCCGTAGCGGACGTAGAGCGGGCCGTCGCCCCAGCGCAGGTCGGTCAGGATGTACGGCCCCTCGAAGCCCTCCAGCAGCGCGCCCAGCTCGCGCAGCACCTGGTGCAGCTGCTCCTCGCCCTCCGGGTAGACGGTGACGAACTTGCCGCTGGTGTCGCGCGCCGCGTACTTCGTGTTCCGCAGGTGCAGCAGATGCGGGCCGGGGACGAACTTGAAGGGGATCCGGCGCGGCACGCAGTAGTCCCAGACGATCGCGGCGATCCGTTCGGCGTTGTCGCGGGTGGCCGACGCGTGGATCTTCCATCCCTGCGCCGGCCCGGGAGCCGGGCGGCCGTCCGCGCCGAGCGGGGTCAGCGTCAGCCAGTCGCCGGTGCGGGTCGACTCCCACCCCCGCGGTACCGCGCGCCGGGCCGTCTCGTACAGCGGCGTGGCGGTCCGCCCCTCCTGCGACAGCCGGTCGGGCGTCTCGTAGAAGTGCGGATCGGCGAGCGCGTACACCTCGTAGCGCTGGTCCATGTCCGTCCCCCCTCCTGGCCTCCCTGGTCGGCACCGAGCCTTCCAGCCGGGGCCTCCCTGGTCGGCACCGAGCCTTCCAGCCGGGCGGGGGCCGCCGACAGTCACGTCTGTCACGAGACCACCGTGCGGAACGCATGCGTCAAGACACGTTCGAAGAGCGGTGTTCGAACGATGCCGGGCGGCCCGCGCCGGAACCGCGAACCGTCACAGGGGCTGCGCACACGGCCCGTAGGCGCCGCAATGGCCGACGTGGTCGGTGAGGGCGCTGCGGCGCGCGGACCGAGGACCGCGCGGGCCGGACTCAGGACGGGCGCGCTCACTGCCGGCCTGGACCGGCTCGCCCGCGCCCTGGCCGCCCTCGGCCCCGGCCGTCTCGGACCGGTCGCCGACGCACCGCTCACCGGCGCCCGCCGCAACGACGACATCGCCCTGCTCCCGATGCGCTGCGACGGCCTGTCCGTACGCCTGCCGCGGGAGAGCTGGACGGTGTGGTGGTGCCCCAGCGGCCCGGCACGCCCGCCGCTTCACCCGGCGCGTCCTGCGCATGTGGGGCGTCACCGAAGACCCCGACGCGGCCCGCCTGGCAGTACGCGGCATCCTCCTCGTCGAGGCGGTCCCGGCCGCCTGGGGCGCGCTGCCCGTCAGCGGTGGCGAACAGGCGTGGAGCGAACCGGCGCTCGGGCAGTGAGCGGCCCGGCCCGGCCGCCCGGCGCGTCCGCCGACCCGCCACATGGGTGCGCCGCACCGCCGGTACGGCAGGTCTGAGCCGTGCGCCCGGCTGCCGTGCCTAGTGTCCTGGGCTGTGTCACACACCTTCGAAGAGCTTGTGGCGAAGCAGCGCGCGGCCGACGAGGCGCACACCCGGGTCGAACAGCTCCGGGCGACCTACGGGCCGCCCGCGCAGGAGCGGTGGACCGGCGCCCAGAGCGAGACGTACGAGACGGCCCTGCGCGCCTGGCGCGACCTCGCCCGGGACCTGCAGACCGCCCTGAACGAGTACGCCAACGACGAGGGAAGGCCACGGCACGGGGTCGAGGCCGACGTGGAGCGGGCGGCGCGCTCGGCCGAGCAGGACGGAACCGCCGCACCCGACGGCTCCTGAACCGCGCCGGGGCCGCCGTGGAGCCGGAAACGGCCGTGCCGTGCGGCAGCGCCCTGCGGCGGGGGCGGGCGCGCGGTGGGCGCGCCCGCTGTCGCCGTCGCTGCCGGTGGGTGCGGCGCGGCCCTGCGAGCGTGACGTGTCCGGACTCCGCGACCGTGCCACCGTGACGTATCCGCCTGGCCCCCGCGGGTACCCGAAGCGCATGGACACCTCCCGTTACGAAGCAGCCGGGGGCGCCGGGTCGGTCTTCGGGATCGTCGTCATCGTCGTCGGCGCCATCGTCATCGTCGGCGCGCTCATCTGGGCGGTCCGGTTCGGCATCAGGGTGAAGCAGCGCGAACCGCGGACCCCGCGGGGCGGCGAGCACCCGACGCTGCCGGACTCCGGGCCCGTCCACGAGACCCGGCAGCGACGCGAACCCGACGAGGTGCCGCGCGCCGAGGAGACCGGCCGCCGCCTCACCCCGCACGAACTCGGCTCGTCCGGCACCCGGCGCAGCGACGACCAGGACCGCCCGCGCTGGGACCCCGGCTCCAGCGGCTCCTTCGGCAGCGGCGGCCCCGGCGGCAGGTGACCTGCGGGGACCCTCGGCCGACCTAATGCCGGCGGGTTTGCCGCCGGCGCCGTCGGGGACCCGACCGGCCAGGAACCGAAGGGGTCCGCACCGGACCTCCCGCCGCACCGGACGCAGAAGGAAGATGAGGAGCCGTGACCGCGCACATCACTGAGGAACCGGTCGTCCAACCCGTCGAGACGGGCTGGGCCCGGGCCCGCCGGGCCCGGGAGAAGCGCATGCGCACCTGTCTCCCGGCCGTCGGGGACCTCGGCGGAACGCAACCGGGGCGCGGGAGCGGCGACGGAGGCGGCGAGTGGAACATCGTACGGGGCGAGGACTGACCGTCCGCCCCGCGCACAGGGGCCCGTCCTGACCGACGGGGGTGTGCGGCGCACCCGCGCCGCGCACCCCCGTCGTCGTGTCCGTTCAGCCGTGCGTCTTGGCGAGGAGTTCGAGCACCTCGTCCGTGGTGCCCGTCTCGCCCAGCCGCGGGAAGATCCGCTCCACGCTGCCGCGGTGCGCCTCCGCGTCCATGTCCGCCATCGCGTCGGTGGCCAGCGTGACGTGGTAGCCGTGCTCGTGGGCGGCGCGCGCGGTGGACTCCACGCCGATGCTGGTGGCGATGCCGGTCAGCACGATCTGCGTCACCCCGCGGCGGCGCAGCTGCACATCGAGGTCGGTGCCGTGGAAGGCGCCCCAGTTGTGCTTGGTGACAGTGATGTCGCCGGAGTGGCCGGCCAGTTCGGGCACGATCACGTCCCAGCCCTCGGGACGGCTGCCGCCCCCGGAGCGCGCCGCCTCCGTACGGCCGGGCACGGCGTCGGCGAAGTCGGCGGCGAAGGACACCCGGACCAGGACGACGGGCAGGTCCCGGGCGCGGAACGCCTCGGCGAGCCGCACGCTGCGCGCGACCACTTCGGGGCCCGTGTGGGGCGCGGTCGGCGCGGCGGCGATGCCTGCCTGGAGGTCGATGACCACGAGGGCGGTACGGGGGTCGAGGGCGGTGAGCGCCATGGAGGTTCAGGCCTTTCCGGGCTTTCGGGGATTACGGGGATTGCGGGGCTCTGGGGTTTCAGGGGGCGGGGGATCAGAGGGTCGGGTGTTTCAGGTGTTCCCTGGATTCCGGGGGTGGGGTGTTTCAGGTGCTCCCGGGGTCCCGGGGCGTGAGCCGGGCCAGCGACCGGTCCGGGAGGCTGCTCACCAGGAGCAGCACCGAACCGGCGATCATGAACAGGGCCAGGCCGTGCAGCCCGCCCGTGTCGGCGCGGTGCGGGAAGTACCCCGCGGTGGCCGCGGAGGCGCCCAGCGCGCCCAGGTACATGAAGGTGCGCAGCAGTCCGGCGGCCGAGGCGATCCGGGCCGGGTCGGCCTGCCGGTAGAGCGCGTTCTGGTTGGCGAGGCCGATCAGCCCCTGGGGGATGCCCATCACGGCCCCGGCGGCGAGCAGCAGCCACAGGGGACTGCGGGAGCCGATCAGCAGCAGGACGCCGCAGGCGGCGACCTGGACGGCGGCACCGGTCACGAGTTTGACGCGGACGGCCTCGCGGCGTCCGGTGAGGGTGGAGACGACGAGCGCGGCGCCCGACAGCGGCAGCAGCACCAGCCCGGCCGTCGAGGCGCTGAGCCCGCGTCCCTCCTCCAGCCACTGCGTGTAGCCGTACATGAAGGCGTACGTGGTGGTGTAGCCGAGCAGTTGGCGGACGTACGTGGCCAGCAGCGGCGTGTTGCCGCCCAGCACGCGCAGGTCGATGAACGGCTGCCCCGCCCGCAGCTCCCGCACCGCGAAGGCGGCACCCACCGCGGCGGCGAGCACGGGCAGGTACCAGCGGTCCGCCCGCGGTGCCATGAGGAACAGCATCAGCGAGACGAGCGTGCAGGCGAACAGGACCATGCCCGCCGCGTCGATGTCCCGCCGGGAACGCCCGGCGCCCTCCTCCCGCGCTCCCTTCGGCTCCCTGGGCAGCCGCAGGGCGCCGAGGACCAGGCAGGCCGCCGAGAGCGGCACGTTGACCGTGAACACGGCACGCCAGCCGCCGGCGCCGATGAGCAGACCGCCGAGGGCGGGGCCGACCACGGCCACCGTCTGGTTGGCGACGGCGAGCGCGGTGAGGATGCCGCCGGACTGTCCCGCCCGGTGCGTTCGGCCTCGCGCCGGGTGAGCTGCATGGACGCCGGATACGCCGCGGACGTCCCGAGACCGAGCAGCACCCGCGCCCCGATGAGTGCGCCGAGCGACGGCGCGAGCGCCCCCAGCAGCCCGGCGACGCCGACCAGGCCCGTACCGGTCAGGTAGAGGCGGCGGGGGCCGTACATGTCCACCAGCCGCCCGATGACGGGCTGTCCGACGGCCGTCGCCAGGTAGAGCGCCGAGACCAGCCAGACGGTCTGCGCCGGGGGCGCCCCGAAGGCGGTGCCGATCGGGACGAGGGCCACCGCGATCATGGAGGAGTTGACCGGGTTCAGCACCGAACCCAGGAGCATCGGGGCGATCAGCCGGCGGTCGAAGGCGTCGGGAGCCGGGCGTATGCCCGCGCGCTCGCCGGCCGCCCGGCGGGCGAGCCTGGCCTTCACGACCGCGTCAGCCGTTCCATCAGGCCGAACGCCTCGAGGAGCGTCTGCCGTTCGGCCTCGGTGAACCGGTCCTCCAGGGCGCGGGTCAGCCATTCCTCACGGATCTGCCGGTCGCCCTCGATGCGCTCGCGACCGCCCTCCGTGAGGGTGACGAGCTGGCGCCGGCCGTCGTCGGGGTCGGGGCTGCGCCGGATGAGGCCGCGCTGCTCCAGGGCGGCCAGCGTCGTCGCCATCGACTGCGGCCTGACCCCCTCGGCGGAGGCGAGCGCGCTGGCCGTGGCGGCCCCGTGCTTGCCGACCAGGGTCAGCGCGGACACCTGGGAGGGCGTGAGGTCCTCGTCCTGGGCGACCTCGCGGATGCGGCGGCGCAGCCGGCTGAACACCACCCGCAGGTCACGTGCGGCCCGGGCGGCGGAGGCGGAGATCCCGTCGGGCGCTTCGGTGGACTTCTGCTCCATGCGGTCACCGTAGACTCATCAGCCTGGACTGTCCAGTTTCAACTGTTCAGTTCATCTGCTCAACTTGAGCTGTTCGGCTTCGGCTGCCCATCGCCGACTGTTCCGCTCTGTTCCGGCTGGTCGGTTTCGGCTGCTTCAACCGCTCGGTTCCGGCTGTGTTCTTCTCCGCGCTGCGCACTTCCTGCCGCGATACGCTGACGGCGTGCGTCTGCTCCTCACCTCGGACACCCACCTCCCCAAGCGCGCACGCGATCTGCCCGCTCAGCTGCTCGCCGAACTCCCGCGCGCCGACGTCGTCTTCCACGCCGGGGACTGGGTCGACACCGCCACCCTCGACCTGCTGGAGAGCCGCAGCCGCCGGCTGATCGGCGTGTACGGCAACAACGACGGCCCCGCCCTGCGCGCCCGGCTCCCCGAGGTGGCCCACGCCGACGTGGGCGGCCTGCGGTTCGGTGCCGTGCACGAGACCGGGCCCGCCCGAGGCCGCGAGGCCCGGTGCGCCGCGCGCTTCCCCGACCTCGACGTGCTGGTGTTCGGCCACAGCCACATCCCCTGGGACACCACGGCGCCCTCCGGGCTGCGGCTGCTCAACCCGGGGTCCCCGACCGACCGCCGGCGCCAGCCCCACTGCACCTACATGACCGCCACGGTCACCGACGGCCGCCTCACGCAGGTCGAACTGCACCGGCTCCCACCGCGCCGGGCCGGGTGAGGAAGGTCGTGCGTCCCACCCGGCGGGCGGCCTCGTCGTGCACCGTCAGGGGCGGATGGTGCGCAACGGCCTGATGGTGCTGCTGTGACCAGCGAATTTCAGTGAATTATCGGATTCAGGAGACTTTTCGGAATTGGGTGGTTCGTTCCCCCGAGGAGGGGTAGGCGGCCCACAACGGATGAGGCGTGCACGCCTCTGCGGCACATGTGCGGCACACCCCGCTGGAAGGAGGTCCGTGAGAGCTGTACGCAGCCACCGGGCCGCTTTCGCGCACGGAGCGGCCCGGATCTCGCCGAGAATTCGGAAACGAGAAAGGGAAGTGTGACCTCGGGGCGGCCCCTCACCGGGCCGCCCTCCTCCGTACCGCCGCGACGACCAACGCCGCCACCGCCGCAGCCCCCGCCACCACGACGGCGGCGCGCTTGGCGACCGGTACCCCCGCGGCGCGCAGCAGATCGACGGGCTCCGGGCTCGCCGCCGCCACGTGCTCCGCGCTCGCCGCCGCCAGGGGCTCCGCGCTCGCCGCCCGGCCGGCGGAGGCCGACGCGAGGTCGGGGGCCGCAGTGCTGCCGGTACCGGGAGCGGCGGCGGGGCCGGCCCCGGCGGCGGGCGCCTTCTCCGGTGGCCCGGCCGCGGGCGTTCTCCCCGGTGTCCCGGTCCCGGACGCCCTCTCCGCCGCACCCTGCGGCGCCGCGGCGGCCAGCCGCTCCGCCAGGCAGTCCGCGAACTGCCCCACCAGCCGGTCACCCACCTCCGCCAGCACCCCGCGCCCGAACTGCGCCGGCCGCCCGGTCACCGTCAGATCCGTCCGCACCGCCACCTCCGTGACGCCCTCCTGCTCGCGCAGCGCGGCCGTGACGGTGGCCCGCGCGGTGCCCTGGCCCCGGGTCTCCCGGCCGCTCGCGACCAGCACCAGGCGGCGCGCCGCCGCGTCCTGCTCCTCGAAGACCGCCGTCCCCTTGTAGGTCACCGTGATCGGACCCAGCCGCACCTTGACCGAGCCGGTGACGGTCCTGCCGTCGTACGCCTCCACGGCCGCTCCCGGCAGGCACGGCGCGACGCGTTCGATGTCGAGGAGCGCCCGCCAGGCGTCGTCGACGGGGACGGGCACGGTGAACCCGTGGTGCAACTCCATGTCTTCCTCCTCGCGGGCGGGTTCTTCCCGCTCGCATTCGGGCGCGCCCGAACGGACGTGCTCGCACGGGCGTGCTCAAGCGGAACCGTTCACGTGGATGGCTCCCGCTGTCGCCGTCAGGGGAGCCCCGCTGCCGCCCCAGCGCAGCGAGATGATCTCGGCCGCGACGGACACGGCGACCTCCTCCGGCGTACGGGCACCGAGATCGAGGCCCACCGGGGAGCGCAACCGGGACAGTTCGGCCTGCGTCAGCCCTGCCTCCAGCAGACGCTGCACGCGGTCGTGGTGGGTGCGGCGGCTGCCCATCGCGCCGACGTAGGCGGCGGGCCGGCGCAGCGCCTCCTCCAGCAGGGGCACGTCGAACTTCGGGTCATGGGTCAGGACGCAGATCACCGTGCGCCCGTCGGTGTCCGTCGCGTGCAGATAGCGGTGCGGCCACTCCACGACGACCTCGACGGCGTCCGGGAACCGCTTCGGCGTGGCGAAGACCGGGCGGGCGTCGCACACCGTCACCCGGTAGCCGAGGAAGGCGCCGATCCGGGCGACCGCGGCGGCGTAGTCGATCGCGCCGAACACCAGCATCCGCGGGGGCGGCGCGAAGGAGTGGAGGAACACGGAGACGGCGTCCTCGCGGCGCTCGCCGCGCGGCCCGTAGTGCCGCGTCCCGGTGGCGCCCAGGGCGAGTTCGCCACGGGCGTCCGCCGTGACCGCCACGTCCAGGCCGGGCTCGCCCAGCGTCCCCGCCACCGTGTCCGGCCACACCGCGAGCGTCGCCCCGCGCGGCGCCGGGCCGTCGACCACCGTCGCCACGGTCACCGGCTCCCCGGCGGCGACCGACGCCGCCACCGCCCCGAAGGCCGGGTCCGACTCCGCGGTCACGGGCCTGACCAGCACACCGATCTCGCCCCCGCAGGTCAGCCCGACCGCGAACGCGTCCTCGTCGCTGTAGCCGAACGTCGCCAGGCGTGCCTCGCCGCTCGCCACCACCTCTTGGGCCAGGTCGAAGACCGCGCCCTCCACACAGCCCCCGGACACGCTGCCCACCACCTCGTCGTCCGGCCCCACGGCCATGGCCGCACCGGGGTCGCGCGGTGCGCTGCGGCTGACCGTGACGACGGTGGCGAGCCCGAACGGCACGCGCGCCGCGTACCAGCGTTCGAGCACCGGGAAGATGTCACGCACGTTCCCGTACCTCCTCCCTGTCACTGTTGTCCTTCTTGTCCTCCCCGTCGTCCCCCCTGTCCTCCCCGTCGTCCTTCACAGCCTCCCTGTCCTCCCTGTCCTGCCTGTCCTGCCTGTCCTCCTTGTCCTCCCTGTCCTTTCCCTTGCTCTCTCCTTCCGGCTCCGCCTCCGCGCCCCGCACCACCGCGGCCAGTCGCTCCAGGGCGGCCAGGCTGTGGCCCTCGACGAAGGCGTCCACGCTCGGCAGGGCCGCCGCCATGCCCGCGGCGAGGGGCGCGTAACCGGGCCGAGCCTTACGGGGGTTGGCCCAGACCACCCGGTGGGCCAGCCGGTGCAGGCGGCGCATCTGGGCGGCGAGCAGCCGCGGATCACCCCGCTCCCACCCGTCGGACAGGAGCACCACGACCGCCCCGCGCGCCATGCCGCGCTGCCCGAACCGGTCCAGGAACTCGCGCAACAGGTCCCCGAGCCGGGTGCCGCCGCGCCAGTCGGGCACCGCCTCGGCGACCGCCGCCATCGCCAGGTCCGGGTCGCGGTGGGACAACTCCCTGGTCACCCTGGTCAGCCGGGTGCCGATGGTGAACACCTCCGTGCGCCCGCCCCGGGCCGCCGCGTGCGCGAACCGCAGCAGCGCGTCCGCGTACGGTGCCATGGAGCCGCTGACGTCGACGAGGAGCACCACCCGCCGGGGCCGCTCCACCCGTGCGTGCCGCCGCAGCAGTGCGGGCTCGCCGCCGCGCCGCAGCAACTCCCGCACGGTGCGGTGCGGATCGACGTCCCCGCGCCGGGCCGGGCGCCGCCGCGCGGTGCGCCGCGACTGACCGCGCAGCGCGAACGCCGCCAGCAGGCGGCGTACCTGGGCCCGTTCGGCGGGGTCGAGTCCGGCGACGTCACGGTGGCGCAGCACCTCGGCCGCACTGGCGAGCGAGGCGACGGGCGGCCCGTGCCGCCGGTCCCCCGCATCGCCGCCGTGCCGCCCGGCGGGCGCCTCCCGCACGCGGGGCCGGAGCCGGGGCGGCGGAGCGGTCCGTCCGCGCCCGGGCGCCGGCTCCCCGGAGGCCGGCCCGAAGTACGCGCCGAACACCCGCTCGTACCGTTCCAGATCGTCCCGGTCCCCGCACAGGGTCAGCCGCCCCGCCCAGTACACGTCCGCCCGCACCCCCGGACGCAGCGCGTCCACCGCGCGCAGGAATGCGTGGACCCGCTCGGTGCTCACCCCGGCGCCGGCCGCGCGCAGGGCCCGCGCGAAGCCGAGCAGCACCGCGTCGGCGCGCGGGCCCCGGGAGCCGTCGCCCGCGCGAGCACCGCCACCGTCCCCGCCGCGGGCCCCGCGGCCGGCGCCACCGTCCCGGCTCCCGCCACCGTTCCCGCCACGGCCACCGGCGACCGCTTTGCCCACGCTCACGCCCGCCCCGCCCCTCGGTCCGCCAGGATCGCCGCGAAGTCGAGTCCGCGTGCCCGCTGCGTGTCCTCGCGGTACTTCAGGACTGATCCCAGCGTGGCCACCGCCAGTTCCGCGTCGGCCTCGTCGGCGCCCAGCGCGTCCAGGGCGCGGACCCAGTCCAAGGTCTCCGCCACACCCGGGGGTTTGAGCAGGTCCTCGGCGCGCAGGGCCTGCACCAGGGCGGTCACCTGCTCCGCGAGGCGCGCCGACACCCCGGGCAGCCGGCGGCGCACGATGGCGAGTTCGCGGGCGAAGCCGGGGTGGTCGAACCAGTGGTACAGGCAGCGCCGTTTGAGCGCGTCGTGCACCTCACGGGTGCGGTTGGACGTCAGCACGACCACCGGCGGCACCTCCGCCCGCAACGTGCCCAGCTCGGGGATCGTCACCTGGAACTCGGAGAGCACCTCCAGCAGGAACGCCTCGAACTCGTCGTCGGCTCGGTCGATCTCGTCGACCAGCAGCACCGACGGCTGGGTCTGCAACGCCCGCAGCAGCGGCCGGGCGACCAGGAACCGCCGGTCGTACAGCTCGCGCTCCAGCCGGTCGGCGTCCTTGACCCCGGCGGCCTCGGCCGCCCGCAGGTGCAGCAGCTGGCGGGGGAAGTCCCAGTCGTACAGGGCCTGCGAGGCGTCGATGCCCTCGTGGCACTGCAACCGGATCAGCGGCGCGCCGAGCGCTTCGGCCAGGGCGGTGGCGAGCGCCGTCTTGCCCACGCCGGCGTCGCCCTCGCAGAAGACCGGCCGGTGCAGGCGCAGCGCCAGGAAGCAGGCGACGGCGAGCCCGTCGTCGACGAGGTAGCCGGTCTGCTCCAGGCGGGCCCGCGCCTGCTCGGGGCTGTCGATGGGGGTGATCGGCGCTCACCCCGTCCCGGTGGCGGCGAGGACCGCCCGCTTGGTGAGCACCCGGGCCAGGTGCGCCCGGTACTCGGGCGAGGCGGAGGCGTCCCGCGAGGGCCGGGTGCCCTCGGCCGCCGACCGCGCCGCCCGCGCCACCGCGTCGGCGTCCCCGGCACCCGCCAGCGCCTCCTCGGCCGCCGCGGCCCGCAGCGGGGTCGCGCCCATGTTGGTCAGGGCGATCCGCGCCTCGGCGATGTGCCCGCCCTCGCGCCGGACGAGCGCGGCCACGCCGACCATCGCCCAGGACTGGGCGACCCGGTGGAACTTCTCGTACCGGAAGTCCCAGCCGTCGCGCCTGGGCACCCGTACCTCCGCCAGCACCTCGTCGGGCGCGAGCGCGGTCTGCAGGTAGTCGGCGAAGAAGTCCCGCGCCAAGATCGTGCGTCGGCCGCCCGGCCCCACGGCGACCAGTTCGGCCTCCAGCGCCAGGGCCACCGCGGGCAGGTCGCCGGCCGGGTCGGCGTGGGCGAGGGAGCCGCCGAGGGTGCCCCGGTGCCGTACGGCGGGGTCGGCGACCGTCTCGGTGGCCTGGGCCAGCAGCCCCGCGTGGCGGCGCACCAGCGGATCGTGGACCACGTCGTGATGGGTGCTCAGGGCGCCGATCACCAGGGTGTCCCCGTCCTCGCGGACCCCGCGCAGCCCGGGGATCCGCCCGACGTCGACCACCAGCTCGGGGAAGGCCAGGCGCAGCCGGAGCAGCGGCAGCAGGCTCTGCCCGCCCGCCAGGACCTTGGCGTCCTCGCCCGCGTCGGCGAGGACGCGCACGGCCTCGTCCAGGGTGGCGGGCCGCACGTAGTCGAACGCGGGGGGAATCATGCCGAGACCTCCTCGTCCGCCGTCCGGGACGAGTGCGCGTCCCGGACCGCCTCCCAGACCCTCTGCGGTGTGCAGGGCATCGGTACGTCGTGCACACCCAGCGGGCGCAGCGCGTCGACGATCGCGTTGACCACGGCGGGCGTGGAGGCGATCGTGCCCGCCTCGCCGACCCCCTTGACCCCGAGCGGGTTGGAGGCGGCGGGCGTCTCCGTGCGGTCGGTGACGAATTCGGGCAGGTCCGCCGCCGAGGGCACCAGGTAGTCGGCCATGGTGCCGGAGACCAGGTTGCCCTCGGTGTCGTACACCGCCTCCTCGTACAGCGCCTGCGCGATGCCCTGGGCTAGGCCGCCGTGCACCTGCCCCTCCACGATCATCGGGTTGATCACCCGCCCCACGTCGTCGACGCAGACGTAGGACCGGATCCGGGTCTGCCCGGTCTCCGTGTCGACCTCGACGGCGCACAGGTGGGTGCCGTGCGGGTAGGAGAAGTTCTCCGGGTCGAGCACGTGTTCGGCGTTCAGGGTGGGTTCCATGCCCTCGGGCACGTCGTGCGAGGTGAACGTCTCGAAGGCGACCTCCTGGATGGTCCTGCGCGCCTCCGGGGAGCCCTTCACCGAGAACACGCCGCCCTTGAACTCCAGGTCGCCCTCGTCGGCCTCCAGCAGGTGGGCGGCGACCTTGCGCGCCTTGTCCACCACCTTCTCGGCCGCCCGGTGCACGGCCGCGCCGCCCACGACCAGCGACCGCGAACCGTAGGTGTCCATGCCCTGCGGGGCCACCAGCGTGTCGCCGTGCACCACCTCGACGTCCTCGAACGGAACGCCCAGCGCGTCGGCGGCGATCTGGCTCCAGCAGGTCACGTGCCCCTGCCCGTGCGGGCTGGTCCCGGTGACCACCTCGACCTTGCCGGTGGGCAGCATGCGGATGCTCGCCGCCTCCCAGCCGCCGGCCGAGTACCTGAGGTCGCGCAGCACCCGGCTCGGGGCGAGCCCGCACATCTCGGTGTACGTCGACACGCCGAGGCCCAGGCGTACGGTGTCGCCGCGCTCGGTGCGCTCGGCCTGCTCGGCGCGCAGGTCGTCGTACCCGAACAGGTCCAGGGCCTTGGCGGTCGCCGCCTCGTAGTCGCCGCTGTCGTAGGTCAGGCCCGCGATCGAGGTGTACGGGAACTCCTCGTGCCGGATCCAGTTGCGGCGGCGCACCTCCACCGGGTCGAGGCCCACCTCGGCGGCGAGTTCGTCCATGGCCCGCTCGATGGCGTACGTGGCCTCGGGGCGCCCGGCGCCGCGGTAGGCGTCGGTCGGGGTCCTGGTGGTGAACACGCCCGTGCAGTCGAACTCGTAGGAGTCCATCTTGTAGATCGCCGGGTACATGAACGCACCCAGGATGGGGATTCCGGGCGTGACCAGCATCAGGTAGGCGCCCATGTCGGCGAGCAGGCCGACCTTCAGGCCGAGCAGTTTCCCCTCGCGGGTCGCGGCGATCTCGACGTCCTGGATCATGCCGCGGCCGTGGTGGGTGGCCAGGTAGCCCTCGGAGCGCGACTCGGTCCACTTCACCGGCCGGCCGAGCCTGCGGGCGACGGCCAGCGCGGCGGCCTCCTCGCCGTACACCTGGAGCTTCGAGCCGAAGCCGCCGCCCACGTCCGGGGCGACCACCCGCAGTTTGTGCTCCGGGACGCCGGTGACCACGGAGAGCATGATCCGCAGGATGTGCGGGATCTGGGTCGCGGAGTACACCGTGTACTCGCCGGTGGCGGCGAGCGGGGTGACGACGACCGCGCGCGGTTCCATGGCGTTGGGGATCAGCCGCTGCTGGCGGTAGCGGCGCTTGAGCACCACGTCCGCGCGCTCCCGGACCGACTCGAAGTCCTCGCCGGCGCGCAGCGGCCAGTCGTAGGCGCGGTTGGTGCCCTTGTCGGCGTGGACCAGAGCGGAGCCCTCGGCGAGCGCGGCCTCCAGGTCCAGGACGGGCGGCAGCGGCTCGTAGTCGACCTCGACCGCCTCCAGCGCGTCGGCGGCGGCGTACCGGTCGCGGGCCACCACGACCGCCACCGGGTCACCGGCGTGCCGCACCTCCTCCAGCGCGAGCGGCGGATGGTCGGGGAGCACCATGTCCTCGGTGACGGGCCACGCGCAGGGCAGCGAGCCCAGGCCGTCGGCCAGGTCGCGGCCGGCGAACGCGGCGACCACGCCGGGGCGTTCGAGAGCGGCGGAGACGTCGACGCGGACCAGGCGCGCGTGCGCCATGGGACTGCGCAGGAACGCCAGGTGCAGCAGCCCGGTCACGGAGATGTTGTCGGTCCAGGTGGTCTGGCCGGTGATCAGCCGGGCGTCCTCCTTGCGCAGCCGGGCCCGCCCGACCTCGCGCTCGACGGCCTGGCCGGTCATGCCGTCACCTCCTCCGCGGGCACGGAGGTGTCCGGCGCGCCCTCGGCCGCGGCGAGCACCGCGCGGACGATGTTCTGGTAGCCGGTGCACCGGCACAGGTTGCCCTCCAGCGCCTTGCGCACCTCGGCCCCCGTCGGATGCGGGTTCTCCCGCAGCAGAGCACGCGCCGCCATGATCATTCCCGGGGTGCAGTAGCCGCACTGGAGAGCGTGCCGCTCGTGGAAGGCGCGCTGCAACGGCGTCCACGCGTCGCCCTCGGCCAGCCCCTGGACGGTGGTGACCGCGCCGCCGTCCGCCTGGACGGTCAGCACCGTGCAGCTCTTGACGCTCATGCCGTCCAGCTCGACCGTGCAGGCACCGCAGTTGGAGGTGTCGCAGCCGATCGGCGTACCGGTCAGGCCGAGCCGGTCCCGCAGGTAGTGGACCAGCAGCAGACGGGGTTCCACCTCGTCCTCGTACGTCGTGCCGTCCACCGTGACCGAGATGTGGGTCATGGGCCCTCCAGAGACCGAATGGGCGTACGTGAGGGAAATCAGCGACCAGCGTGGTGTACGTCACTCTATGACCGGGCCCCGGGCACGGCGAGTGGTGCGACGCGGTTCACGACAACCCCCTCCACCGCGAAGAGCACCTGCCGGAACCTGCCCCGGCGCCCGGGACCGCGTTTGACCCTGCCCCTACGTCAGGCTTCACGCTGTACGCCGACGAAAGGGCAGGTGAATGAGCTACTCCGTGGGACAGGTGTCGGCGTTCGCCGGGGTGACGGTACGGACGCTGCACCACTACGACCGGGCAGGGCTGCTGTCGCCCGGCGGCCGCAGCCACGCCGGGTACCGGCTGTACGACGACGCCGACCTGGCACGCCTCCAGCAGATCCTCTTCTACCGGGAACTCGGCTTCTCCCTCGACGAGATCGCCGACATCCTCAAGGACCCGCAGGCCAACGCGCTGGAACACCTGCGGGCACGGCAGCGGCGACTGGGCGAGGAGATCGCCCGGCTGCGGCGGCTGGCCGAGGTGGCCGAGCGCGCCATCGAGGTCCAGCAGACCGGTGTGTCCCTCACCCCCGAGGAACGCTTCGACGTCTTCGGCGAGATCGCCTTCGACCTCAGCTACGCCACCGAGGCCCAGCTGAAATGGGCCGACTCGGGGGGACAGCGGGAGTCGATGGCACGGGCCGCCGCGCACAGCAAGGAGGACTGGAGGCAGCTCATGCGCGAGGCGGGCGCCTGGCGCGCCGAACTGCTCGCCGCCTTCGACGACGGCGAGAGCGCCGACGGGGAACGGGCCATGGACCTCGCCGAGGAGCACCGCCTGCACATCTCCCGCTGGTTCACCTCCTGCCCGCCCGCCATGCACCGGCGCATCGCGGACGACATCGTCGCCGACCCGCGCGCCTTCGCCCTCGTCGTCCCGCCCTCGCAGCAGCGCCCCGGCCTGGCCGCCTACCTCGGCAAGGCCGTGCACGCCAACGCCGCCCGCCGCACCGAAGACGGGGAGGACCGATGAGAATACTGATCGCCGCGGCCGGATCGCGGGGCGACGTCGACCCCTACACGGGCCTGGGCGCCGGGCTGCGCCGGGCCGGACACGACGTCGTCCTGGCCGCGCCCGACACCTTCGCGCCGCTGGCCCGCCGCGCCGGGCTGGAGTTCCGCGGCCTGCCCGCCGACCCCCGGGCCCACGGCGACGTCACCGGCCGGCGGGGCCTGATGCGCAGCGCCGCCGCGTTCGTCGACCGGCTCGCGCGGGGCTTCGCCGACGCGGTGCGCGACGACACCGACCTGCTCGTGCTGTCCACCACCACCGCCCCGCTCGGCTGGCACCTCACCGAGGCGACGGGCACCCCGAGTATCGGCGCCTACCTCCAGCCCACGACGCCGACCGGCGACTTCCCGCCCGTCGTCACCGGCACCCGCTCCCTGGGCCGCCTCGGCAACCGCGCCGCCGGCCGCCTCGGCGTGCGCATGGCCGACCGTCTCTACGACGACGCCGTCGCCGGGCTGCGGCGCGACCTCGGCCTTCCGCCGCTCGGCCCCGCCGCCGCGCGACGCCGCCAGGAGGCCGCGCACTGGCCGGTCCTGCACGGTTTCAGCGAGGCCGTCGTACCCCGCCCGGCCGACTGGCGGCCGGGACTGGACGTCGTCGGCAACTGGTGGCCGTACGTCGGCCCGGACGAGCGGTTGCCCGCCGAACTGGAGGACTTCCTCACGGCCGGAGGGCGGCCGGTGTTCGTCGGGTTCGGCTCCATGGCGCGCGGCGAGGGGGAGCGGCTGAGCGAACTGGCGGTGGGAGCCCTGCGGAGGGCCGGTCTGCGCGGCGTCCTGCAGTCCGGCAGCGCCGGGCTCGCCGCCACGGGCGACGACGTCCTGACGGTCGGCGACGTGCCGCACGCCCTGCTCTTCCCGCGCGTCGCCGCCGTCGTGCACCACGCCGGGGCGGGCACCTCGGCGGCGGCGCTGCGCGCCGCGGTGCCCTCCGTGCCCGTGCCGGTCGCGGCCGACCAGCCGTTCTGGGCGGCCCGGCTCACCGCGCTCGGCGCCGCTCCCGGGCCCCTGCCGTTCGCGGAGCTGACCGCCGAACGACTGGCGGCGGCGCTCGACTCGGCCGTACGGGACGCCAGGCACGCACACACCCGTGCCGCCGCCGGCGTCGCCGAGCGCCTCACGGCGGAGGACGCGGTGGCCCGGACAGTGCAGACGATAGAGCGAGTGGCACAGGAGGCGGGGCGGTGAGCCCGCGCTGACGGCTCCCTCAGCCGGTCAGCCCGTCGACCGCCTGGAGGACCGGGGCGACGCCGTCCTCCTCGCGGATGCGGGCGCCCAGGCGCTCGGCGCACTTCCGGTGCGCCGGGTCCCGGGTGGCCCGGACGAGAGCCGCGGCCAGGCGGTCCGCGGTCAGGCCGCGCAGCGGGACGGCGCACGGCGCCACCCCGAGGGAGACGAGGCGCTCGGCCCAGAAGCCCTCGTCGAACTGGACCGGCAGCGGCACCGCCGGAACCCCGGCACGCAGCCCCGCGGCGGTCGTGCCCGCGCCGGCGTGGTGCACCACGGCCGCCATCCGCGGGAACAGCGCCGCGTGCGGCACCTCGCCGATCGTCAGCATGTCCTCGCCGGCCGCCGCGAGTCCGCCCCAGCCGCGCTGCACCACTCCGCGCAGCCCGGCCCGGCGCAGCGCGCGCACGATGGTGCCGCTCAGCCGCTCGGGATCGGGCACGGTGGCGCTGCCGAGCCCGACGAAGACCGGCGCCGGCCCCGCGTCCAGGAACTCCCGCACCCGCGCGGGAAGCAGGTCGTCACGGTCGTAGGGCCACCAGTAGCCGCACACCCGAAGCCCCGGCCGCCAGTCACGCGGCCGGGGCACCACCAGCGGACTGAACCCGTGGAACACCGGCAGCCGCAGCCCCGCCCGGATCCGGCGGCCGGTGCCCAGGCGGGCGGGCGGCAGGCCCAGCCGGGCGCGCACGGTGGGCACGGCCGCCGAGAACACCCGCTCCACCGCGAGGTTCACCCCGTGCCCCGCGAGCCGGTTCGCCGCCGCGCCCCAGTGGCCGCCGCCGAGCAGCGGCGGCGCGAACTCGCGGGTCGGCGAGAGCGGTTGCAGGTGCGTGCCCATGCTGGGCAGGCCCAGCGCCTCGGCGATGGCGTGCCCGACCGGGCCCAGCGACCCCGACAGCAGCAGGACGTCGCTCTTCCCGGCCGCCACGACCAGGTCGTCCGTCATCCGGGCCAGCGCCGCCCGCACGATCCCCACGGCCCGCAGCATCTTGCCCACGTCCGTCGCACTGCGGTGCAGCCCCCGCCCGCGCGTGGACTCCAGTTCGGCCCGCGGATCCACCGGCAGCGCGTGGAAACCGAGGCCCGATCCCGCGACCAGCGGCTCGAAGCACCCGTGGGTGACCAGGGTGACCGCATGACCCGCCCGGGCCAGGCCGTGCCCCAGTCCCGTGAAGGGGGCCACGTCTCCCCGGGAACCCGCCGTCATGATCGTTACGCGCACGTCGGCCAGTATGGCCGCGGCACCGCCCGCCACCGGCGAACGACCCGTCCACGTCGGCGCGGCCACCCGCGCAGCCGCAGGAGCGCCACCGGCCGGGCGCCGGGACGCCCGGCCGGTGCCGTCAGGCCCCCAGCTGCCGGGCGGCGGCGTCCACCGTCTGCTCCAGGAGCGTGGCGATGGTCATCGGACCGACGCCGCCCGGCACCGGCGTGATCAGCGAGGCGCGCTCCACCGCGGAGTCGAAGTCCACGTCCCCGACGTTGCCCGCGTTGTAGCCCGCGTCGATCACCACCGCACCCGGCTTGACGTCCTGGCCGCGCACCAGCCGGGGCCGGCCCACGGCCGCCACGACGATGTCCGCCTCCCGCACCACCGACGACAGCTCCCGGGTCCGCGAGTGGCAGTACGTCACCGTGGCGTCCCGGGCCAGCAGCAGCATGCCCACCGGCTTGCCGAGGATCGCGCTGCGCCCGACCACCACCGCCCGCTTCCCGGCCGGATCGACGTCGTAGGCGTCCAGCAGCCGCAGGATGCCGCCGGGCGTGCAGGAGACGAACCCCGGCAGGCCGAAACCCATCGTGGCGAAGGAGGCGAAGGTGACGCCGTCGACGTCCTTCTCGGGCGCGATCGCCTCGAACGCGGCCCGTTCGTCGATGTGGTCGCCGACGGGGTGCTGCAACAGGATGCCGTGGACCGACGGGTCCGCGGACAGCGCCCGCAGCGTGCCGACCAGCTCCTCGGTGCCGGTCGTGGCGGGCAGCTCGACGTGCCGGGAGGCGATGTTCGCGGTGCGGCACCGGTTCTGCTTCATCCTGACGTAGGTCACGGAGGCGGGGTCCTCGCCGACCAGCACCGTGGCCAGACACGGCCGGGTGCCCGTGCGGGCGGTGAGGTCGGCGGCCTTGTGCGCGGTCTCCTCGACGATGCGCCGGGCGAGCGCGGTGCCGTCCATGAGGCGGGCTGGGGACATGTCCACTCCTGAGCGTTCGACGGATCGCCCAGGCGCGCGGCTGTGACTTCGGCGGGGGCCGCTCCCCGGTGGTGCTCCACCTCAGCGCCAGTCACGGCCCGGCCCCAGCCTATGCCAGGGCCCCGCCGGCACTCCGCGCCGGGGTGCGGCCCCGCTCACCGGCGGCGGCCGCGGCGCCGGCGCCGCGCGTACGGCACCGGAGGCCCGGCCGCGGGCCGCGCCGCGCGCAGCACCGACCGCAGCAGGACGGACGTCAGGGACCGGGCCGCCGCACCGGCCGGACGGGGCCGGCGAAACAGCGGGGAACGCGCCTGCCCCAGCCCGGCCCGGGCCGAAAAGGACCAGGTCAGCCTGGAGCTGACCTGGAACCTCGCGGCCCTCCTCGTCACTCGTCCCATGCCTGGATCATCATCTGGTCGGTGATCTTGCCGTCGCGCAGCGAGATCATCGACTCGGCGAGCACCCGGACGCCGTCCGGATACGCGCAGGACTCGACGTACGCCGCGTGGTCGCCCTGGACGACGCACTGCTCCAGCCGGTGCGTCATGTCGCGGCCGTAGACGTCGTCGAGCATCGGGCCGATCTCCTCACGGCCCCTGAGGACCTTGGGGTGACTCGGCTGGGTGTCGCGGTCCACGATGCGTATCTCGGCGTCGTCCGCGTAGAGCGACAGGAGCGTGGACGCCGTGTGTCCCTCGATGCCCCGGCGCAGCGCACCGGTGTCGAACGCGGGACCTGCCGTGGTCGCCATGCCGGCCTCCTACGAGCCCCGGGGCCCCGAAGCCGCGGACCGTTCACGGGGCTCTCCTTCGAGCGTCCTCCGGCCCGCCGCCCCCGGCAAGCGCGGCCGCCCGGCCCGCACGGCTCTGTCGCGGTGGGTGCCGGGGGCGCACCGGCTCGGTCCCGGCGATCGGCCGGGGTGCACCGGCACTCCTTCCGGCAGTCGGCCGGGGTGCACCGGCTCTCCTTCCGGCAGTCGGCCGTGCCGCACCGGCTCTCCTTCCGGCAGTCGGCCGTGCCGCACCGGCTCTCCTTCCGGCAGTCGGCCGTGGCGCACCGGCTCTCCTTCCGGCAGTCGGCCGTGGCGCACGGGTTCCCGTCCCGGCGGTGGGCCGGGGCGCGCCGGCTTCCGTCCCGGCAGCTGACCGGGGTGCACCGGCTCTCGTTCCGGCGGTGGCACCGGGGTGCTGGTGCACCGGCTCCCGTCCCGGCGGTCGGTCGGTGGCCGTGCCGGTTCCTTCCCGGCGGGTGGGTCGCAGCGGTGCGCGTCCTGGTGGGCCGGTGGCTCGTCCTGACGGGTGAGCGGCGGGCCGCGCCCGTGTCCGGCCGGGACCCGGCGGCGTTGCTGAGGGCATGATCTCCACTCGACGTATCGTCGCCGTCGCCGCTCTCACCGCCTCTGTGACGGGGCTCGCCGCGCTGCCCGCGAGCGCCGCCGAACCGGCCGTCCCGGTGGTCGGCCGGGCGGTGCCCGTGGGCCTGCTCGACTCGCTCGCGCGCACCGGCCTGCCCGCCGGCCGCCAGGACGAGGTGCCCCCGGTCTCCGACCAGCTGTCCTCGCTCCACCACGTGAAGGACCTGAACGAGCTGAGCCGGCTGAACGCGGTCACCGGCCTGGTCTCCCCGCTGTTCGGGCTGGTGCCCGCGGTCCGGTACTGAGCCGTGCGCCCCCGTGCGGCGACCGGGTGGCGGCGGCCCCGGATCCCGTGCCGCCGCCGCCCGGTCACGGCGTAGGGTCACAGGGACGGACAACGGCCGACGGAAGGGAACCACCACCATGGCGCAGGAAGTGCGCGGCGTGATCGCACCCGGGAAGAACGAACCCGTACGGGTCGAGACGATCGTCGTGCCGGACCCGGGGCCCGGGGAGGCCGTCGTACGGGTCCAGGCCTGCGGTGTGTGCCACACCGACCTGCACTACAAGCAGGGCGGCATCAACGACGAGTTCCCCTTCCTGCTCGGCCACGAGGCCGCCGGCGTAGTGGAGTCGGTCGGCGACGGCGTCACCGACGTCGCGCCCGGCGACTTCGTCGTCCTCAACTGGCGTGCGGTGTGCGGCAGGTGCCGCGCCTGTCTGCGCGGGCGGCCCTGGTACTGCTTCGACACCCACAACGCGCGGCAGCGGATGACCCTCACCGACGGCACCGAACTCTCCCCGGCCCTCGGCATCGGCGCCTTCGCGGAGAAGACCCTGGTGGCGGCCGGGCAGTGCACCAAGGTCGACCCGGCCGTCTCCCCGGCCGTGGCCGGACTGCTGGGCTGCGGCGTGATGGCAGGCATCGGCGCCGCCATCAACACCGGCAACGTCGGCCGCGGTGACTCGGTGGCCGTCATCGGCTGCGGCGGCGTCGGGGACGCGGCGATCGCCGGGGCGTACCTGGCGGGCGCCGCGAAGGTCATCGCCGTCGACATCGACGACCGCAAGCTGGAGACCGCCCGCACCATGGGCGCAACCCACACCGTCAACTCCAAGGACCACGATCCCGTCGCCGCCGTCCGCGACCTCACCGGCGGTTTCGGCGCCGACGTCGTCATCGAGGCGGTCGGCCGCCCGGAGACGTACCGGCAGGCGTTCTACGCCCGCGACCTGGCCGGCACCGTCGTCCTGGTGGGCGTGCCGACCCCGGAGATGAAACTGGAGCTGCCGCTGCTGGACGTCTTCGGACGCGGCGGTGCCCTGAAGTCGAGCTGGTACGGCGACTGCCTGCCCTCCCGGGACTTCCCCATGCTGATCGATCTGCACCTGCAAGGGCGGCTGCCGCTGGAGAAGTTCGTGTCGGAGACCATCCGGCTCGACGAGGTGGAGCAGGCGTTCGAGCGGATGCACCACGGCGACGTGCTGCGCTCGGTGGTGGTGCTGTGATGGCGGCCCGCATCGAACGCCTGGTAACGGCTGGGCAGTTCACCCTCGACGGCGGCACCTGGGACGTCGAGAACAACGTGTGGATCGTCGGTGACGACCACAAGGCGATCGTCATCGACGCCGCCCACGACGCCGAGGCCATCGCCGCCGCCGTGGGCGACCGGCGGCTCACCGCCATCGTGTGCACCCACGCCCACAACGACCACATCGACGCCGCCCCGGCCCTCGCGGACCTCACCGGCGCGACGATCTGGCTGCACCGCGACGACCTGCCGCTGTGGCGCATGACCCACCCCGGCCGGGAACCCGACGAGCACCTGATCGACGGTCAGGTCGTCGAGGCGGCGGGAGCCGACCTGTTGGTCATCCACACGCCCGGCCACGCCCCGGGCGCCGTCTGCCTGTACGACCCGGGCCTCGGCGTCGTCTTCACCGGCGACACCCTCTTCCAGGGCGGCCCCGGCGCCACCGGCCGGTCCTACTCCCACTTCCCGACGATCATCGACTCGATCCGCGACCGCCTGCTCACGCTGCCGCCCGGGACGAAGGTCCTCACCGGCCACGGCGAGGCGACCACCATCGGCGCGGAGGCCCCGCACCTTCAGGAGTGGATCGCCCGCGGGCACTGACGCCGGCGGGGGCGGCCCGGCGCCTGATCACGCCATCGCGTCCCACCGCGTGATCCGTTCCGCAATGGCGACAGAAGATGTCCGGCTTCCACGCGACCCTCGTCGAGCACACCGCACCACGAGAGTCACGGGAGGCCGGACACATGTCACGTCCGTCACGTCCACTGGAAGGAAGGGTCGCGCTCGTCGCGGGCGCGACCCGGGGAGCGGGCCGGGGCATCGCGGTGGAACTCGGCGCAGCCGGGGCCACCGTGTACGTCAGCGGGCGCACCACCCGCGCCCGCCGCTCGGAGTACGACCGCCCCGAGACCCTGGAGGACACCGCCGACCTGGTCACCGAGGCCGGCGGCCACGGCATCGCCGTCCCCACCGACCACCTGGAACCCGACCGGGTACGCGCCCTCGTCGACCGCATCGCCTGCGAACAGGGCCGCCTCGACGTGCTCGTCAACGACATCTGGGGCGGCGAGAAACTCTTCCAGTGGGACACCCCCGTGTGGGAGCACGACCTGGACAACGGCCTCAGACTGCTCCGCCTCGCCGTGGAGACGCACGCCGTCACCAGCCACCACGCCCTGCCGCTGCTGCTGCGCAACCCGGGGGGCCTGGTCGTCGAGATGACCGACGGCACCGCCGAATACAACCGGGACACCTACCGGATCAACCTCTTCTACGACCTCGCCAAGGCGTCCGTCCTGCGCATGGCCTTCGCCCTCGGCCACGAACTCGGTCCGCGCGGCGCCACCGCGCTCGCCCTGACCCCCGGCTGGATGCGCTCGGAACTGATGCTCGACCACTTCGGGGTGCGCGAGGAGAACTGGCGCGACGCCCTGGAACAGGCCCCGCACTTCGCCATCTCCGAGACACCCCGCTACGTCGGCCGCTCCGTCGCCGCCCTCGCCGCCGACCCGGACGTGGCCCGCTGGAACGGAGGGTCCCTCTCCAGCGGGGCCCTCGCCCGGGAGTACGGCTTCACCGACCTGGACGGCAGCCGCCCCGACGCCTGGCGCTACCTCACCGAGGTCCAGGACACGGGCAGACCGGCGGACACGACCGGCTACCGCTGACCGCCCGCGGGCGGCTGCTCCCCGGTCAGCGGCCAGCGGGCCGAGTGACCCGGCGGCAGCTCCAGATCGGTGCGTACGGCGGCGTAGTAGCCCTGGCGTGCGGCGCGCTGCCGCTCCATCAGCGCCTGCCACGCCCCGGGCTCCCGCCGCCCCTCGCGCAGGAACCGCTCCATGTCCATCACCACCAGCACCCAGGTCCGGGCCTTCTCGACCACCTGCGTACTGCCCAGCATGATCAGCGCCTCACCGGCGGGATCCCGGGCCAGGGCGGCCTCCGTCAGCAGCGGCTCGGCCTCGCTCAGGGGCAGCGGATGCGGATGCGGGTCGTTGCCGAGGTGGGCGGCCACCCGGTAGGCCAGCGTGACCGACTTCTTCAGCGACCGCGCGTACTCCGAGTACACCGCGAGCCGCCGCTCCTCCCAGCGCGTGGCACGCTCGCGGGCGAACCGGGCACGGTCACTGCGCACGACCGCCAGGTACGAGCCGAGCGCGCCGATCACGACGCCTATGAGCGCGGGGAGTTGCTGCAGGAAAGCGGACATGCGGTGCACGCTATCCGCCCGGCCGGCCGGCCGGGGCAGTAGGTTCGGGCGCATGACGGACACGAGGCGTTTCGAGGGGCACGGGGTTCTCGTCACCGGGGCGGCGCGCGGCATCGGCGCGGCCACCGCGAGGCGGCTGGCGGAGGAGGGCGCGCGGGTCCTCGTCACCGACACGGACGGCGCCGAGGCGGAGAAGACCGCGGCAAGGCTGTGCGAACGGGGGCTCGCCGCCCGGGCGTTCGCGTGCGACGTGGCCGAGAGGGCGTCGGTCGAGGCGGCCGTGGCCCACGCGGTGGACGCGTTCGGCGCGCTCGACGTCCTCGTCACCTGTGCCGCCCACTGCACCCCGGACACCCCGCTCTTCGAGGACGGCACGGACGAGGCGTGGGACCGCGACCTCGACATCACCCTGACCGGCGTCCACCGCTGCTGGCGGGCCGCGCTGCCGCACCTGGCGGCGTCCGGCCGCGGCGCGATCGTCGGCATCGGCTCGGTCAACGGCCTCCAGGACTTCGGCAATCACGCGTACAGCGCGGCGAAGGCGGGCCTCGTCTCGCTCACCCGGACGCTCGCCGGGCACGCCGCCGCGCGCGGGGTGCGCGTGAACCTCGTAGTGCCCGGAACGATCCGCACCTCGGCATGGGAAGGCCGGGAGGCCGACCTGGAGCGGGTCCGCCCGCTGTACCCGCTCGGCCGGGTCGGTGAACCGGAGGACATCGCCGCCGCCGTCGCCTTCCTCGCCTCCCGCGACGCCGCCTGGATCACCGGCACCACGCTGACCGTCGACGGAGGTCTCACCGCGGTCGACACCGGCTTCCACACGGCGATCCACGCGACGGGTCGCACCGGCCGGGCCCCGGCGAGGGACCGGGACGACAGGGCTTAGGACGGGGCGACGGACCCGCTCCCGCCGCCGTCCGCCGGGCCGGCGGGTCCGGGCAGGGCCCGGTGGAGCCGGCGCAGCAGTTCCCGGGCCGCCGGTCCGGCCGGGCCGTCCGTGCGCCAGGCCAGGGCGACCCGGCCGCGCGCCCGCGCGTCGTCGATCCGGAGCGTACGCAGCCGGGTGCCCGTCTCGGGGCGGGGCAGCACGGCCACACCGAGGCCGCGCTCGGCGAGCCGCAGCAGCGCGTCCGGTGCCGCGGCCTCGAACGCGATACGTGGCCGGAAACCGGCGTCGGCGCAGATCCGGTCCAGCACGCCGCGCACCCCCGTGCCCACCGGGAGACTGATCAGCGGGTGACCACGCAGCGCCGCGGGAGGGAGCGGGGCGGCACCGGTGCACACCTCCAGCAGCGGATGGCCCGGGGCCACCGCCGCCACCAGCGGCTCGTCGACCACGACGGTGAAACCCACCCCCGGCGGATCCCCGTCCGCGAGCCCGGCCACCGCGATGTCGAGTTCGCCGCGGCGCAGCGCCGTCAGCATCCGCTCCGAGGTGTCCTCGGCGAGCGAGACCTCCACCTCGGGGTGGGCGGTGTGGAAGCCGGCCAGCAGCCGGGGCACGTCGATCGCGTGCCCCAGCGCCCCGGGCACCAGCCCGAGCGCGACGCGCCCGCGCAGCAGCCCGGTGAACTCCGCGACCGCCTGCCGCGCCCCGGCGGCCGCGGCCAGGGCCGCCCGCGCGTACGGCAGTACGGCCTCGCCGACCTCCGTCGTCCGCACCGAGCGGCCCGAGCGGTCCAACAGCGGCTGCCCCAGCTCCCGTTCGAGCCGCCGTATCTGCGCGCTCACCCCCGGCTGCGCCACATGCAGCCTCTCGGCGGCCCGCGTGAAGTTGGCCTCCTCCACCACCGCGACGAAGTACAGCAGCTGCCTGAGTTCCATAACCGGCGATGCTAGCCACCGGACGCATCCGTTCCTGGACGTGCGCGCCACCCGCCAAGATCCTTGACGCATGAGGACAACGGACGAGATCACCGAGGTCATCGCCGCCGAACGCCGGGACCTGGCCGACCTGTTCGCCGCGCTGACGCCCGCCCAGTGGGAGGCCGGCAGCCTCTGCGCGGGGTGGCGGGTGCGGGAGGTCGTGGCCCACATGTCGATGGGCTTTCGCCACTCGCTCGGCAGTGTGCTGTGGGAACTCGTGAAGTCCCGCGGCAGCCTGCACCGCATGACGGACCGGCTGGCCCGCCGGGACGCGGCCCGCCACCGCGACGCCCGGCTCGCCGCGTTCCTGCGGGAGCACGCCCACCACCCGTGGCGCCCGCCGGTCGGCGGACTCCGCGCGGCGCTCGCGCACGACGTCGTGCACGGGCTGGACGTGACCGTCGCCCTCGATCACGACCGGACCGTGCCCGCGGAGCGCCTGCGGATCGTGCTGGAGGCCATCGACCCCCGGGCCTTCCGCGTCTTCGGCACCGATCTGCGGGGGGTCCGCCTGGTCGCCGACGACCTGGACTGGTCCTTCGGCACCGGCGCCCCGCTGTACGGCGCCGCCCAGGACCTGCTCCTGGTCGCCTACGGCCGCAGCCTGCCCGCCGGACGACTGCGCGGCGCCCAGTGTCACCGTTTCGTCTCGAAGTGAGCCGCTTTACAACCGAAGCGCCCGCCCGGCGGTCTAACTGTCCGACACCACCACCACGGACACCCGAACCAACCGAGGGGGAAGCCCGCCATGAGGCACATGGCCAGACGCGGAGCCGTCGTACTCGGCGTCACCGGACTGGTGGCGCCGCTCGCGCTCGCGCTCGGCACGGCTCCGGCACAGGCGGCGACGAGCTGCACCACGTCGACCGGGCCGTACCAGAAGAAGGTCGAGAAGTTCCTCGGCCGACCCGTCGACGGCCGCCAGTCGGCCGCCGACTGCAAGGCGATCAAAGCCTTCCAGAGCAAGCACGGCATCACCCCCACCATCGGGTACGCGGGCCCGGTCACCTGGGGCGTGATGGATCTCATGAACAAGCAGAAGGCCGTCGGGAAGAACCCGAACAAGGACGGCAGGTGCCCGACCGGCAAGGGCCGCATAGCCTGCGTGAACCTGACGCTCCAGCTCAGCTGGATACAGGACGGCAAGCGGCTCGTGTACGGTCCCGTGCCGGTACGCACCGGACGCGACAAGTACGAGACCCGTACCGGCCTGAAGAAGATCTACTGGCGCCACATCGACCACGTCTCGACGCTGTACCACGTGAAGATGCCCTACAGTCAGTTCTTCGACGGCGGTCAGGCGTTCCACTCCGTGGGTCTGAGCATGTGGAACCCGCCGGGCTCGCACGGCTGCGTCAACATGACGCCGAAGGACGCCAAGAAGTACTGGTCCCTGCTGAAGAAGGGCGACGACGTCTTCGTCTACGGCCGCAAGCCGGGCACCTGAGAACCGGTGCGGGGCGGGCGTGTTGTCGTGGATCGACGTGATGAGCAACACGGTCCGGTATGTCCGAATCGGTCGTACTTACTCACAACGCCTTCACGCCGATCGGCATATGCTTCACAGCATGTCCACCACTGTTGAAGCCGCCTCCGAGCGATCGGCCGCGGAGGTCAACGAGGAGATCCGTGCCCTGTGGCGCCGGTCGGGCGGGACACTGACCACCGAGCAGCGCGAGGTGTACCAGCGCCTCGTCATGGAGTGGGCCACGGCCGCTCCGGACTCGGACCGGGCGGCCTGACCCGCCGTCCGTCCCGCCCGCTGCCCTGGCGCCACCGCCGGGCACCGGCCCCCTCCGCGGTCTTCCGTGACCACCCCTTCGTTCCTTCCCGCCCCGGCCCTGCGAGCCGGGGCGCACTGTCGTACAGCTACCGGTCGCGGTACCGGTCCGCCGACGGCGCCGGTCCGCCGGCGACCGGTCGTCAGCCCCGGGCCGACGAGCAGCGCCGGCGACAGGCCTCCCTGTCCCGCTCCGTGCGGACCCACCGAGTAGCCGCCAACGCGACCAGGCTGCCCGCCACGACGAGCAGTCCTGGCCCGGCGTTCCTGGCGTCCGTCGACCGGTCCAGCAGCGCCTTCGAGCCCGTGCGGCCCGGCACCGGGGCCGGGGAGCCGGGCGGGGCCCCGCCCGGACCGGTCTGGGCCTGGGCCTGCGCCGGCGTCTGCGGCGACACGATCAGTCGCACACCCAGCGCGGTCAGGGCCCGGGTCACCGGCTGGAAGGAAGGTCGTCCCGCCGCTCGCGCAGTCGCCGCTGCCGCCCGAGGTCACCCCCAGCGCGATCCCCTCCGAGAACAGCGGGCCGCCGCTGTCGCCGGGCTCGCCGCCCGCTCTCCGTACGAGGCCCGACCGCGCGGCGTTCAGCGGGCGGGGTCCGGCAGGATCAGGCGTCCGGCAGGGGCCGGGACCGGGCCCGGGGACCGGGGCGGCCTAGGATGCCGCCCATGGACGAGAACCCGGTGGCGCGGCTCGGGGCCGGCAAGTACGTGCTGATCACCAGCTACCGCAGGAACGGGACGCCCGTGGCCACCCCGGTGTGGGTCGTGCGCGACGGCGCCGCCCTCGGCGTGTGGACGGCGGCCGACTCCTGGAAGGTCAAGCGGATCCGCCACCGCGCCGACGTGCTGGTCGGCCCGTGCGACCTGCGCGGGAACCCGACCGGTGACCAGGTGCCCGCGACCGCGGAGATCTGCGACCCCGCCACCACCGCACGCTACCGGGCCCTCATCGCCCGCAAGTACGGCCTGGTCGGACGGCTCACCCTGCTCGGCAGCCGGCTGCGCCGGGGCGAGCGGGGGACCGTCGGGATCCGGGTGACCCCCACGCGCTGACCGGCGCGCGGGAGCCACCCGGCGGTGGCGCGGACGGCCCTACGAGGCGTCGAGGACCGTGCCCGTCAGCACCGGAGCGCCCTCGTGCACCTCCCCGTCGTCGTCGGTCAGCTGGAAGCGGAGCTTCTCCGGCTGCTCCTTCACCTGGTCCCTGACCGTGGGCAGGCTGACCTCGGTGCTCACCTCGCCCGCCGGCACCGGGACCCACAGGTACAGGTTCTGGACGGCGGACAGCGCCCGCTCCGGGTCGGGCGACTCACCGCCGCTGGTCTCCTGGAGCCACTGCGGGTCGACGTCCTTGGTGGACAGCTCCGGACCGTCCGTGACGGGCCGGACGACGAAGACGGCCCCGAAGTCGGAGTCGGCCGGCGCGGACAGGTTCACCCGCCACTTCAGCGTCGCCCCCTCGGTGACCCGGTCGGCGACGGGCGTCACGGTGACCGTCGGCTGCGGGTCGTCGTTCCGGGCGGTCACCCCGCCGCGGTACGAGCCGACCACCGCGCCGCGGACCGCCTTGACCACGATGTCGTTCGCCAGGTCCTGGCCGTAGCGGGTGTTGCCCCGCACCCGGACCGGTACGTCGATGTCGTGCCCGCCGGGCCGTACCGTCACCAGCCGGTCCGTCGCCCGGTTCGTCACCGGGTCGAGGGTGTACACGCGTACCTGGCCGCTGCCGTGCCCGGACACCCGCACGGGCACCCGGTAGGTGCGCACGCCCGAGTCGCCCTCCTTGACCGTGAGCCGGCCCACGTCGACGCGGGGCAGCGCGGCCGGCCGCACCGCCGGGGTGCCCGGCCGCCAGCCCCAGGCGTCCATGAGCCAGGCCTGCCCGGCACGGGTGCGCGGGGTCAGCTCCAGTGCCGTGATCCGCCCGAGGTCCAGCTCGGCGCGGACGGCCGAGGTCAGCGGGACGCGCACCTCGCGCGCCCAGTAGGAGGCCGTGCGATCGGTGCCGGGCAGGCCGTCGACACGGACCCGGCCGAGCGTCGCCCGGTGCCCGGAGGCGTCGGTGACGACCACGTCCAGCTGGGTGCCCGTGCTGTTCGGCGGGACGAACACGCGCAGGGCGAGCTTGTCGGCACCCTTCAGCGACACGGGCGAGCCGGGCCGGATCCGTACCGCCGAACCGGCGGCGGACCAGCGCAGCGCCACCGCGCGGCGACCGGTCTCCCGGTCGGTCTCCCACTGCGCGAAGTGCGGTGAGCGACCGGGCGTGCCCTCGCCGAGGCAGGCGGCGGACGCGGACGGGTCCACCGCCGAGCACAGCCGGCCGGCGCCGGTCACCGTGGCCGGGCCGTCGGGCAGGAAACCGCCGGTGCGCGCGGCGCCGACGGCGTGCGTGAGCACCCGCGCCGGGTCGGCGGAGGGCGCGCGGACGCCGGTGCCGTCGAGCAGCGGGCGCACCCGGTCGTCCCCGGCGACGAACAGCCGGGCCGCGGCGGCGATGTAGGTGGCACCGGCCCGGTGCTGCTGGTCCGCGGTCAGGCGGGTCCTGGTACCGGGGGAGCAGACCGGATCGCGCTGGTCCGGGTCGTCGTAGAAGTCGTCCTCGGCCGGCGCCTGCGCCTTGCCCGGGGTCCACTCGGTGTTGAAGAAGTTGTGGTCGGCGCCGACCACGTAGACGGCGCTGTGCAGGGCGGTGCCGCGGCTGACGCCGCGGGTGCCGTCGGCGTACACCTCGCCCTGCAGGTCGGAGACGTCACCGTCGCAGCCGGGCAGGATCGTCGCGGACGGCACGTCGGCGACCGGATTCTGGCCGAAGACCGTCGGGCCGATCAGCACGGTGCCGCTGATGTGCCAGCGGGTGCGGCCGTGGTAGCCGTCCTGGTCGGCGGGCGGGGGGTAGAGGCTGTCCATCGCGGCCCGGTTGACGCCCTCGCCGCCGCGCGAGTGCCCGACGAGCAGGACGCGCGACAGGTCGGCCCGGGGCGCGCGGCGTACGGCGTCCGGTGCCGAGGCCGGGTGCGCGGCCCAGTCGGCCCAGTGCGCCAGGTGCTGCCGGACGAGCGAGGAACGGGCCTGGGCGCCGCCGTCCTCGGCCGCCCAGTCCTGCCCGTTGATGCCGTTGGCCGAGATCGACACCGTCACGTAGCCCTGGGAGGCCAGCAGCCTCTGGTCCTGGAGGTAGCCGCGGTAGCTCGGGATGGGCAGCGTCCCGGCCGGGCAGGGCCAGTCGCCGGGGAGCTCGTCGGTGTGCGGCTTGTAGCACGTGGCGTGGCGGCCGTGCAGGAACAGCGCGAGCGGGCGGCGGCCGGTGGCGCCCTGCGGCGCGACCACCACGGCCCGCATCTCCACGGGTTCGGCGAAGCCGGGCAGCCGGACCGACTTGAGCTGGTACTCGCCGCTCGTGGTGCGGTACGGGCCCGGCTTGCCCGGGTCGACCTTGCTCGCGGGGAGCGGGGCGGGCGGCTGCGCCGCGGCCAGGGAGCCGCGGCCGGGCGCGTGCGCGGCGCCGCCGGTACCCCCGGCGTCCAGCCTGCGGCCGGCCGCGCGTACTTGAAGTCCCTTCAGCTCCTTCAGGTCCTGCGCTCGTGCCGCGTCCAGGCCGAGCCGGAACGTACGGCCGTCCCCGCCGGGCCGTGGCCGGCCGAGCAGCCGGTCGCCCGCGTAGAACTCGACGCGTGCGTCCCCCATGGGCACCGCGGTGCCCGAACGCCACTCCAGCTGCCGTGACTTGCCGGAGCCGGTGACGCGCCATCCGGGCGGGAGCCCGGTGTCGCCGTCACCGGCCGCCGTGAACGGCCGTGCGGCGGACGGCTGTCGGTCCGGCGCCGCCTGCGCTGCCGCGGGCGCCGCCCCCGCCATGGCGAGCAACGCCACGGCGGTGACCCCTATTCGCCGGGCACGGATCAATGGTCCCCTCCTCGGAACACGGACTTCCTCCGCTGCATGAACTCGGGCGCCCCGGCTGTCCCAGGGGCCACTGATGTCCCGGAGGACGGCGCCTGACCGCTGTGGGTTGCCTGTGCGTCGCAGGTGAGCGGCGGCAGCGGCGTGATCACGCCAGTCGGCGCACCCGGCCGTGACGTCCACGCCCCGCCGGTCGTTCCTGGGACGAGAGGGCCGGACAGGAACGAACAGGACCGAGTGGGGCCGAACGGGGCCTAAGAGCTGCGAACAAAAGTGGGTTCCGATCAGCGGGCGGTGTCCGGTGCGTGCGATCGCAAGGCGCCGGAAGGTACTTGTAGCGGAGCTACCAGGGCCTTTCGGCAACGCGGCGAGGGCGCGTGCCGGACACCGCCCGCCGGGGCCCACTTTTGTCCGCAGCTCTAAGAGGGCGGAAGGCGGCTGAAGGCGCGAGAGGGCGGCGCGAACCGGACGAAGCCGTGCGAAAACACAGGAAGTCGAGATGGCGGAGCTGAGGCCGTGAGGGCGCCGGCGGTGCGGGGCCGGGCGGCGGGGGAGTGGCTGAGCGCCCGCGCGGGCCGGTGCCTGGCCGGGTCCCTCGCGCTGTACGTGCTGACCGCGCTCCTGTCCCCGGCCGAGCCCCTGGACCTGCGGGTCTACCGCACGCTCGCGCCGCACGTGCTCTCGGGCGGCCTCTACGACCACGTGGTGCGCACCGGGCCGCCCATCCCCGAACTGCCCTTCACCTACCCGCCGTTCGCCGCGCTGGCCCTGCTGCCGATGGCGCACCTCCCCTGGACGGCGGCGATCGCCCTGTGGCGGGCCCTCTCCCTCGCCGCCGTGCTCGTCCTCACGGCGGGCGCCCTGCGACTGCTGTGCCCGCGCCCGGGGGGCCGCGTCCGGGACCGCGCGCTGCTCTGGGCCGCCGCCGGACCCTGGCTGGAACCGGTGCGCCACACCCTCGACCAGGGGCAGATCAACCTGCTGCTGGGCGCGGTCGTCGTGGGCGCGCTGGCCTTTCGCCGCGGCGCGGCCTGCCGGGGCACGGCCGTCGGGCTGGCGGCGTCCCTGAAACTGACGCCGGCCGTCGCCGGCCTGTACCTGCTGGCGACCCGTCAGTGGCGGGCAGGCCTCTGGGCGTTCGCAGCCGCGGTCGCGTCCGTCACGCTCGCCTGGTGCGTCGCCCCCGGTGAGTCGGCGCGCTACTGGTCGGCCCTCGTGACCGACACCCGGCGTGTCGGCCCGGTCGGGTCGGTGCGCAACCAGTCCCTGCGGGGCGCGCTCACCAGGCTGCTCGGGCCGGACGTGACGGCTTCCGCGCTGTGGTGGACGGTGCTCGCCCTCGTCACCCTGGCGGCGGCCCGCGCCCTGTTCGCCGCGGTGCGGCGGGACGATCCGCTCGGCGCCCTCCTCACGGTGGAGCTGTACGGACTGCTGGTGTGTCCCGTCTCCTGGAGCCACCACTGGATCTGGTGCCTGCCCGCCATGATCTGGCTGGCGCACGGTCCGCACCGCGGGCGACCGCTGAGCCGGGTGGCGCTCGCCGTGTGGGCGGCCGCCACCGGCACCCGCCTGGTGCCGCGCCTGATCGGTGTCGAGGACGGGCTGCCCCGGACCGGCCCGTACCCGCTGACGCTGGCCTGGCCGGGCTGCGTCTACGTCGTCTGCGCGGTGCTCACGCTCCTCGCGCTCGCCCTCGCGGTCCGGACCGCCGAGGGCCCGGAGCGGCGGGTGCGTACCCCGGGGAGCGAGCCGTCCTCGGCCCGGACGGACGGCTCGCTGCTGCCTTGACGGCGCGGCGGCACGGGCGTACGGCGCCGGGTGTCCGGGCGCGCGGGTGCCGCCCGGGCCCGGGCGGGGTCAGCTCCAGGCGCGGTACGGCTCGTCGACGAGCTGGAAGACCGGCTCGCCGCGGACCGGGTCCTGCGCGGTGGTCAGCCGGACCCGGTCGCCGCCGTGGATGCCGATGAGCGGACCCGTCACCCGGCCGCGCACGACGAAACCCTCGCTCATCTCTATCAGGGACACATTGCGCGCGGCGGGTGTGTTGCGGTGCACCACCGTGGAGTGCCGGACCGTGCCGGTGCCCTCACTGTGCTCGGTGCGCAGCTCGCTGCCGCGGCACACCGGGCACAGCAGCCGGTGGTACATGGCCGTGCCGCACCAGGCGCAGCGCTGGAAGCAGAGCGCTTCGCGGCCGCCGGGCCCGGGTTCGAGCAGGCCGGTGGCGGAACCGGCGGCCGGACGCGTCGCGTTTCCTGAAGCGTGGTACACGCTGGTCAACTCCCTGCACTGGGCCGGAATCCCGCGTGCGCGGGGCACCCGTGCACGCCTGTGCCCGGTCGCCGTGCCACCGTGCACGGCGACAGGTTATGGCACTGAGTGCCAGACGTAAAGGCACTGGGTACCGTCATCCGGTGCGGGGCCTGCCCGGACGGTCCTCGGCGAACGCCGACTCGACCTCCCGCACCACCTCCCACAGCGGTGTTCCCCGCCGGGCCAGGACGACGACCACGTCCCCCGCGCCCCGCGCCTCTGCCTCGCCCACCGGGCCGGCCGAGGGGGTGGCTGCGGGGTGGGCGGTGACGGCTGCGGGGCCGGCGGCGGGGGCCGGGGCGGACGCTGCGGCGGGTGCGAGGGGCGTGGGCGACGCGGCGGGTGCGTGGAGTGTGGACGGCGCGGCGGGAGCGGCAGGCGTGGTGCCGAAGACCTCCCGCACCTGGTCCAGCGCCCGGTCCACCGCCGCGCGCGCGTCGCCGCGGCCGCCCGAACGCAGCCAGGAGCGCAGGGCGTTGTTGTGCGCGGCGACCACCGAGGCGGCGATCATGTCCGCCCGCAGCGTGCCGTCGCCCCGCCCGGCGAACCGGTCGCGCAGATACCCGGCGAGGGCCCGCTCGTAGCGCCACACCACCGACAGCTCGTACGCCCGCAGTCCGGGCACCTGCCGGGTCAGCCGGTAGCGCTGCACCGAGAACAGCGGGTTCTCCGCGTACATCAGCAGCACCAGCCGGGCGGCGTCGCAGACCCGGCGCACCGGGTCGTCGTCCGGCCCGGAAGCGGCGAGGAAGGCCGTCATGTCGGCCAGGCACCGCTCGTGGTCGGGGAAGACCACGTCCTCCTTGGAGGGGAAGTAGCGGAAGAAGGAACGCCGTCCCACCCCGGCGAGGGCCACGATGTCGTCCACGGTGGTCTGTTCGTAGCCGCGCTCCAGGAACAGCCGGAACGCCGCCGCCACCAGGGCGTCCCGCATGGGCGGCCGCGCGCCCGCCGCCCGCGCCTTCTCACCGCGGCCGGGCGCCGCGCTCCTGGAGCTCATGGAGGGGAACGTAGCACTCCCTGACCGGCGCGACGGCACTCGGTGCAGCCTCTGGAGGGAACTCAGTTCCCTCAGATCGGCCCGGCTGCCGGACTGCAGGCTGTTGGCGAGCGGGCGGGCGGGCCCGGGGTGTGCTGGGCTGGTGTCATCCGGACGGACGCGCGGTGCACGGGCGCGGCGCGGGGAAGTGGTACGGCATGAAGGGCTTGGACGCGTTCGCCGACCGGTTGGACCCCGACATGTACGTGGTGACGGCCACCGCGGACGGAGAGCGGGCGGGCTGCCTGGTCGGGTTCGCCTCGCAGTGTTCCATCGGTCCGCCCCGGTTCGTGGTGTGGCTCTCCAAGGCGAACCGGACCTTCCGGGTGGCCCGGCGGGCGGACCGGCTCGCCGTGCACGTGCTGACCCGGGAACAGCACGCGCTGGCCGAGCTGTTCGGCGGGCACACGGGCGACGACGGCGTGGACAAGTTCGCACACGTCCGCTGCACGGCTCGGCAGGACGGCGCCGTCGTCCTCGACGACGCGCCCGCCTGGTTCGTCGGACGCGTCCTTCTGCGCACCGACGCAGGCGACCACGTGGGCTTCGTACTCGACCCGGTGGACTCCGGCGCCCCCGGCGCCCCGGCCGGACCGCTGCTGCGCCTCTCGGACGCGCTCGACATCTCCCCGGGGCACCCCGCCGACTGAGAGCGGTGGCTACGCCGGTTCCCCCGGCGCGCGGATGTCCAGGACGCAGACGTCGTCGCGCCGTTCGCCCTCCAGCATCGCGGTCAGCAGCGGTACGAGGGAGCCGGGGGCCCCGGCGTGGTGGGCGCGTGCGGTCCGGGCGAGCCGTTCCAGGCCCCGGTTGATGTCCTCGCCGGGCCGCTCGACCAGACCGTCGGTGTAGAACAGCAGCCGGTCCCCGGGCTCCAGCAGGCACTCGGCCTCCTCGAAGACCGGTGACTCCGTCGCGCCGAGCAGCACACCGAGCGGACGCCGAAGGTAGCGCGGCTCGCCCCGCCGCAGCAGCAGCGGCGGCAGATGGCCCGCCTGCGCCCAGACGAGCCGCCGCTCGGCCGGGCGGTAGCGCCCCAGGACGAGGGTGGCGGTGCCCTTGGTGTCCCGGGAGTGCAGCAGCAGCGTGTTGAGGCGGGCCAGCGCGCCGGTCAGTGACGAGCCGGTGAAGAGCATGCCCTTGGCGGTGAACCGGAGCTGCGCCATGGTGGCGACCGCGTCGATGCCGTGCCCGGCGACGTCACCGACGACGAACAACGCGTCCCCGTCCGGCAGTTCGATCGCGCTGAACCAGTCCCCGCCGACATGGGTCCCGCTCTCCGCGGGCAGATAGGCGACGTCGACCTGCAGCCCGGCCAGGCGCACCGGGCGGCGCGGCAGCGGCAGCAGCGCGTGCTGCAACCGTCCCGCCAGCGTCCGCTCGGCCCGCAGGATCCCGTCCTGCGCGAGCATCGTCCGCTCGCTCTCCACCAGGGCCAGCTCCGCGCTGCGCTGTGCGGTCAGGTCCTGGACGAAGCCGTGGACCTCGGCCGGCGCGCCCGTGGCGTCCGGGACGGGCTCGGCGACAGCCCGCAGGTGCCGCACACCGGCCGTCGTCCTGATCCGGAACGGCACGTCGCACGACGTGCCCCCGGCGAGCAGTGCCCGCACGGCACGGTCGAGTGCCGGTGCGTCCTCCGGCAGCGCCAGGCCCGGCAGCTCGGCCAGCGGGACCGGCCCGAGCCCCGGGTCGCGGTCGCACAGCAGGTACACCTGCGGCGACCAGGCCGCCTCGTCGGTGACCAGGTTCCAGGTGGCCCAGCCGAGACGGCCGAGACGCTGGAGGTCGGCCAGGCGCTGCTGCTGCCGGTCCGAGGTGGCGTACCGCAGCCAGGTCACCACTAGGGCGTCGCCCAGCCGGGCGGCCCGCACCGAGTACGTGGACAGTCCCGGCCCACACGCGCCCGCCTCCTGCTGCGCGAACGGCCCGCTCTCGTAGGGCTCGCCGGTCTCCAGCACGCTCAGCCAGCCCCTCTTGAGCGGCTCCTCGGCGGCGGCCGGCCAGCATTCCAGGAACCGCCGCCCGACCAGGTCCCGCCCCGCGTCGCCGAGGACCCCGGCGGCCTGCGCGGTGGCGGCGTCGACGCGGTAGTCCTCGACGTCGCCCGCGGGCGACCGCACGGGGATGAGCAGCAGCGCCGCGCCGGGCAGTGCCTCGAACAGGGCCCGTGCCGCCGCCCTCGCCCCGGCCTGAGCCTGTTCCGGCCGCCGCCCGAAGTCGCGCAGGCGGGCCGCGCAGAGCCAGGAGACGCCGCGCAGCAGTTCCCGGGCGTGCGGAGCGAACGGACCTTCGCGGGTGCGCAGGACGCCGAGGGCCACGTCGCCGTAGTCCGCCCCGGGCACGGGCAGCCAGGCGCGCGAGGGCCGGTGCTCGCCCGGGTGCCCGGCCCGTGGGCGCACCGCGGCGTCATCGTCCAGCCAGCGCGGCTCGCCGGCCACGAGGGCGTCCAGGGCGGCACCCCCGTCTTCGGCAGGCATGTGCCGCCACCGCTCGGCCGGTGCGCCGTCCGTCGCCGCGTACCCGATGGGCACCGGCGCGCCCGCGGGCTGTCGCCGGCAGAGCATCACGGCGTCCGCGCCGACGGGCGCCGCGAGGTGCTCCAGCAGGCACACCGCGAGTTCCTGGGGCGATTGCGCCTGGGCCAGGGCCCGGCCCAGTTCGGCGAGGACGGCGACGCCGTCGGCCTCGCCGGCGCCGGTGGCATGGCTGAGCGGGGGCACCAGGGTGCCCAGCGTGATCCGGCACTCCTCCACCAGCGTGCGGCGCGCGGCCTTGGCCCGCCGCAGCAGATCCTCGTGGGCGGCCTCGGGGGAACAGCCGGTCAGCGCCATCAGCGCCCCTTTGGCCCGCTCGACGACGGCCGCGGCCTCCGCCGCCTCGTGCCGCCGGTAGGCCTCGGCCTGCCACCGGCCCGCCTCGGCGTGCGGGGGCCCGGCCACCCCTTCGGCCGGCGCCGCCGCCTCGGGTACGGCGCCGGGCTCCGCGGGGGGCACGGATTCACCGGTCACGCGACGAGCATCGCACATGTGGACCTGTCCGATCCCGGTCTGATCACATACTTCTCGGGGCCGCGCATCGCGGGGGGCTTCCCGGTGCGAGGGGCGACGGGGGGCCCGGCGGGTGCGCCGGTCCTCAGCGGCCCGCGCCGCGCTCCATCAGGGCCTCGGTCACGGCCCGTACGCTGCGCGCGATGTGCTGGAGTTGCAGGAGTTCCCCGGCGTAGAGCTTGATCGTGTGTTCGATCACCGACTCGGGCAGGCCCAGGCGGGGCAGGTCGGCGCGCGCGGTCTGCAGGGCGGTGCGGGCCACCCGGACCTCCTGCTGGACCTGGATCTGCGCGTGGCGGGCGAGCAGCACGGGGTGGCGCAGCAGGGCGGGATAGCTGCCGTAGCGGGCGGGCACCAGTTCGCGCAGCCACCTGGTCGCCGAACGCTCCCAGTCGTAGCTGCCGGGTGTCTTGACCTGGCAGGGCCAGTCCGGGCTGACGCGCGTGGTCGTCACAGGCATGATCATCGCTTCCGGGTGTGCGGCGTCGTGGAGGGCGGGGCGGTGCGTGGGGCGCCGGGCCGCGATCCGTGAGCAGTATTTATATATGCCATCCGCTTTGCAAGGCGCATGAAAACATTCACGCCCGGATTGGGGTGGCTGATCCCCTTACGTTCCGACCACTGCCGCGCGCACCGGCCCCGGAGGCCGCCGGCGGCCACGCCGCGCTTCCCGAGGGTCCCGTCATTCCTTGAGGAAGAACTGGTGCTGGTCGGCGATCTGCTCGTACTTCTCCAGCCGGGCCTGGGTGCGCTCGGGGTCGGCGTCCGTCATGGCCTGCAGCAGGGCCGCGCAGACGATGCCCGGCGCGGCGTAGGAGTCGAAGACCAGCCGGGAACCCGTGCCGGTGGCGAAGGTGACGTCGGCCTCGTCGGCCACCGGGCCCAGCGCCAGATCGGTGATCAGGGCCACCTTGAGTCCGGCGCCGCGGGCGACGCGGACGGCGGTCAGGGTCTCGTGCGCGTGCCGTGGCAGGGAGAAGGCCAGCACCCAGGTCCCCCCGGCCTCGCGGGACTGCAGGAGCGCGTCGTAGGCGACGCTGCCGCCGAGCGTCACCAGCCGCACGTCCGGGTGGATGCGCCGGGCGGCGTAGGCGAAGTACTCGGCGAGCGAGACCGAGATGCGCAGCCCCAGCACGGTCAGCGGCGCCGACCGCGACAGCTCGCGGCCGACGGTGATCACCCGCTCCGGGTCGGCCAGGTCCCGGCGCAGGTTCTCCAGGTTCTCGATCTCGGCGTCGACCGCCGCCTGCAGTTCGTTGCCCCGGTCCTCCTCGACCGTGCCGGGGCCGCCCGCGAGGGTCCTGAGCGCGATGGACTGGAGCTTCTCCCGCAGCGCCGGGTACCCGCTGAAGCCGACCGCGCCCGCGAACCGCGTCACCGAGGGCTGGCTGACACCCACCCGGTCCGCCAGTTCGGTGATCGGCAGGAAGGCCGCCTCCGCGATGTTCTCGATCAGGTACTGGGCGATGCGGCGCTGCCCGGGAGACAGCTGGGGCCCGTCGAAGAGCGCCCTGAGCTGCGACGCCGGTGCGGCCTCGGCCTGCCCGGCCGACCTGCCCGAGGTGATGGCGGACGCCTGCGCGCGAGCCTGCTGCGGCGATGGCACCGAGGCGCCTCCTTTGTCTCCCACAGCGCTTCAACATAGCTCACTCAGTGTCATGGGCGGTGCTCGCGCGAGGGGATCCGGACACGGCGTGAGCCCCGCCCGCCGGCCGGCGCGAGGGCGGCGGCAGGACCCGGGAGCGGTCGGGCAGGACCGCCGCCGGGACGACCAGGTCCGCGCGCGAGCGGGTGGTCGCCACCAGGTCCGCGTTGCGCCGGTCGGTGCCCCGCACCCAGGCGACGGCCTCCTCGTGGCCCTTGCCGAACTCCTCGTGCCGGGCGACGAGACGGCGCACGCGCTCCTCCTCGTCGAGGTCGCAGAACCACACCTCGTCCAGTTGCGCGCGCACCCGCGCCCAGGGGCCGGTGTCCAGCAGCAGGTAGTTGCCCTCCGTCACCACCAGCCGGGCCGACGGCGGCACCGGGACCGCGCCCGCCAGCGGCTGTTCGAGGACGCGTTCGAAACCGGGCGCGTAGACGGTCTCGGCATCGCCGGCCCCGTACCCGGTGTACTCCTCGCGCAGCCGCCGCAGCAGCGCCGCGTACCCCGCCGCGTCGAAGGTGTCCGGCGCGCCCTTGCGGCTCCGCCGTCCGAGGCGGTCGAGTTCGGCGTCGGCGAGGTGGAAGCCGTCCATCGGGACGTGCGCGACCCAGGGTTCACCCGCGCCGTTCAGGGCCCGCACCAGGTGCTCGGCCAGGGTCGACTTGCCGGCCCCGGGGCTGCCCGCGATGCCGAGGACGGCGCGGTGCCCGTCGCGCGGGAGGGCGCGGGCGCGGTCGAGGAGGTCGTCGAAGGTCAGCGGCACACGCGCCAGTGTGTCACCGTACGGAGAGTCGCACGGAGAGTCGTGCGGGGTTCCGTCGTGCACGGAGCCATCGTGCACGGAGCCATCGTGCATGGGAGCCGTCGTGCGTGGGGCTGTCGTGCGTGGGCCGTCGTGCGCGAAGCCGCCATACACGGAGCCGTCGCCCACGCGGCCGTACGGAGATCCGGGCGAAGTGCGTCCGATGTGGCGTGCGACACCCCGTCAACGCCGTGTCGTGGGGAAGGGTGCCTGTATGACAGAGCTCGGTCTGCCCGAAGAAATTGTGGCCTGCCTCTTCGATCTCGACGGGGTCGTCACCAAGACGGCGGTGGTGCACGCGGCCGCCTGGAAGGAGACGTTCGACGCGTTCCTGCGCGAGCGGGACGGCGCGGACTACCGTCCCTTCGACGCGGTCGTCGACTACGACGAGTACGTCGACGGGCGGCCCCGCGCCGACGGGGTGCGCACCTTCCTCGCCTCCCGGGGCATCGACCTGCCCGAGGGGACCCCCGACGACCCGCCGGACGCCCCGACCGTCAACGGCGTCGGCAACCGCAAGAACCAACTCGTCCTGGAGAAGATCCGTACCGAGGGCGTGGAGGCCTACGACGGCACCCTGCGCTACATCGCGGCGGTGCGGGCAGCGGGCCTGAGGACCGCGATCGTGTCCTCCAGCGCCAACACCGTCGACGTGCTGCGCTCCATCGACGCCGAAGGCCTGTTCGACGTACGCATCGACGGAGTGGTCGCCCGCGAGCGCGGACTCCCCGGCAAGCCGCACCCGGACACCTTCCTCGCCGCCGCCCGCGACCTCGGCGTGGAGGCGGCCCGGGCCACCGTCTTCGAGGACGCCCTGGCCGGCATGGACGCGGGCCGCTCGGGCCGCTTCGGGTACGTCGTCGGCGTCGACCGCGTCGGGCAGAAGGACGCCCTGTACGCGCACGGCGCCGACGTCGTCGTGGAGGACCTCGCCGAACTCCTCGCCCGAAGGGGTCCTGCCGGACAGGGAGGTGCCGCGTGATCACCCACCGTTCCTACGCCGTCGAGCCGTGGACCGTGCGCGAGACGGAGCTGAGCCTGGACGTGCTCGCCCAGAGCGAGTCGGTCTTCGCCCTCTCCAACGGCCACGTCGGCTGGCGGGGCAACCTCGACGAGGGCGAACCGCACGGCCTGCCCGGCTCCTACCTCAACGGCGTCTACGAGGTGCACCCGCTGCCGTACGCGGAGGCCGGCTACGGATATCCCGAGTCCGGCCAGACCGTCATCAACATCACCAACGGCAAGGTGCTGCGGCTGCTCGTCGACGACGAGCCGTTCGACCTGCGCTACGGCCGGCTCGTCTCCCACGAGCGCGTCCTGGACCTGCGCGGCGGGGTGATGGAGCGGACGTGCGAGTGGATCTCCCCGGCCGGCACCCGCATCCGGGTGCGCTCCACCCGGATGGTCTCCCTCAGCCAGCGCTCCATCGGCGCCATCGCCTACGAGGTGGAGCCGGTCGACTGCTCGGTCCGCGTCGTCATCCAGTCCGAACTCGTCGCCAACGAGCAACTGCCGCAGGCCAACGGCGACCCGCGCGCGGCGATGGCCCTGCAGGCACCGCTGGAGCCGGAGGAGGACTTCGCCTCCGGCAACCGGCTGCGGCTGGTGCACCGCACCCGGCGCAGCGGGCTGCGCGTGGCGGTGGCCGCCGACCACGTCGTCACCGGCCCCGAGCGCACCACGACCGGCAGCGAGAGCCACCCGGACCTCGCCCGGCTGACGGTCGCCTCCGTCCTGGAACCCGGGCAGAAGCTGCGGGTGGAGAAGCTCGTCGCCCACGGCTGGTCCGGCACCCGCTCGCGGCCCGCGATGAGCGACCAGGTGGACGCGGCCCTCGCCGCCGCCGCGCACGGCGGCTGGACGGCCCTGGCCGAGGAACAGCGGGCGTACCTGGAGGACTTCTGGGCGCGCGCGGACGTCGAGGTGGACGGTGACGAGGAGATCCAGCAGGCCGTGCGGTTCGCGCTCTTCCACGTGCTGCAGGCGGGCGCCCGGGCCGAGGAGAGGGCCATCCCCGCCAAGGGGCTGACCGGTTCGGGCTACGACGGGCACGCCTTCTGGGACACCGAGATGTTCGTGCTGCCGCTGCTGACCTACACCTCGCCGAACGCCGTGGCCGAGGCGCTGCGCTGGCGGCAGAACACCCTGCCCGCCGCCCGGGAGCGCGCCGCCCAGCTGGGGCTGCACGGCGCCGCGTTCCCCTGGCGGACCATCGAGGGCGAGGAGGGCTCGGCGTACTGGCCCGCCGGCACCGCCGCCTTCCACGTCAACGCCGACATCGCGCACGCCGTGGTGCGGTACGTGGCCGCCACGGGCGACACGGACTTCGAACGCGACACCGGGATGGAACTGCTGGTGGAGACCGCCCGGCTGTGGCGTTCGCTCGGCCACCACGACCACCGGGGCACCTTCCACATCGACGGTGTCACCGGACCCGACGAGTACAGCGCGATCGCCGACGACAACACGTACACCAACCTGATGGCCCGGGCGAACCTGCGCGCCGCCGCGGACGTCGTCGAGCGCCACCCGAAGGAGGCCGAGCGGCTCGGCGCCGACGACGAGGAGAGCGCCGCCTGGCGGGACGCCGCCGAGTCCATGAACATCCCGTACAACGCGGAACTGCGGGTGCACGAGCAGAGCGCGGGCTTCACCCGCTACCAGCGCTGGGACTTCACCTCCACCCGCGCCGACCAGTACCCGCTGATGCTGCACTTCCCCTACTTCGACCTCTACCGCAAACAGGTGATCAAGCAGGCGGACCTGGTGCTGGCCATGTACACCTGCGGCAGCGAGTTCGACGAGGAGCACATCGCCCGCAACTTCGCCTACTACGAGCCGCTGACCGTGCGCGACTCCTCCCTCTCGGCGGCCGTGCAGGCGGTCATCGCCGCGCAGGCGGGCTTCCTGCGCCTCGCCTACGACTACGCGTCCGAGGCGGCCCTGATGGATCTGGAGGACCTGGAGCACAACACCCGCGACGGGCTGCACATCGCGTCGCTGGCCGGCACCTGGATGGCGCTGGTGGTGGGCTTCGGCGGCACCCGGCGGGCCCGCGACACCCTGGAGTTCGCGCCCCGCCTGCCGGAGCGGTTCAGCCGGCTGGCCTTCACCATGCTGTTCCGGGACCGCCGGCTGCGCGTGGAGTTCACCCAGGAGACCGCCACGTACACCCTGCTGTCCGGACCGTCGCTGACGGTCCGCCACCACGGCGAGGCGGTCCCGCTCCAGCCGGGCACGCCCGTCACCCGCCCGGTCCCGCAGCCCCGTCACCTGCCGGCCCCGGACCAGCCCCTGCACCGCAGGCCCGGAGCGCGCTGACCGGGCACGCCGCGCCGCCGAGGCGGTCGCTCGGCCGCCCGGGTTCAGGCGAGGCCGAGCGGCAGGAGGCGCAGCAGGTCGCCGGTGGCGTCGGCGGCGCCGAGGACCGGCAGGGCGCCGAGGGCGAGCACCGCGGCGGCGACCGGCCACAGGGGCGGCGGCGGCGCCGAACGCAGGGCCGCGATCCGGCGGGTGACGGCGCGGTCGGTGAGGGGCAGCGTGCCGGCCGGCCCGGCCGCCCGGCCGGCCGTGAGGGCCGCGCGGGCCAGCGCCCGCGCGGTGGCGGTGCGGTCGCCGACCGCCGCCGCGGCCCGCTCGTCCGCCCAGCGCTCGACGAGGAAGGCGACCGTGGGGCGCACCCGGCCGAGCAGCGGGTCGGCTGCCACAGCCAGCGTCACGGCGGTCACCAGCCGCGCGTGCCGGTGGGTGAGGTGGGCGCGTTCGTGGGCGAGCAGCACCCGGCGCTCCTGGGGCCGCAGCGCGCCGAGCATCGCGGCCGTGACCAGGATCCGGCCGGGGGAGCCGGGGATGGCGAACGCCCGCGGTACGGGCGAGGCGGCCACGATCAGTTCGGTGTCCCCGGGATGCCCCGCGCACAGCCGCCGCAGCGCCCGGCGGGTGCCGAACTCGCCGCGGACGGCGCGCCCCAGCCGGATGCCGACGGCCACGAGGGCCAGGCAGGCCAAGATTGCGATCACCTCGGGCACCGGCTCCGGCAGGCGGCGGCCGTCCCCGCCGGAGCGCGCGAGGAACGCGGGCGCGTCGCCGGCGAGGGTGAGGGCGAGCAGCGCGAGGGACCAGACGGTGGCGCCCGCGCTCCCCACGGCGGCGGCGGTCAGCACGCGCGCGGCCGGCGCGGGGGCCACCCGGCGGCCGATCGCGGGGCTGATCACCGAGAGCAGCACGGACAGTGCCGGCGGGATGTAGACGTCGATCCTCATGCGGGCCCTCCCGCCAGCAGCTCGCGCAGGGCCCGCTCCTCCTCGGCGCTCAGCCCGGTCACGAACTGCTGCAGCGCCGCGATCGGATCGGGGCCGCGGTCCAGGGCCTCGTGCATGGCCTGGGCGGTCAGCTCGGCGGCGTTCTTCGCCGGCCGGTAGGCGCCCCGCCGCCCGTCGACCTCCCGCAGCACCAGCCCCTTGTCCCAGAGCCGTTTGAGGATGGTGTGCACGGTGTTGTAGGCCAGGTCGCCACCGATCTCCAGCTGGATCTCGGCCGGTGTCAGCGGGCGCTCCGTGGACCACAGCGCGGCGAGGACCTCGCTCTCCAACTCGCCCGGACTGCGCCGTTCCGTCCTGCCGTGAGGCCCTCTGCCAGCCATGCCCTCAACCTTACAGCGCGTAGGGATGCCGGGTGTCCGGCGGTGTCCCGCCCGGCGAAGCGCCCCGAGCCGGGTTAGCTTGTCCTTGGTCCTCGACCTGCCCGTGAACCGCAGATCCGAACACTTTCCTCATCTTTTGGGCTTTTCCATACGAGTTCGCCGATTCTTTCCGTGACGTTTTCCCGACGATTCCCTGACGTCCTGCCCGACTCCCGCACCGGTCCCGCACACTGTGGAGTCAGAAACCCTACAGTGCGTAGGGATGAGGGGTGGAGATGGCCGACAACACGCACGCCATACTCGCCGGGTACCGGCGTCCCGCACCGAGGGCCGGTGACGGCCGGGCGCGCCGCCGCCGGGGCGACCCACCGGTCGCGGCGGTGGCCGCCGCCTTCACCCTCGCCCAACTGCTCCTGGTACGCCCCGCGATGGGCCTCGGCTGGGACGAGACCGTCTACGTCAGCCAGGTCAGCCCGCACGCACCGGCCGCCTTCTTCAGCGCCCCCCGGGCTCGCGGCGTCTCCCTGCTGGTCGCCCCCGTCGCCTCCTGGTCGTCCTCCACCGTGCTGCTGCGCGTCTTCCTCGCCCTGCTGTCGGGCCTCGCGCTGTACCTGGCCCTGCGGGTGTGGCGCGACCACTTCCCCGCCCGCGTCCGCGCCCTCGCCGGCGCCCTCTTCGCCTCCCTGTGGGTGACCCTCTTCTACGGCCCGCAGGCCATGCCCAACTACTGGGTCGCCGTCGGCGCGCTCGCCTGCGCGGGCTGCTTCGTGCGGGCCCGCGCCGACCCGCAGGACCGCGCCGCCCTCGCGGGCCTGGCCGGCACCGCCGCCCTCATGGCGCTGATGCGCCCCATGGACGCGGTCTGGGTGGTGCTCCCGCTGCTGGCCCTCGCGCTGCCCGGCCGCCACTTCAAGCCGCTCATCGCCCTCCTGGCCGGACTGGCCGCGGGCTCCGCCGAGTGGATCGCCGAGGCCTACGCCGACTACGGCGGACCGCTGCGGCGGCTCGCCGACGGCTCCGCCATCCAGGGCGGCCTCGGCTGGCACTTCGCCGTGACCGACCAGCTGCGCAGCCTGGGCGGGCGGACCCTGTGCCGCCCGTGCACCGGAGCGCCGCCGAACCTCCTGGTCACGGCCTGGTGGTACGCCCTGCCGGTCCTCGCCCTGCTGGGGCTGCTGTGCGCCCGGCGCGCCCGGCGCAGCGGTCCCACGCTGGTGGCGCTGGCCTGCGCCGCCACGGCGGCCCTCCCCTACCTGTTCCTGATCGGATACGCCGCGCCCCGCTTCCTCCTGCCCGCCTACGCCCTGCTCGCCCTCCCGGTCGCCGACGCCGTCGCCCACCTCGTCACCACGCCACAGGGCGACTGGCGGCCGGTCGCCCTGAGCGTCGCCGTCCTGGCCCTGGCCGTGCACCTCGCCGTCCAGTACGCCGTCCTCGACCACACCGTCGCCCGCACCACCGACGACCGCCGCGCCTGGAACCGCACCGCCGCGGCCCTGCACGGCCTCGGTGTCCGCCCGCCCTGCCTGCTCACCGGGGAGGAGGCCCTCCCCATCGCCTTCTACACCGGCTGCGGATCCGCCGCGACGGACGGCCCCAACGCCAACTCCACACGCGCCGCCATCGAGGAGACCGCACGGCGCATCCCGGTCGCCACGCTCGCCCCCGCGGGCGCCTCCCCGCCCGCCTACGCCCGCGGCTGGCCCGTCCACCGGCTCGGCGACCTGCTGCTGTACGTCGCGCCGACGGCGCAGAAGGGCCCCGCCACATGACCTCCCCGCTGCTCACCCGTCCCGCCGTCCTGCGCCGCCGGACCTGGTGGCACACCGGGGTCATGCTCGCGGTCCTGCTGTGCGCCGCCTACCTCGGGCAACGGCACTGGCCCGTCGTCGAGTCCGGCGCCGACAGGCTCGCCGTCGCCGACCAGGGCTGGCTGCTGGTGGGTGCGAGCGCGGCCATGGCCACCTGGGGGTGCGCGGCCCTGGCCCAGCAGGGAGCCGTGGCCGAACGGCTGCCCCGCCCCCGGCTCGTCGCCGCCCAGTTCGCCGCCTCGGCCGCCAACCACGTCCTGCCCGCGGGCCTGGGCGCGGGCGCCGTCAACCTGCGCTTCCTCATGCGCTGCGGACTGCCCGCCGCACGCGCGGCCGGCGCCCTCGCGGTCAAGGCCGCGGCGGGCGCGCTGGCCCGGTCCGTCCTGATCGCCGTCCTCGCCGCGGCCTGCCCGGGGGTGCTGCGCCTCCCGCACGTCCCGATCACGGCGGTGGCCGGCGTCCTGGCCGTCCTCGTCCTGGTCACGGTGGTGCTGCGCGGCCCGCTGCGGTCCCGGTGCGCCCGCGTGGCCGCGACGGTGGGCGCGGACATCCGGGCCGTGCACTCCCGGCCCCAGCGGGCCGCCGCCCTGTGGGGCGGCTCGCTCGCCTTCGCCGCCGCGCACTCCCTCGTCCTGATCGCCGTCGTCGAGGCCGTCGGGCTGCCCCTGCCCCCGGCCCGGGTGGCACTCCTCTACCTCGCCGCGAGCAGCGCCGCCGCGCTGCTGCCCACGCCCGGCGGCCTGGGCTCCCTGGACGCCGCGCTCGCCTTCGCCCTGACCACCTCGGGCGCCCCGGCAGCGGCGGCGGCCTCCGCCGTCCTCGGCTACCGACTCCTGACGGTCTGGCTTCCCCTGGTACCGGGCCTGCTGGTGCTGGGCGTCCTGATCCGCCGCCGGGCGGTGTGAGGCCGGGCGAGTGCGGCGCGCGGGGGAGTGCGGCGGGCGGGGGAGTGCGGTGCCGGGTGAGCGCGGCAGGCGGCGGCGGAGTGTGGCGCCGGGTGAGCGCGGCGGGTGGGGTCGGCGGGGTGTGGTGCCGGGTGAGCGCGGCGGGTGGGGTCGGCGGGGTGCGGTGCCGGGTGAGCGCGGGCGGTCGTGATGTGTGGGTTCGTCGCCCGGTAGCCCACGTCCGACTCACGCCGCGTGCGAGCGCCCCGCCCCGCCCGAAGGCTCCTGCGGCACGGCCGCCGCCTCCGCCCGACCCGTGGCGCGCGTCGTCAGCGCGTCGACGAAGCGCGGGGGCAGCCACCTGACGGCCGCGCACAGGCACACGCCCAGCCAGCCCACGGCGAACAACCAGCCGCCGACGACGTCGGTGAACCAGTGCACCCCGAGATAGACCCGGGTCAGCCCCACGAGCGCGCCCCAGCAGCCGACGGCCAGGCACAGCGCCGTCCGGCCGCGCGGAGCGCGCAGGAGTATCGCGAGGATCACCAGACCGGCGGTCACCGCCGACGTGGTCGTGTGCCCGGACGGGAAGGACCAGCCCGAGGCGTGCGTCGCCCAGTCCTGGTGCGGCGGACGCGGACGGGCGACCAGCTCCATCACCCCCTGGCGCGCGGCCTGCCCCACGGCCAGGCAGAAGACGCCGACGGCCGCCGCGGCCGTACGCTGCCGCGCCGTGCGGCCCAGGAGCGTCCCGGCCAGCGCGACCAGCACGTACGGGACGACGCCCGTGCCCGTGGCGGTCAGCCCCCGCGCCACGGCCACCACCACCTCGGGACGGTGGCCGACCGACCAGGACAGCAGCGTCTGGTCCACCCCCAGCGGCGCGCCGTGCCCGCCCGCGGCGACCAGGGCGACCACGGTGAACGCGGCCCAGGCACCGAGCGCCGCACTCCCTGAGAAGTCCGCGGTGTCCCGGTGCCTCATGAGACCAGCAAGGGGCGCAGCCGGGACGCCGCGATCCGCCGGGCCAGCTCTTCCGGGCGGCGTACCAGCACCTTCATCATCACGAAGGCCACCAGCGCGCCGGCCACGAGGCCGGCCAGCACGTCGTGCGGGTAGTGGGCACCGACCCAGACCCGGGAGACCGCCATCGCGGCGGCGGCCACCACGGCGATCACCCCGAGACGGCGCGACACGAAGAAGAGTGCCACCGCCGCCGCGGCGGCGATCGCCGCGTGGTTGCTGGGAAAGGACCAGTCGGTGGGCGCCGGACAGGCCTCCAGGGTGACCGTGTGCAGGGTCCGGCAGGGCCGCACCTCGTGCACGGCGAGCTTCACGAGCGAGTTCACCACGTAGGCGAGGACGACGGCGACCGGCACCGCCAGCGCCGTCACGGCGGACGCGGCGTCCACCCGGCGTGCCCGCCACCAGCCCGCCGCCATCAGCACGGCGAACACCGCGAGACCGTACGCCGACCACACCGAGACCGTGTCGTCGAACCACGCGGGGGAGCGGCGGGCCAGGTCCACCACGTCGGTGTAGAGCGAGCCGTCGACCGACGCGCCCGAGAGGGCGAGCATCATCCGCGTGCCTCCCTGGCCTTCGCGGCGCGCCGGGAGCGCAGCACCTCGGCGGCGAGCGGGATCAGCGACACCACCACGATCAGCGCGATCACCGGGAGCAGGTACTTGTCGATGTTCGGCACTGACGAACCGAGCGCGTACCCCGCGAGGGTCAGCCCGAGGCTCCACACGAGACCGCCGGCCACCTGCCACAGCGTGAACGTCCGCACGGGCACGCCCAGCGCGCCGGCCACCGGGTTGAGCACGGTCCGCACCACCGGCACGAAGCGGGCCAGCACGATGGCCTTGGCGAACCCGTACCGCTCCAGTAGTTCCTCGGCGCGCCGGGCGCCCTCGTGCAGCCTGGGCGAGCGACTGCGGGCGAGCAGGGCGCCCCCGGCCTTGCGGCCCAGCAGGTAGCCGCACTGCGACCCCGCGAGCGCGCCCACGGCGGCGGCGAGCAGCAGCGGGGCCAGCGACAGCCGCACCCCCCGGTCGGCGGTGCCCGTGCACAGCAGCCCCGCGGTGAACAGCAGCGAGTCGCCCGGGAGGAAGAAACCGACGAGCAGTCCCGTCTCGGCGAACATCACCACCCCGACACCCAGCACGCCGAAGGCGGCCAGCAGCGACTGGGCGTCCAGCACGTTGACAGCGAGCTGTGACGACAGGAGCGGGGGTGCGATCATCGGCGCGGGCTCTTTCCGTCGGGGGAGGGCGGGACCGCGGGCACGCGTGGGGCGCCCGGGGCGGCGGCCGGGAGTGACTACAAATCTGTAGACCGTCTACTGCACTGTAGACGAAAACGACCGGCGCGGCGTTCCCGTGATCGTCCGGGCGGGTGAATCGGTGTGGAGGCCGGGTGAACCGGGCGTCGAGGCGAGCCGCGTCGGCGTCGAGGCCGGACGCATGGGCATCGAGGCCGGGTGGCGGGGTCCGAGGGTCGCCCCCGGTCCGCCGCGGTTTTGCCTTGCCATTGCCGCCCCATGACCTTTTGACTACATGCGTGTAGTCATGATGGGGTCCGAAGTAAGGCATGCCTTCGCTAACTCGGTCCCACCGTGGCCGGGGCGGTGTGCCGGGGAGGGCCGCACGGCATGTGGGACGACGCGTTTCCGAGTTTCCTGATCGGACTGCGGGAGGGACTCGAAGGCGGACTCATCGTCTCCATCCTGGTCGCGACCCTGGTCCGGGCCGGTGCCAGGTCCCGGCTGCCGCAGGTGTGGACCGGCGTTCTGGCGGCCGTCGCGCTCGCGCTCGGCTTCGGCGCCGTCCTCACCTTCACGGCTGCCTCTCTCTCGGCGACGGCGCAGGAGGCGTTCGGCGGCGCGCTCAGCGTGGTGGCCGTCGCCTTCGTCACCGCGATGGTCTTCTGGATGCGCCGCTCGGCCCGCAGCCTCTCCGGTGAGATCAAGCAGAAGGTGACCGGCGCGCTCGCCATGGGCGCGGGCATGCTGATCCTCACCTCCTTCCTCGCCGTGGGCCGCGAGGGCCTGGAGACGGCCCTGTTCCTGTGGACCACCGCACGCGCGGCCGGTGAGTCCGCCGGTCCGCTGGCCGGCGCCGGGATCGGGCTCGTCCTGGCGGCCTGCCTGTGCTGGGGCCTGTACCGGCGGGTCCTGAAGATCAACCTCACCAAGTTCTTCACCGCGACCGGCGCCGTCCTGATCGTGATCGCCGCCGGCGTCCTCGGTTACGGCCTGCGCGACCTCCAGGAGGGCGGTGTCCTGCCCGGCTCCACCGCCTACGCCGTCGACCTGAGCGGCGGCATCGACGCGAGTTCCTGGTACGCCACCCTGGTCCAGGGCGTCCTCAACCTGACCCCGGCGATGACCTGGGTCCAGGTCGTCGCCTACGTCGGCTACCTCGCCGTGGTGATGACCCTCTTCGTGCGGGGCGTACGCGCGAGCGGTGCGGGTGCGGGTGCGGGCGGCGCCCCGGTGAGCAGCCCGAAGCCGGCCGCCGCCGTAGCGTCGGCCGCGCCCTCCGCCGACCTCCCTGCCGCGCCCGCCGTCCCCTCCGCCGACCCGGCCGCCGCCACGTCCGACCGGGGGCCCGGGACGGAGACCCGCCCGGCACAGACGTCCGAGTCCGATCCCGAGTCCGATCCCGGGTCCGAGCCCAGCCCCCAGTCCGGGCCCGCGCCCGGTTCCGGGCCGGCCGCGCCCGCCGCCCCCGTACGCCGCCGTCGCCCCGCCTGGGTCGTCCCGGTGGCCGTCGTCGCCGTGCCCGCGGTCGTGGCGGGACTCGTCGTGGCCCTCGGCCGGCCCAAGCCCGCCGGTGCGCAGACCGTCGCCGTCTCCGAGACGGAGTGCGGCAACGGCTTCACCGCACCGCGGACGGGCCGGCAGACCTTCCAGATGCACAACACCGGCTCGAAGACCTCCGAGGTCTACCTGATCGACCCGGCCAGCAACGCCGTCTACGGCGAGATCGAGGGGCTGGCCCCCGGCACCACCCGCGACCTGGTCGCCACCGTCGCGGGCGGCAGCTACGCCTGGCGCTGTGTGCCCACCGGCGGCAAGGCGGTCACCTCCAAGGCCGTGCGGGTGAGCGGCGGCGCGGGGGCCAAGGCGGTCGTCCCCGTCTCCGAGCAGGACCTGGCGGGCCCGCTCCAGCAGTACCGGCACTACGTCGACGCCGGCCTGGCCACCCTGGTCACCCAGACCGCCCGGCTGAACGACGACATCCAGGGCGGCCACCTGGACGCGGCCCGCGCCGACTGGCTGACCGCCCACCGCACGTACTCCTCCCTCGGCGCCGCCTACGGCACCTTCGAGGACTTCGACAAGAAGATCAACGGCAGGCCGGACGGCCTTGCCGGCGGCGTCGCGGACAAGGACTTCACCGGGTTCCACCGCATCGAGTACGGCCTGTGGCACGGGCAGGAAGCCGGTCTGCTCAAGGCACCGGCCCGGCGGCTCGCCGCCGACGCGGCAGGTCTGTGCAAGGCCTTCCCCGGCCAGGACTTCGACCCCGGCGACCTGCCGCTGCGCGCCCACGAGATCCTCGAGAACACCCTCCAGTTCGAGCTGACCGGCGACGCCGACCAGGGCAGCGGCACCGAGCTGGCCACGACCGACGCCAACCTCACCGGCACCGGCGAGCTGCTCACCGTACTGAAGCCGCTGCTGACCAGCCGCGCCCCGCGCCTGCTGCCCACCGTCGAGCGGGACACCGCCCGGCTGCGCGCGCTGCTCGACGCGGCGCACCACGGCGACACCTGGACCCCGCTCGACCGGCTCGACGCCGCCGGCCGGGCCCGCCTGGACGGGGCCACCGGGCAGCTCCTGGAAGACCTCGCCCCCGTGCCGGACCTGCTGGAGATCCGCAAGTCCGCCTGACCCCCCCCGCGCGCCGTGCCCCACCCCCCGAACCGCCCCGAGCCGACCACCGGTCCACACCGAAGGGAACCCCTCCATGCCGTCCGCCGCCACGCCCACCCCGCCGGGCGGCTGCCCCGCCGGTCACGGCCGCCGCACCTTCGTCCGGACGGCCCTCGGAGCCGGGGCCGCCGGCGCGGTCCTGGCCGGCGGCGGGCTCGCGCTGAGCCAGACCGGCACCGGCCAGGCGCATGCCGCGGACGGCTCCGAGCCGACGCGGATCCCCTTCCACGGTGCCCACCAGGCCGGGGTCGTCACCCCCGCGCAGGCCGCCGCCGCCTTCGTCTCCTTCGACGTCATCGCCGACGACCGCCGGGAACTGGCGGACCTGTTCAAGACCCTCACCGAGCGGGCCCGTTTCCTCACCGCCGGCGGCGCCCCCACGGACCTCGGCGTCGGCGCCCCGCCCTCCGACAGCGGCATCCTCGGCCCCGAGGTCCCCGCCGACGCCCTCACCGTGACCGTCGGCGTCGGAGCCTCCCTCTTCGACGACCGCTACGGCCTCGCCAAGGCCAGGCCGCGCCGGCTCACCGCGATGCGCACCTTCCCCAACGACAACCTCAGGGCCGCCGAGTGCCACGGCGACCTGTCCCTGCAGATCTGCGCGAACCGCCAGGACACCGTGCTGCACGCGCTGCGCGACATCGCCCGGCACACGCGCGGCGCCCTCCAGATCAAGTGGCGCATCGACGGTTTCCAGAACACCCCGCGCCCCACCGGCACGCAGCGCAACCTGCTCGGCTTCAAGGACGGCATCGCCAACCCGGACGTGACCTCCGCCCGGGAGACGGACCGGCTGATCTGGGTGGGCGAGGGCCAGGGCGAGCCCGCCTGGGCGACCGGGGGCAGCTACCAGGTCATCCGGATCATCCGCATGCTCGTGGAGTTCTGGGACCGGGTGTCGCTGACCGAGCAGGAGAAGATGTTCGGCCGCCGCAAGGACACCGGCGCCCCGCTGGACGGCGCCCAGGAGAGCGACGTCCCGAACTACGCCAAGGACCCGCACGGCACGGCGATCCCGCTGGACTCCCACATCCGGCTGGCCAACCCGCGCACCGCCGCGACCGACGCCTCCCGCCTGCTGCGCCGCGGCTACAACTACGACCGGGGCGTCGACAACGTCGGCAACCTCGACATGGGCCTGGTCTTCTGCTGCTACCAGCAGGACGTCGTCCGCCAGTTCGAGGCCACCCAGACCCGGCTGATCGACGAGCCCCTCGTCGACTACATCTCGCCGACCGGCGGCGGCTACTTCTACGTCCTGCCGGGCGTACGCGACTCCGCCGACTGGCTCGGCCGCGGCCTGCTGGCGCCCTGACCCCGCCCCACCGCCCTGACCCCGCCCCACCGCCCTGACCCCGCCCCACCGCCCTGATCCGCCCGACCGGCCGTCCGCCGACCGGCCGTCCGCCCGGCCGCTCCACGGACCCGACCTGTCCGACCTGCCCGACCGGCTTGACCTGCCCCCCACCGGCTTGACCTGCCCGGTCGCGGCGTACCGCGCCGCGGGCCGGGGCCGGGCCGGACTTTCCCCTCCCATGGTCAAGACCAATCACGGCCTTTACTGCACATGATGCGCAGATGGGAGAGCATGGCAGAAGGCTGCCTCAGTGCGGCCTCTCGCACCATCCACCGAAGGAAAGCCCCTCCCATGACGGCCGCCCCTGGTCCCACTCCGCTCCTCCCCGCCACGGCCGAGGCCAAGCGCTCGCCCTGGCACCGCGTCCGCACCTCCATGACGCGGCAGGAGTGGACCAGGGTCGGCGGCATGGCCGCCTTCGTGCTCGCCCTGCACGTCATCGGCTGGTTCACCCTCGTGTGGATCGTGGCGCCGGAGCACTACAGCCTCGGCACCAAGTCCTTCGGCATCGGCATCGGCGTCACCGCCTACACGCTCGGCATGCGGCACGCCTTCGACGCCGACCACATCGCCGCCATCGACAACACCACCCGCAAGCTGATGAACGAGGGGCAGCGGCCCCTGTCGGTCGGCTTCTGGTTCTCCCTCGGCCACTCCAGCATCGTCTTCGGCCTGGCGTTCCTGCTCTCCCTGGGCGTCAGGGCGCTGGCGGGCCCCGTCCGCGACGACAACTCGCAGCTGCACGACGTCACCGGCCTGATCGGCACGACCGTCTCCGGCACCTTCCTCTACGTCATCGCCGCCATCAACCTGGTGATCCTCGCCGGCATCTGGAAGGTGTTCCGGCAGATGCGCTCCGGGCACTTCGACGAGGCCGCGCTGGAGCAGCAGCTGAACAGCCGCGGGTTCATGAACCGCATCCTCGGCCGGGTCATGAAGTCGATCACCAAGCCCTGGCAGATGTACCCGCTGGGGCTGCTCTTCGGGCTCGGCTTCGACACGGCCACCGAGATCGCGCTGCTGGTGCTGGCGGGTTCCGGCGCCGCCTCCGGGCTGCCCTGGTACGCCATCCTGTGCCTGCCCGTGCTGTTCGCGGCGGGCATGTCGCTGCTGGACACGATCGACGGCTCGTTCATGAACTTCGCCTACGGCTGGGCGTTCTCCAAGCCCGTCCGCAAGGTCTACTACAACCTCACCATCACCGGCCTGTCCGTGGCGGTCGCCCTGATCATCGGCACCGTCGAACTGCTCGGCCTGCTCGCCGAGAAGCTCGCACTGCACGGCTTCTTCTGGGACTGGGTCGCGGGCCTGGACCTCAACGTCATCGGCTTCGTCATCGTCGGACTGTTCTTCGTCACCTGGGTGCTCGCCCTGGTGGTCTGGAAGGTCGGCCGCATCGAGGAGAAGTGGACGGCGGGCCTGGCCGCGTCCACGGAGTCCACGCCGAGTGATCACGACGCCCCGGGTGCGCGTGTGACCCGGTGAATCGGGCGGCAGCGGGATTGGAGATGGCGCGGCGGGAAACGCGGAGCACGACACCGCGACCCCGAGCCGCCGAGAAGGAGGCATCCGTGAGCACCGATCCGATGGCCGACGACGCCTACCAGCCCACCGGGAGCAACGAGGAGCAGGAGGACGCCGCGCCGCTGGACATGCAGGACGCGATCGGCGAGCGGACCTACGACGACACCCTCGACGAGGGCTACTCGCCGCCACAGAAGCCGCTCGGCGTCGACAAGTACGGCACCACGGCGGCCGAACAGCACGAGGGCGAGAGCCTCGACCGGCGGCTGGCCCAGGAACGGCCCGACGCGGGGGAGACCGACGGCGACGACGTGGGCGACCTGCCCGGCGGCGAGGGTGAACCGGTCGACCCGGAGGCGGGGGACGAGCGCGCCGGGCGCCTGGTCGCCCCCGACGAGGGCGCGCACACCGACACCACCAAGGAGGAGGTGGCCTTCGACGCGGGTATCGACGGCGGGGCCGCGGGCGCCGAGGAGGCCGCCGTGCACGTCGTCGACGACGACAGCACGCTGCCCGGCGAGGGCTCGCGGCGCTGACGGCGCACGGCGACGGCACCCGCCGCCCGGAGACCGGCACCACGCCGCCTGGAGAGCGGCACCCGAGCCGGTCGAGCTGCCGCAGCACAGGTCAGGCACAGGTCGGACCCGTGGGACCCGTGTCAACCGTGCCGAGACCGCCGGCACCGTGACCCGCCCGGAAGGCCGTGCCACGGGACTGCCACGGGGCGGGGACCGGAACCCACAGCTCCGGTCCCCGCCCCGTGGCAGACCGTACAGTTCGCCGCAGCAGCGGACCGCACGGTCCGCCGCACCCTAGGGCAGCAGCTTGTCCAGGGCGGCCGGCCCCTCCGTTTCGATCTTGCGCTTGGCCCACTCCAGGTTGCGCGGGGTGATGTCACGGCCCGCGGCCAGCACGACGTCCTCGGGCGAGACGTCGGTACCGGTACGGGCGTGGAGCACGTCGTCCGGCGTACAGCGCTCCCCTGGCGTACGGGATGCTCCGGGCGAACGGGATGCGTCGGGCTCTGACGTCGACATGTGTCCTCCTCGGGTCCGGCCGGGTCCCCGCCCGGGCCCGGACTGCGCCGCCCCTGCCGCGGGACCGGGACCTCCTCCTACGATTGCCCGCCGCGCCGCACCCTGCATCCGGAAGGGCCCGCCGCACCGGCCGGGCCGGGACCGGCCCGCCTCAGGAGTACCTGCCCACCGTGCCGGGAAACCCCGCCTCGGCTGCCACCTCCCGCGGGCCACGACCTCCGTTCCGGCCGCCCGCTCCGTAAGCTGGAAAGGCCCCGCGGAGCCGTCCGGGAGCGGCCGGCCCCGGGAACCGCGCGACCGGACAGGGAGGCCGCAGCGATGGCCGACACACCGAGCCCGCCGCCGGTGGCGGGCGTGCGCCGGTACGTGCCGATCGCCGACCACGGCCTGATCGGAGACCTGCGCACGGTCGCCCTCGTGGGCACCGACGGCACGATCGACTGGTACTGCTGCCCCTCCTTCGACGCCCCCAGCGTCTTCGCCGCCGTACTGGACGCCGAGCGGGGCGGCTGCTTCGAACTCGCCGCGGCCCAGGGAGCCCGCACCAAGCAGTTCTACTTCCCCGACACCAACGTGCTGATCACCCGGTTCTTCACCGAGGACGGCGTCGGCGAGGTGCAGGACTTCATGCCGGTGTGCGGCGACGGCGGCGACGCCGAACGCCACCGCCTGATCCGGCGCGTGGTGTGCGTGCGGGGTACCGTCCCCTTCCGCGCGCGCGTGGCCCCCCGCTTCCGCTACGGCGCCGACCCGCACACGGTGCGCATCGAGGGCCACCTGGCCCTGTTCGAGTCCGCGGCCTCCGCCCTCGCCCTCACCGCCACCGTGCCCCTGGAGACCGAGGGACCGGACGTCCGCGCCGACTTCAAGCTCACCGAGGGCGAGTCGGCGGTCTTCGCCCTGGACCAGGTGGGCGGCGAGGTGGCTCCGCGCCGGTGCGCGCGGGCCGAGGCGGAGGAGCAGTTCGCGGCCACCGTGGCGTACTGGCGGCGCTGGATCGCGCAGTCCCGCTACCGCGGCCGCTGGCGGGAGATGGTCCACCGCTCCGCGCTCACCCTGAAACTCCTCACCTACGCCCCGACCGGCGCCATCGTCGCCGCGCCCACGACCAGCCTGCCCGAACGCATCGGGGGCGAACGCAACTGGGACTACCGCTACGTCTGGGTGCGCGACGCGGCGTTCGCGGTCTACGCCCTGCTGCGCCTCGGTTTCAGCGGCGAGGCCGCGGCCTTCATGCGGTTCCTCACCCGGCACATCAGCCCGGGCGACGGCAAGGCCACCGGCCCGCTGCAGATCATGTACGGCATCGACGGCCGGACCGAACTCCCCGAGTACGAACTGCCCCATCTCCAGGGCCACCAGGGCTCCGCCCCGGTCCGCGTCGGCAACGCCGCCGCCGACCAGCTCCAGCTCGACATCTACGGCGCCCTGATCGACTCCATCTACCTCTACGACAAGTGGGCCGAGCCGATCTCCAGCGCCCAGTGGGACGACGTGTGCGCGCTGGTGGACTGGGTCTGCGACAACTGGGACCAGCCCGACGAGGGCGTGTGGGAGACCCGCGGCGGACGCCGGAACTTCCTGTACTCGCGCCTGATGTGCTGGGTCTCGGTCGAACGCGCCGTCCGGCTGGCCAACCACCGCGGGCTGCCCGCCGACCTGGCGCGCTGGCAGCGCGCCCGCGACACGATCTACCGCCGCGTCATGGACCGCGGCTGGTCCGAGCGGCGCCAGGCGTTCGTCCAGTACGAGGGCGGCGACGTGCTGGACGCCGCCGTCCTCATGATGCCGCTGGCCAAGTTCATCGCCCCGACCGACCCGAAGTGGCTGTCCACCCTCGACGCGCTCACCGAGGACCTGGTCTCCGACTCCCTCGTCTACCGCTACGACCCGCGCACCAGCCCGGACGGGCTGCGCGGCGAGGAGGGCACCTTCTCGATCTGCTCCTTCTGGTACGTCGAGGCCCTGACCCGCGCGGGGCGCCTGGACGAGGCCCGCCTCGCCTTCGAGAAGATGCTCACCTACGCCAACCACCTCGGCCTGTACGCGGAGGAGATCGGCCGCACCGGCGAACAGCAGGGCAACTTCCCGCAGGCCTTCACCCACCTGTCCCTGATCAGCGCCGCCTACAACCTCGACCGCGCCCTGGGCTGACGGCCGCGGGTCCCGCTGCCGGGTCCCGCGGCCCGCCGGTGCGCGTCAGCCGATGTGGTACGAGTCGCCGTACACCTTCCAGTCCAGCGGCGGCTTCAGGTCGAGGTTGCCCTTGCGCAGGAAGACCCGCTGCTCGGTGTCGACCCTGCTGGTGTCGCTGTGCGCCTCCTCCTGCTTCATGGCCCACACCCGGGCGTCCAGGAACGCGTTCAGGTACGTCACCTCGTCGCCGCCCCGCGCCGGCGGCTCGGCGCTGCGCAGCGCCCGCTTGCGTATGCTGCCGAAGCTCGTCGGGTCGTCTCCGTCGCCGTGCATCACGATGGCGTCGTAGTAGGCGAACTGGCCGAGCGCGCGCAGCCCGTCCGCCTTGCCCTGCGCGACGGCCGGGTCGAAGTACACGCGGTCCCGCTCGTCGTTCTGGGCCTGCTGGAACGCGGTGTCCTTGGCCGCCGTGCGCCAGTCCTTGGTGAAGTCCGGGTCGAGTCCGGCGTGGGAGTCGCTGCCGTCGACCTTGCGCAGGGCGGGCAGGTACTTGGCGAGCACGTTGCCGGGCCTGCGGTCGGTGTAGAGCTGGACCAGGTCGAGCATGTCGCCGGTGCCGGAGCAGAAGCCGATGATGCCGGCGGTGTAGCCGCGGCCGTCACCGATGTCCTCGATGTACTTGTACTGCGCCTTCCAGTCGAGCGAGGAGTTCTCCGCGCTCGACACCAGCTTCATGGCGATCTCCTTCTTCGCCGGGTCGTCCAGGCCGGGCGCCGCCGCCGGGGACGCCATCGCGTGGGGTGCGGCGCCGAGCAGGGGCACGGCGGCCAGCCAGGCGCGGAGGAGGGTGAGGACGGCGCGGCGGGAGGCGCCGGCCGTCCTGGACGTTTCGGGGTTCTGATGCACCACGGGGGCTCCAAGTGCGAGTGGGGGGAGGGGAGTTGACCCGCAGGCCAACTGATAGGAAGGTTTCCTACCAGAAGCTCGAACATGCAGTCACCCACCGCGCGGAGAATTCGTAGGAACGAACGAGGGGGCGCATCGGGTTCAGGACAGGGACTGCTCGGCCCAGATGACCTTCCCGGTGGGCGTGTAGCGCGTGCCCCAGCGGTCCGCGAGCTGGGCGACCAGGAACAGCCCCCGGCCGCCCTCGTCGGTGGACGCCGCGTACCGCAGATGCGGCGAGGTGCTGCTGCTGTCGAAGACCTCGCAGATCAGGGCGGTGTCGCGCAGCATCCGTACCCGGATGGGAGCGCTGCCGTACCGGATCGCGTTGGTGACCAGCTCACTGAGGATCAGCTCCGTGGTGAAGGCCGCCTCCTCGAGCCCCCACCGCGCCAGCCGCCGGTTCACCGAGGCCCGTACGTCGGCGACGGCCGCCGGATCCGCGGGCACCTCCCACTCGGTGACCCGGTCGGCGTGCAGCGCCCGGGTCCGCGCGACGAGCAGCGCGATGTCGTCACCCGGCCGGAGGGGCAGCCGCGAGTCCAGCACCGCGCGGCACGTCTCCTCGGGCGACTCGCCGGCCGAGGACAGCGCGCCCCGCAACTCCTCCAGGCCGACGTCGATGTCCCGCGCCCGGTCCTCGACGAGCCCGTCGGTGTACAGGACCAGACGGCTGCCCTCGGCGAGTTCCAGTTCGGCCGTCTCGAACGGCAGGCCGCCGAGCCCGAGCGGGGGACCGGCGGGCACGTCGGCGAACGTCACCGCCCCGTCCGGCGCGATCACGGCCGGCGGCGGGTGGCCCGCGCGGGCCATCACGCAGCGCCGGGAGACGGGATCGTAGATCGCGTACAGGCAGGTCGCCCCGATCACGGGCGCGGCGGTGCCGTCGGCCGTCTCGTCCTGGTCGATCCGGTCGACCATCTCGTCCAGCAGTCCGAGCAGTTCGTCGGGCGGCAGGTCGAGGGAGGAGAAGTTGTGCACCGCGGTGCGCAGCCGTCCCATGGTGGCCGCGGCGTGCAGCCCGTGGCCGACCACGTCCCCCACCACGAGCGCCACCCGCGCTCCCGACAGCGGCAGCACGTCGAACCAGTCCCCGCCCACCCCCGCCTGCGCGGGCAGATAGCGGTAGGCGATGTCCAGGGCGCCCTGCTCGGGCAGGCTGCGGGGCAGCAGGCTGCGCTGCAGGGTGACCGCCATGCCGTGCTCGCGCGTGTAGCGGCGGGCGTTGTCGATGGAGACCGCGGCCCGGGCGACCAGTTCCTCCGCCAGGGCCAGTTCCTCGGCGTCGAACGGCTCGTCCTTCTCCGAGCGCCAGAAGTCGACCAGGCCCAGCACGACGGCGCCCGCCCGTACCGGGACGGTGATCAGCGAGTGGATGCCGTACCGCACCACCCGCCCGGCGCGTTCCACGTCCTGCGCCAGCCAGCCCGGGGCGGCCTCCAGGCGCGGCTCCAGGACCGGGCGGCGGGTGCTGAGGCCGTGCGCCTGCGGGGACGAGGCGACGAAGCGGATCTGCGCGCCCACCGGGTACAGGGGGGCGTCCTCGCGGATGCCGCCGGACGCCGTACGGCGCATCGGGCCGCCCTGGCCGGGCTCCTCACCGCGCAGGACGGCGTCGTACAGGTCCACCGTGACGAAGTCCGCGAAGCGGGGCACGGCCACCCGCACCAGCTCCTGAGCCGTCCGGGTCACGTCCAGGGTGGTGCCCACGCCCACCCCGGCGTCGTAGAGCAGGCTCAGCCGCTCGCGGGCCACCTCCGCGCGGCCGGAGAGGGCGCGCAGCTCCGTGGAGTCGCGCAGGGTGGCCACGCTGCCCGACGGGCCGCCCTCCAGGTCGGTGGGCCGCTGGTTGACCGCCAGCAGCCGGTCGCCGACCAGGCGCACCTCGTCGGTGGCGATCCGCCCGGACGCCAGCAGCTCCGCCGTGCCCTGATCGAGACCCAGGTCGAGCACCCCGCGGCCCTCCGCGTCCGCGGGCAGGCCGAGCAGGCGGTGCGCCTCGTCGTTGGCGAGGAGCAGCCGGCCCTCGCCGCCGACGATGATCACGCCTTCCCGGACCGAGTGCAGCACCGCGTCGTGGTGCTCGTACATCCGGGTCATCTCGCCCGGGCCCAGCCCGTGCGTCTGGCGCAGCAGCCGCCTGCTGACCAGTGCCGTTCCCGCGGTGGCCAGGGCGACGCCGACGGCAGCGGCGCCCAGCACCACGGGAAGCTGCCGGTCCGCCAGACCCCCCGCGTTGTGCGTGGTGATGCCGGCCGCGACCAGCCCCACGACCCTGCCGTCGGGCGCCCTGACGGGTACGACCGCCTGCACCAGCCGCCCGATGGTCCCGTTGACCTCCTCCACGACGGGCCGTCCGTGCAGCGCCGGTTCGATGGCGCCCACGAACTTCTGGCCGATCCGGCCCGGCACGGGGTGCGTGTAGCGGATCCCGGCGGTGTTCATCACGACGATGAAGTCGACGTGCGCCGCCTTGCGGGCCGCCTCGGCCTGCGGTTGGAGTACGGCCGTCGGGTTCGGGCCGGTGAGCGCGGCGCTGGTCCCCGGCGCGTTGGCGAACGTCTCGGCGACCGCCAGCGACCGGTTGCGGGCCTCCTGCGTGCTGTCGTGCTGCACCTGGAGCACCAGGGCGACCACCGCGGCCACGACCAGCAGCAGCACCACGACGACCTGGAGCACGAACACCTGTCCGGCGACGCTGCGGCCGCGCATGGCCGCCCGCAGCCGCGCGAACCAGCCGCCCGCGGCCCGGCTCCGCTCGGCGCGCTCACGCGCTCGGCGAGCGGGGCCGGGCGCCGGCTGGAGGCGCTGACCGCCGAAACGGCGGGTCGACCGGGTACCGGCTCGACCCGGGAGTCGGACCATGTGCCATGTCTACACTGCCGGGCCCCTCGTTGCGAGGCCCGTCACCCCCGGCGCCCGGGGGCCGTTCGCCGGCACCGCGCGCTGTCCGTTCGGCGCCCCCTCGCGCGCGGCGGCGGCGCGCCGCGCGCCGGGCGGCGTCCACCGGGCCGACGGGCGCGGCACCCCGCGGCGGCGGTGCGGTGCCGGCGGGGCCCGCCGTCCGGCTCACCGGTACGGCCGTCCGGGTGGTGCGGGCCGACCCTGCCCGGCCCGGCGGCGGCGCGGTGCGGGCGGGGGCCAGGCCGGGCCTGTCCGGGGCTCGGGCTTGCGGCCGGGCCGTGGGCCGAGCATGTGGCCGGGCCGTGGGCCGAGTACGTGGCCGGCCGTGGTCAGGGCTTGTGGGGGGCCTTCTGGCGGATGTTCTGGGCGACGTCGCGGAGTTTTACGTTGTGGTGCTGGGAGATGCGGCGCAGCACGGCGAACGCGTCCTCCTCGCTGAGCCGGTGCCGCTCGCGGAGTATGCCCATGGCCTCGCCGATGGCGTGCCGGGTCTCCAGCGCGTGTTCCAACTGGTCGACGGTGCGGGCGCCGGCCAGGGCGACGGCGGCGTGCGAGGCGAGCAGCCAGCCGGCCGTCTCGCTCTCCTGGGTGAAGGCGCCGGGGCGGCTGGAGTAGCAGTCCAGCGCTCCGAAGTCCTGGTCGTCGGTGTACAGCAGGAAGCCCATCATGCTGCCGATGCCCAGTTCCCTGGCGGCCGGCGCGTACCGCGGCCAGTCGGGCTGCGGGGCGCCGAGGTCGGGGATGCGGAAGACCCGGTCGCCATTGACCCGGCGGGCGGCGTCGAAGCAGGGTCCCTCCCCGAGCTCGCCCTGCAGGCGGTCGGACTCCTCGACCATCTGCCCGGTCACGGCCAGGCTCACGGCGCGCCCCTTGCGCACGGCCAGGATCCCCGCGGCTTCGCACCCGTCGATGAGTTCGACCGCGGCGGAGGCGATCTCGTCGAGCGTCGCCGCCGGGGAGTCCTGGGCCAGCAGACGCCGGGCGAGGTCGGCCATCTGTTCGGCGAAGTCGCGCCAGTCCATCCCTGCACACCACCCTTCTCCCGGCCGCGTGTGCCGCTCCCGGGGGGTGTCGTGCCCAGGGATTCCGGCCTTCGCAGCGTACCTCTCGTCCGCCGTCGCAAGGCGTAACGCGATCATGGCATGCCGGTGCCCCGGCCGGGGGCCGGGGCACCGGTGGGACGGCTCACAGCCGCATGGGCGCGGCCGGGATCAGGACCCCCAGGTGCCCTGGCCGACGGCGCACCGCCAGCCGGAACCGTGCAGGGTGAACTTCAGCTTGTAGTTGCGGGTGTTGAGCAGGTGGGTGCGGACCTTGAAGCCGAGGTTCGCCTTTCCCTTGAAGGTCCGCGCGGAGACGGACACGGTCTTCGACGTCCTGTGGCTGATCCGGCCGCCCTTGGCCGTCGCCGAACCGAAGCGGAGGTTGCGGACGTCGGTCACGGTGAAGGTGACGTTCTTGTAGCTGCGGCTGGTCCTGCTCCTGACGCCGAAGTACAGGCCGCCGCCCGTCACCCAGCCGTTGTGGTCCACGTAGAACCGGCTCGGGTAGACGATGTCGACCGGGCACCCCGAGCTCTGCGGGGTGGCGGTCGCCGCCGAGGCGGCACCCGCCAGTCCCAGCTGGGCGGTGGTGAGGACGCCGGTGGTGACCAGGGCCGCGACGGCCGTGCGTGTGCGGTTCATTGCGGTGCTACCTCTTCCCCCTGCGGCCCTCGCGGGCCGGTACGACATGACCCGCGAGCCCCCCTCGGGCGACCCGCCGGTCAGTGACGACGTATTTCCTAGCACGGACGACAGCCGTGAAGGCAACGTCTGTGACGACAGTGCCACTTGGTGACGAAACCGGGACATTTGCGAGGCAACCCGGATGACGTCCGGCCGCTCACGACGCGCGGGCCCCCTGGGGGCGGGCGCTCCGGAGCCGTGGGCCGCGAGCCCGGTGGCGCCGCGCCGGCGTGGGCCACGGCTTGGTCAACTGCTGTGCACCCGTTGGTCACTTGTTCACCCGCTGCCCCAATCTCCCCCCGCCGCAGGGGGCAGACAGGGGTCGGCGGCCCGTCCACCCCCGGGGCGGGCCGCAGACTCCTGGGTTCGGCCGCCGGCGCGCTGGGCGGCGCCGCGACGCTCTCCCTCCTCCCACCGAGCGTCCAGAAGGCCGTCGCCGCCGAGCCGCCCCGGCACGGCTCCCTGCGCGACATCGAGCACGTCGTCCTGCTGATGCAGGAGAACCGGTCCTTCGACCACTACTTCGCAACCCTCAAGGGGGTACGCGGCTTCGGCGGCCGCCGGCGCGGACTTCGTGGTCTTCACCGGCGTCGAGGAACCGAACATCAGCATCCGGCGGCGCGAGACGTTCGGCGACTTCACCTCCCCCTTCCGTCTCTCCCGCAGCCGCCCGCGCCCGCCCCGGCTGCCGCACGACACGGCGGAGCAGCCGGAGAAGGCCAGGGAAGAGGTGGCCACGCTGCCCAGGCCACACTGGCCGGCGCCGACCAGAGCTTCCCCCACCAGGAGCGGGGGCACCGGCCGCACCTGTGAGCAATGCTCCCGGATCCGCGCGCCGGCGGGTCCGGGAGCAACGGCCCGCGGCGGTGCGGTCGCGCGGCTTCCGGTCCGGCGGTTCAGAACCTGGGAGCGGGCGCCTGGCTCTCCACCATCTGCGCCGCCTCCTCCGCGGTCGCCACGGCGGGCGGGGACCCCGCCAGCGGCCGGCGCGCGGTCTCCTTCATGCACACCACGGAGACCACGCCGACCAGCGCCGCGGCCATGGCGTAGTAGGCGGGCATCAGCCGGCTGCCGCTGACCGAGATCAGCGCGGTGATCACCAGCGGGGTCGTCCCGCCGAAGAGCGAGGTGGCCAGGTTGTACCCGATGGACAGGGAGCCGTAGCGCACCTCGGTCGGGAACAGGGCGGGCAGCGCCGCCGACATCGTCCCGAGCATGCACACCAGGGACAGCCCCAGCATCAGCATCCCCACCGTCACCGACACCGTGCCGCCCTGTCCGATCAGCAGGAACGCCGGCACCGACAGCAGCAGGAAGCCCAGCATGCCGGTCATGAGGACGGGCTTGCGGCCGATCCGGTCGGAGAGCCTGCCCACCTGGTTGATCAGCAGCATCAGCACCACCATGGTGCCGATCAGGACCAGCAGGCCGTTCGTCTCGGAGTAGCCCAGCTCGTCCGACAGATAGGTGGGCATGTACGACAGGAGCATGTAGTCGGTGATGTTGTAGGCGCCGACCAGGCAGACGCACAGCAGGAGGGACGGCCAGTACTGGCGGAAGATCTTGGCGAGATCCCCCTTGGCGGTCGTCTCCACCGCGGACGCCGCCTCGGACGCCCGGTGCACGGAGGCGTCCCCCAGCTTCTGGAACGCGGGCGTCTCGTCCAGCCGCAGCCGCAGGTACAGGCCGACCAGCCCGATGGGACCGGCCACCAGGAACGGCACGCGCCACCCCCAGGACTCCATCCCGTCGCTGCCGAGGAACGTGGTCAGCAGCGTCACCAGGCCCGACGCGCCGACGTACCCGGCGAGCGTGCCCAGCTCCAGGAAGCTCCCGAAGAACCCCCGCCGCCGGTCGGGCGCGTACTCGGCGATGAACGTGGAGGCACCGCCGTACTCCCCGCCGGTGGAGAAGCCCTGCACCAGCCGGAAGAAGATCAGCAGCGCCGGGGCCCAGAAGCCGATCGCGGCGTACGACGGGATCAGGCCGATGGCGAACGTCCCGATCGCCATCATGATCATGGTCATGGCGAGCACGGTCTTGCGGCCGATCTTGTCGCCCATCGGGCCGAACACCATGCCGCCGAGCGGACGCACCAGGAACGACACGGCGAAGGTCGCGAACGACGACAGCAGCTCGACCGTGGCGTTCCCGGACGGGAAGAACACGTGACCGATGGTGACGGCCAGGTAGCTGTAGATGCCGAAGTCGAACCACTCCATGGCGTTGCCCAGGGAGGCGGCCTTCACCGCGCGCCGTACCGCACGCTCGTCGGTGACGGTGATGTCGGTCCGCCGCAGCGGGGGGTTCCTGCGGCGTTCCGCGGCCCGGAACAACAGGCGATGGCGTCTGACGGCACCGCGATCGGCGTCGTTCTCCCGGAGCTCGTCTCCATTGCCCGCCATGAGGGCTCCTCTCTGCCGGCACACAGGCGTCCAGGAGACCGCCTGCTCACCCGTGGCGATGGCAAACGGGCCATCCGCCCGGAGCGAGATTCGCCACGTCGGCGGTATCGGCCGCTCCCGGCCGCTCCCGGACCGTCCCGGCCGCTTCCGGGCCCATGACCGTCAGCTTCCGGCCGCTCCCGGCCACTCACGGACGCTCCCCGCGCTTAAGGCCCCTGTGGCCGTCAGCTTCCGGCCGTACGGGCCGCCTCGACCGCCTGTTCGCCGTACCCGCCGCCGAACAGCACCGCGTGCACCAGCAGGGGAAACAGCTGGTGGATGCCTACGCGCCCGCTCCAGCCGTCGGCGAGGGGCGCCCTCTCCCGGTAGGCGTCCAGGATCCGGTCCAGGTGCGGACAGCCGAACAGGTGAAGCATGGCCAGGTCGGTCTCCCGGTGCCCGCCGTGCGCGGCCGGGTCGATCAGCCAGACCTCACCCTGCGAGTCCCACAGGACGTTGCCGTTCCACAGGTCGCCGTGCAGCCGCGCCGGCGGTTCCGCGGGGCCCGCCAGCTCGGGCAGGCGGTCCAGGACGTCCTCGATCACCGCCGCCCCGGCGGGGCGCAGCGCGCCGTCGTCGACGGCACGGCGCAGGTAGGGCAGCACCCGGTGCTCGGCGTACCAGGCCGGCCAGTCGGCGCCCGGGACGTTGCGCAGGGGCGCGCGTCCGATACGGGCGTCCTCGGGGCCGCCGGGCGGCGGCGCTCCGAACGCGGGTGCGCCCGCGGCGTGCAGGGCGGCGAGGTCGCGGCCGAACCGCGCCGCGCCGCGGGCGCTCGGCGGGCCCGGGGCGATCCGGTCGCTCACCAGCCACCGCCGGTCGTGGCCGTGCACCGCGGGGATCCGTACGGCGCCTGCGTCGGCGAGCCAGCGCAGGCCCGCCGCCTCGGCGCGTACGGCACCGGGGTCGTCACCGTGCTTGACCACCACCACCCGGCCGTCGTCCAGGGTCACCTCGGTGAGCGCTGCGGTCACCGGGCGTTCGCCGGTCGCGCGGCACCCGGTCAGGCGGGCCGCGGCAGCAGCGGGACCGTCGGCACCCCTGGGACGGCTGGTCACGGCCCCAGGCGCTCCCGCGTCCAGGCGAGCAGGCCGGGCACCGCGGACTCGATCATCGCCAGCACCTCGTCGAACCCTTCCGGGCCGCCGTAGTACGGATCGGGGACGTCGAGGTCACCGGTCGCGCCCGGGTCGAACGAGCGCAGCATCCGGACCCGGGACGGGTCCTCGACGAGACGGCGCAGCGCCTTCTCGTGGCCGCGGTCCATGGCCAGGAACAGGTCGGCGTCCAGGTGCTCGGCGCCGACCTGCGCGGCCACGTGTTCGACCGGGTAGCCGTGCCGGGCCAGCACCTCGCCGGCCCGCGCGTCGATGGCTTCCCCGGCGTGCCAGGGGCCGATGCCGGCACTGCTGACCCGCACCTCGCCGTCGAGGCGCGCCCGGCGCAGGTGCTCCGCGAACACCAGCGCGGCGGAGGGGGATCGGCAGATGTTCCCGCTGCAGACGAAACAGATGTGCACGGCCCCAGGGTACGGAATCGGCCGCGGACGGGCAGCGGTGCCCAGGTGTGGCCCGGCGCTCGCGTGTGCCCGGCCGCCCGCGTGGGCTCCGGCGCTCGTGTGTGCTCCGGCACTCGTGTGCGCTCCGGCGCTCGCTTGGGCTCCGGCCGCCCGTGTGTGCGGGCGGCCGGCGCGGTCACGGCCCTGCTGCTCAGGCTTCTCCGGCATCGGCGCCGTGCAGGTGGTACACGTGGAACGCGCGTCCGATGACCGGCTGCGCGACGTTGCGCACGCGGACGCCGCCGCTGGTCATGCCGTTCTCCGTACCGGCGTGCGCGTGGCCGTGCACGGCCAGGTCGGCGCCGGCCGTGTCGACGGCCTCGGCCAGCAGGTAGCTGCCTAGGAACGGGTAGATCTCCAGGGGCTCACCGGCGAGCGTCTCCGGGACGGGCGAGTAGTGCGTGAGGGCGATCCGTACGTCGCAGCCCTGCTCGCCCAGCCGCTGGAGCGACGCGCGCAGGCCGTCGGCGCAGCGGCGGCTGCACCGCACGAACTCCTTCATCAGCGGCTCGCCGAACTCGCCCGCGCTGCGGCCGAGGAAGCCACCGCCGAACCCCTTGGTCCCCGCGACGCCGACCCGGGCCCCGCCGCACTCCACGACGACCCCACGCCCCTCCAGCACCTCGGCGCCGGCGTCCTCCAGGACGGCGGCCACCTCCTCGGGCCGGTCGTCGTGGTGGTCGTGGTTGCCGAGGACCGCCACGACCGGCACCGCGAGGCCCTTGATCTCGTCGGCCACCACCCGGGCCTCCTCGAGCGTGCCGTGCCGGGTGAGGTCGCCCGCCAGCAGCAGCAGGTCGGCGCACTCGGGCAGCGTCTCGAAGGCGGGCCGGAGCGTGCCCTGGGTCTCGGGCGCCATGTGGATGTCCCCGACGGCGGCGATCCGGATCATGCGAGGTCCTCCGCGTGGTCGGGGGAGGAGGCGTCGGCGACGACGACGTCGCAGTGGACCCGGTGGCCGGCCAGCTCGGCGTCGACCAGGCCGCAGATCTCCTCGCGGCAGTGCGCCGAGGGGACCGTTCCCGTGAGCAGCACGCTCTCGCCGCGCACCTCCAGCCGTACCCCCAGTTCGCCGAGCGGGCCGCCGGCGATGCGCTCCCTGAGGTGGGCGACGCGGTACTCCAGGTTGTCCCCGCACGCGGGAGGGCCGGACGTCCGCTCTCCGCCGTGGTGGTTCATGACCGCTCCCTCGGCGCCCTCCGCGGGGCGATGACGTTCATCCGTTCGAGCAGGAAGAAGAAGGAGGCCGGCATGGGGTCGTCCCCGCAGGCACGCCGGACCCGCTCCCAGTCGACCTTCTCCCGCAGGGCGCGCGCGATGGGGAGCACGGCGCCGAAGTCGCAGTGGTGCTCGGAGAAGGCGGCGATCAGACTCCACAGCAGGTCGGTCGGGGCCAGGACGGGCATGCGTACGGAGTCCACCGGCAGTTCCTCGGCCCGGCCGAGCATCTCCCGGGAGACGGGCTGGTGGGCGAGGACGAAGATCACGTCGATGTCCTGGTCGAAGCAGGTGGCCTTGATGAGCCAGTCCTCCGGCGGCTCGTAGACGGTGAGGCCGTTCTCCCGCAGGGTGGCCGCCACCGCCCGGGCGTCCTCGGGCAGGACGCAGAAGTCGGCGTCGTGCTGCAGGTTCTCGCTCCCGCCGTGCGCGTACACGGCCACGCTGCCCGCCAGCGCGAAGGGGTGCCCCTTCCGTTTGAGGAGGGCCCCCACCTGCTTGGCCGCCTCCAGGATCGCCTGGTTGCGGTCCCGGGGGAGTTGCTCCCGCTCCTGCGGCGTCCGTGGTGGGGGGTGCGCGGGTCGCCCCGCACCGCCCGCCGCCAGACGAAGACCCGGCGGTCCGGCCCGCCGCGCCGGGGCCGTCCCGCCTCCGTCCCCTGCCATGACCGCTCCCTCCGCCGCACTCACGGCCGCCGGGAACCGGTCGGCCGCCCCGGCCGGCGGTGCCCGGCCGGGGCGGCCGCCCCGGCTCGGCCCCGGCCCCGCGGGTCGTCCGCCTGTTCCGGTGCCCTTCTGATGCCCGGTCGGGTACCCGGCGCACCCGTCCCGACACAGCGGGGCTCGGCCGGGATGCTCGCGTCCCGGCGGCATGGCGGCGCTGGGGCCACGCGTCGGGCGTGTCCCGGGCGGCTCCCTTCGGCCGGGGCCATTTCCGCAGGGCTTGAGAGGCGCTGCCTGGGTACGCGGTGTGGCCGGAGGGTCACCCCGCCGTGACGGGTCCCGTGCGCCGTCCTCCGTGCCGTGAGAGATTGACAGGGTCGATGCCCGTTAAGGGGTGTTTGCCCGAATCTTTCGGGTGGCACGGCAGGACCGGCACCGGCCGGAGGCGACGACCCCGTCGGGGCGACCGGCAATCGGAGAGCAGAGGGCCGCAGCACACGCACCGTGGTGACGGCCAGGAGTGGAGGAACGGTACGCATGAGCGAGGCCAACCCCATCAAGCAGGCAGCCCACAAGGTGGCCGACGCACTCCAGGGCGACGGCGCGGGGCCTGAGGAGGGCATCCCGGGAAAGCCGGGATCCGAGTCCCCCTCCGTCGTCGAGCCCACGCAGCCGCGCGGCCCGCTGCCGCCCAAGCCCGACCAGAGCGGACCCGACACCGTCTCGCCCACCGGACAGCCGACCGGTGCGGACCGCGCCCGTATGGCGCAGAGCGGGAGCTACCTGACCACCGCGCAGGGGGCGCGGCTCTACGACACCGACCACTCGCTCAAGGCGGGTCCGCGCGGCCCCGTACTGCTCCAGGACCACCACCTGCGCGAGAAGGTGATGCACTTCGACCACGAGCGCATCCCGGAGCGCGTGGTGCACGCCCGCGGCGCGGCGGCGCACGGCGTCTTCACCAGCTACGGCACGGCGACCTCGGTGACCAAGGCCGCCTTCCTCGCCAAGGACGTCGAGACGCCGGTCTTCGTACGGTTCTCCACGGTGCTCGGGTCGCGCGGCTCCGCCGACACCGTGCGTGACACGCGCGGGTTCGCGACCAAGTTCTACACCAGCGAGGGCGTCTTCGACCTGGTCGGGAACAACATCCCGGTGTTCTTCATCCAGGACGCCATCAAGTTCCCCGACATCGTGCACGCCGCCAAGCCGCACCCCGACCGGGAGATCCCGCAGGCGCAGAGCGCCCACGACACCCACTGGGACTTCGTCACCCTGCACACCGAGGCCACCCACCACGTCCTGTGGAACATGTCGGACCGGGGCATCCCGCGTTCGTTCCGCATGATGGAGGGCTTCGGCATCCACACCTTCCGCCTGGTCGACGCCGAGGGACGCACCACGCTGGTGAAGTGGCACTGGAAGCCCAAGCTGGGCGTGCACTCCCTGGTGTGGGAGGAGGCCCAGATCGTGGGCGGTGTCGACCCGGACTTCCACCGCCGTGACCTGGCCGACGCCATCGAGGCGGGCGCCTTTCCCGAGTGGGAGCTGGGCATCCAGACCTTCCCCGACACCCCGGAGCAGACCTTCGAGGGCATCGACCTGCTGGACCCGACGAACATCGTCCCCGAGGAACTCGCCCCCGTGCAGCCCGTCGGACGGCTCGTCCTCAACCGTAACCCGTCGAACTTCTTCGCCGAGACCGAGCAGGTCGCCTTCCACCCCGGCCACCTCGTCCCCGGCATCGACATCACCGACGACCCGCTGCTGTCCGGGCGGCTCTTCTCCTACCTGGACACCCAGATCACCCGGCTCGGCGGCCCCAACTTCGCACAGATCCCGATCAACCGCCCGCACGCGCCCGTCAACGACATGCTGCGCGACGGCCTCCACCAGACGGCCGTGCACCGCGGCGTCGCGCCCTACCGGCCCAACTCACTCGACGGCGGCTGCCCGTTCACCGCGGGGGCCGACACGGGAGCGTACATCGAGACTCCCGTGCGCATCCCGGAGGCGAAGAAGGTCCGGGAGGCGCCCGAGACGTTCGCGGACCACTTCAGCCAGCCCCGCCGGTTCTGGCTCAGCATGACCCCGGTCGAGCGCGAGCACATCATCGGCGCCTACACCTTCGAGCTGGGCAAGTGCTACGAGCAGGCCGTCAAGGAGCGCGGGCTGCAGGTGCTGGCCAACATCGACCCCGAACTGTGCGCCGAGGTCGCCGCCGGGCTCGGCCTGCCCGCGCCCGAGGCGACGGTGCCCTTCGCCGACGTCGCGCCCAGCCCCGCGCTGTCGCAGGTCGGCCGGACCTGGCCCACGGACGGCAGGGTGATCGGGATCATCGCCGGTCCGGACGGCGACCTGGACGGCGTACGGGCCGTGCGCGAGGCCGTGCTCGCCGGCGGCATGGTGCCCCTCGTCGTCGCACCGACCGGCGGCGTGCTCGGTGACGGCGCCGACCCGCTGTCCGTGCAGCGCACCTACGCCACCGCGCGGTCCGTCGAGTTCGACGCCGTGCTGCTGTCCGGGACACCGGGCGTGGGCGCCGACGCCTACGGCGCCCGTGACGCGAAGTCCCCCCTGGCCTCCGTGCAGCAGGCGACCCATGACCCCCGGGTCGGCCTGCTGCTGTCCGAGGCCTTCCGGCACGGCAAGGCGATCGGCGCCTGGAAGGGAGCCGAGGCCGCGCTGGAGGCGGCGGGCGTGCCCACCGACGCGCCCGGCGTGATCGTCGCCGACAGCGGCACCGCCACGCTGGAGCAGATCACCCGCCTCCTGGGCGCGCACCGCGTCTGGGAACGGTTCCCCGGGGAGGCCTGACCCCTCCCGCCCCCCCCCGAGACCAGGGCCTCCTCCGGCCGGCCTCGCCCGCGGCGCCCGTCGCTGTGGTCAAGGCCACGTCCCGGAGGAGGCCTGCGCCATAGGCGGGGCAAGGGCCGCGCACTACGGTTCCAGGTAGTCCCTGTGTCCGTGAAGCGGACTACGGTTCCAGGCAGTCCCTGCGTCCGTGTGTCCGTGAACCAGTGCGAACGGCCCGGCAGTGCTCGAAGATCTCTCCCCCCTCATCGCGGCGACCGCCCAGTGGCTGACCGCCGCCTACCCGGCGTCCGGCGGCGCGCTGGCGTCCGCCCTGTGCGAGATGCAGGCACGCCAGGCAGTGGCGGTCGCGGCCTGGCTGCGCTACCCCACACCCATGGACGCCGCGCTGGTCGGCATGTCGGGCCCCGGCGGCTCCGGCCGCCTGGACTGGGTCACCGGAGCCGACGTCCCCGGGCCCGGGGGCGGGGACCCGGACACCCACGCCTGGCGCACCTGGGTGGACGAGGTCGTGGCGAGCTGGGCGGCCTGCCTGCTCACCGACCCCGCCCTGGCCGGCCGCGCGGTGGCCGCGCTCGCCGACGACGGTCGTACGGCGCACCCGCCGGTCGAGTTCCGGCGCCTGCTCACCCCCGACGAGCGGGACAGCTCGGCGGCGGCGCTGCTGCGCCACCCCGACCTCCTCGGCCCGGTGGCCGCCCTGCACCGCGCCCAGCTCCTGGCCCGCCTGGAACGGGACGAGACCCTGGCGGCCTGAACCCCCCTCGACGAGGTCGTCTTCGTCCCCGGGCCCCGTGCGCTCAGCCTCGGCCGGTCACCGCCTTGCGAAGGCCCGTCCCCGAGCCCGGCCCCGAGCCGTGACAGCGACGGCGGCGGGGAGGGCGCCGCCGCACGACCGCCGCCGCGCACGGCCTGGGCGGGCGGCGGGGCCGGCAAGGCGACCGGCCCACCCGGCGGCAGCGCCGCCGTCCACGGTCACCGCCGCCGCGGCTCCGTGCGGGTCACCGAGGTGAGGGGCCCTCGGCAACAGACCGGCCGCCCTGCCCCTCTCGTCCCCTCGCTGAGGCCCTGGGACCGTCCCCTCAACGGGACCCCAGCGCCTCGCCCACCGCGCTCCGGGCCGTGGGCAGCGCCGCGGCCCGGTCGGCCGGGACCAGCCCGATCCGCGTGCGCCGGTCGAGCAGATCGGCCTCGTCGAGCGCCCCCTCGTGGCGCACGGCCCACACCAGTTCGGCGCCGGTGACCGGGTGGCCCTCCAGTACGGCTTCGCGCAGCCCCGGGTCGGCCGCGCCCAGGGCGTGCACGGCCGGGGCCTCGGTGCCGTAGCGGCGCACCAGGCGGCGCGGCGCCGGGAGAGCGGCGAGAACGCGGGGCGGGGCGGCCCCGACGAGGGGGAGCGCGGCCGTCGGGGAAGGCCCCGCCGCCAGCCGGCGCGCAACCACGGCGGCGTCGACGGCGTCCTCGGCCATCCGGCGGTAGGTGGTGAGCTTGCCGCCGACCACGGTGATCACACCGTCCGGCGAGGTGAGCACCGCGTGCCTGCGCGAGACGTCGGCGGTGCGGGGCGTCGCGCCGGACCCGTCCTCCGGGCCGGTGTCGAGGAGCGGCCGCAGCCCGGCGAAGGCCCCCACCACGTCCGCGCGGCGGACCGGCGCCTCCAGCGCGGAGCCCAGGACGTCCAGCAGGAAACCGATGTCCGCCTCGGGGACCTCGGGAACGTCCGGGATCCCACCGTCGACGGGCTCGTCGGTGAGCCCGACGTAGACCCGGCCGTCGCCCTGGGGCAGGACGAGGACGAAACGGTTGGTCTCACCCGGCACCGGGATGTGCAGCCCGGCGGGCAGCGGACCCAGACGCTCGGCGCGCAGCACGAGGTGGGTGCCGCGGGAGGGCCGGATCCGGATGCCGTCGACCAGGCTGCCCGCCCACACGCCGGCGGCGTTGATCACGGCGCGGGCGCGGATCTCCCCTTCCTCGCCGGTGAGTTCGTCCCGTACGCGGGCGCCGGACGCGGTGAGTTCCAGGGCCCGCACACGGGTCAGGATCCGCGCCCCGCGCGCCGCCGCCGTACGGGCGACGGCGGTGACCAGACGGGCGTCGTCGCCGAGCCGCCCGTCCCAGGACAGCAGGCCGCCGCGGAGCCCGGTGGCGCGCAGCGCGGGCGCGAGGTGGCGGGTCTCCACGGCGGACATCCGGCGCGGCGCCGGAAGGGTGGCGCGGGCGGTGCGCGCGGCCAGGCGCAGGCCGTCGCCCGCGCGCAGTCCCGCCCAGGCCAGGGCGGCCTGGCCCCGGGACACCAAGGGCGTCAGCGGCAGGACGAACGGCTGGGCGCCGACCAGATGAGGCGCGGTGCGCTCCATCAGCACCCCGCGTTCCACCGCGCTCTCGTGGGCGACGTCGAGCTGCGCGGAGGCGAGGTAGCGCAGTCCGCCGTGCACGAGTTTGGAACTCCAGCGCGAGGTGCCGAAGGCCAGGTCGTGGGCGTCGATCGCGGCGACGGACAGCCCGCGTGCCGCGGCGTCCAGCGCCACGCCCGCGCCGGTGGCGCCCAGCCCCACCACCAGGACGTCCACGGCCGGACCGCCCACGGTCAGGGCCAGTTCGCGCGCCCGCCGGGCGGCGCTGAGCGAGGAATCGGCAGGGGGGCCGGCCGCCTCGGCGGGTTGCGCGGGGCCGGTGCGGGAGCGGGCGGGGCTCATGGCGTCAGGGTCCTCTCCAGAAGGGTCCGCAGTTCCCCGAGGAACGCTTGCGCGCTCAGCTCGGGATCGTCCTCGTCGGTCATCGTGCGCAGCGACAACGTGAAGGACTGGACGACCAGCAGCAGCGACCGCGCCTGCCGCGCGGGGTGACCGGGGCGCACCGACCCGTCGGCGTGGCCCTCGCGCAGGGCGTCGGTGACCAGTTCGAGCAGGGCGTCCTGGCTGGCCCCCCGCCGGTCGAGCACGTAGGGGAGCAGCAGCTCGGGGTCCACGTCGACGATCTTCCGGAAGAGGGGGTGCGCCCGGAACGCGGCCACCCCCGCCACCAGTCCGTCGACGATCAGGGTGCGGGTGGCCGTCCCGGGCCGCGGCTCGGGCATCGCGCCGGTGGCCACGCCGATCCACTCGCGGGTCATCAGGTCGCCCACCAGGGAGCGGACGTCCGGCCAGCGCCGGTAGAGGGTCATCCGGGAGACCCCCGCGCGCCGGGCCACGTCCGTCAGGGTCGTACGACGCACCCCGACGGCCAGGACACAGTCGCGCACGGCGTCGAGTACCGGATCACCGGGCGGCGAGGCGGAACCCGCGGCCGAGGCACCCGCCGCCCCGGAGCCCGCGCCGCCCGAGGTGTCCTTGCCGCTTCCGATCCCGCTCCCGCTCCCGCTTCCGGTCCCGCTCTCCGAACCGTTGTGACGAATAGGCGTCATGTGTAACAGTGTAACGCCCCTTCGATCCGACCGGTGAGGAACAACCCATGGACATGCTGTGGAGCGGCTGGGGCGACCCGGCCGAGGCCGCACCGCTGCCCGCCCCGGTGACCGGGCTGCTGCGCGACCTGCTCGGCGTCCGCCCGGGCGCCGCCGCACCGGTCGCCCTGGAAGAGCTGAGCGTCCCCGACTCCCCGCTGACCGCCGCCGCCCACCGGGCCCTGGCGGAGGCCGTCGGCGGCGAGCCGTACGTCCGCACCGACGCCGAGGCGCGTATCCGCCACACCCGCGGCAAGTCCACCCCCGACCTGCTCCGGATCCGCGGCGGTGACCTCACCGACCTCCCGGCCGCCGTGGTGCTCCCCGCCGGCCACGACGAGGTGCTCGCCGTCCTGCGCGCCTGCGCCGCCCATGACCTGGCCCTCGTGCCCTTCGGTGGCGGCACGTCCGTCGTCGGCGGACTCGCCCCCGAGCACGGGGCGTCCGGCCCGCGCCCCTTCGTCGCGCTGGACCTGCGCCGCATGGACCGCCTGCTCGCCCTCGACCCCGTCTCGCGGACCGCCACCCTCCAGCCCGGCCTGCGCGCCCCGCACGCCGAGGCCCTGCTCGCCGAGCACGGCTTCACCCTCGGCCACTTCCCGCAGTCCTACGAGTGGGCCACCATCGGCGGGTTCGCCGCCGCCCGCTCCAGCGGCCAGGCCTCCGCGGGTTACGGCCGCTTCGACGAGATGGTGCTCGGCCTCACCCTCGCCACACCCGAGGGCACCCTGGAGGCCGGTCGCGCCCCGCGCTCGGCCGCGGGACCCGACCTGCGCCAGCTCGTCCTCGGCTCCGAGGGCGCGTTCGGCGTCATCACCGCCGTGACCGTGCGCCTGCGCCCGCTGCCGCGGACCCGTCTCTACGAAGGATGGCGGTTCGCCTCCTTCGAGGAGGGCGCGAACGCGCTGCGCCGGCTCGCCCAGGACGGCCCGCGGCCGACCGTGCTGCGACTGTCCGACGAGACCGAGACACTGGTCGGCCTGGCCCAGCCGGACGCGATCGGTGCCTCGTTCGCCGAGGCGTCCGCCGGCTGCCAGGCCATCGCCGGCTTCGAGGGCACCGCTGAGGACGTCGCCCACCGCAGGGAACGGGCCGCGACCGTGCTGCGCGAGTGCGGCGGCACCCCGCTCGGCGAGGAACCGGGCGAGCGCTGGGCCAACGGCCGCTACTCGGCTCCGTACCTGCGCGACGCGCTCCTGGACGTGGGCGCCTTCGCGGAGACCCTGGAGACCGCCGCCTTCTGGTCGCGCGTGCCCGACCTGTACGCCGCCGTCCGCGACGCGCTCACCGCGGCGCTCACCGAGGCGGGCACCCCGCCGCTGGTCATGTGCCACATCTCGCACGTCTACGAGAACGGCGCCTCGCTCTACTTCACCGTCGTCAGCGCGCAGGGGAAGGACCCCGTGGCGCACTGGGCGCCCGCCAAGCGCGCCGCGGGCGAGGCGATCCTCGCGGCGGGCGGCACCATCAGCCACCACCACGGCGTGGGCACCGACCACCGCGACGCGTACGTCCGGGAGGCCGGACCGCTCGGCGTCGAGGCCCTGCGGGCCGTCAAGCGGCGCCTGGACCCGGCCGGTCTGCTCAACCCCGGGGTGCTGCTGCCCCAGGACCCGCCTCCGGGTGCCTGACGCCCGGGCCAGTACGTACGGCGGCCGACGCGCCGGGTCCGCACCAGGCCGAGGTCGGTGCCCGGGACCCCTGGCCGACCGGCCCGTGGAGCATCCCGCCCCACCCCTGTCCTCCCTCCCCGTCCGCGTCCTCACTCCGCCCGGAGGCCCATCGATGCGTCAGTTCACCGCCATCGTCAACCCGACCGCGGGCGGCTCCGCCGGCGCCGCGGCGCTGCTGCGGGTGGGCAGGCTGCTGAGGGAGGCGGGCGCCGGCCTCGAGACCGAGTACAGCCGCAGCCTCGCCCACGCCCGGGACCTCGCCCGGCGGGCCGGGGAGCGCGGCCGGGTGGTCCTCGCCGTCGGCGGCGACGGCATCGCGGGCGGCGTCGGCGGCGCGCTCAGCGGCACCGGGACCCTCTTCGGCCTGGTGCCGGCCGGCCGCGGCAACGACTTCGCCCGGGCGCTCGACCTGCCCGCCGACCCGGCCGGACTGGCCCGGGTGCTCCTCCACCACGCCCCGCACCGCGTCGACACCATCGAGGTGGAGTCGGCGGTCCACCCCCGTACCGTCGTCCTCGGCAGCGTGTACGCGGGCGTCGACGCGCTCGCCAACCGGCACGCCAACCAGGCCCGGCTGCTGCGCGGCGCCGCCTCGTACTACGCCGGGGGGCTGCGGGCCGTCGCCACCTGGCGCACCGCGACCTACCGCGTCACCGTCGACGGCGAGGAGCACAGCCACCGCGGCTACACCGTGGTGGCCGCGAACTCCGCCTACTACGGTTCCGGCCGGATGATCGCGCCCGGCGCCCGCGTCGACGACGGCCTGCTCGACGTGGTCCTGATCCGAGCCGCTCCCCGGCGCCTCTTCTTCACGCTCATGAACGAGCTGAAGTCCGGCGGACACGCCGGGCGGCCCGAGGTCCGGATCCTGCGCGGCCGGGAGATCCGCGTCGAGGCCGACCGCGACATCCCCTACGGCGCCGACGGCGAGGTCGACGCGGCCCTCCCCGTCACGGCCCGGGTCCTGCCGGGCGCCCTGGCCGTGCTCTGCTGACCGGTGCGCCCCGAATCCGGGACCGTCGTCGGTCCGTGCACGTCGACGACCAGTCCGTGGCCGACGCGCCCATCGCGCCGTTCGGCGGGGCGAAGGCCTCCGGGGAGGGGCGTTGCGGCGGCCGGTGGGGCATCGAGGCCTTCTCGGAGGCCTGCTGGGTGACCATCGCCACCCAGCAGGCGCACCGCCCCTTCTGACGGCCCTTCCGGGGGCCCGGCTGCCGGCTGCCGCGTGCCGCCTGACGGCCCGCCGTCAGGCGCAGCCCCAGGCCGACATCCCCTGGAGGGCGGCGAGCCGCCTGGCCACGGCGATCTGCTCCCTGCGTGTGGCCAGGTCCGCCCGGCGCGCGTATTTCAGACCGCCGGCCGCGATCCAGCTGGACTGGGCGAACTGCAGTCCGCCGTAGTAGCCGTTGCCGGTGTTCGCCCGCCAGTTGCCGCTGGACTCGCACGCGGCGATGGCGTCCCAGTCGGCGGTGAGGGCGCCGGCCGGCGCCGCCGCGGCCGGGGGGCCGCCGGCCAGTGCGGCGGCGGTCACCGCGACCAGCAGTGCCCCGCGCAGTCCGCGACGACGAGGGTGAGGGACGGGGGCCCGGTCAAGGCGGACGGGGGCCCTGTCGATGTTCTGCTGCCAGTTCATGCGCAGACTGTTACATCATATGAACGGAAAGTAGTTCAATTCGTTCCGCGTGTCGGGCCGCACCACCCAAGAGGCTTCGCCACCCCTGGACGCGCGGACCGGACGGAGCACGCGGGCGCGCCGACCCGGGCGAAACGCCGTCGCGGTCCTTCCTGGCGACCGATGAAACGGACATCATGCCATGTCATGGACATTTTGCTCGTCGCGAGCGCGTTCAACAGCCTCACCCAGCGCGTCTACGCCGAACTCACCGACCACGGATACCGCGTGGACGTCGTCCTCGCCTCGCACGGCACCGGCCCCGTCCGCGCCGCCGTGGCGCGCTCCCGTCCGGAACTGATCATCGCGCCGATGCTGAAGACGGCACTGCCCGAGGACCTGTGGCGGGAGCACACCTGCCTCGTCGTGCACCCGGGACCGCCGGGGGACCGCGGTCCGTCCTCCCTCGACTGGGCGATCACGGAGGAGGCCCCGCACTGGGGCGTCACCGTCCTGCGGGCCGAGGCCGCCATGGACGCCGGGGACATCTGGGCGTCGACGCCCTTCCGCACGGCGCGGACGGGCAAGAGCGACCTGTACCGCAACGAGGCCTCCGACGCGGCGGCGGCCGCCGTACTGCTGGCCGTACGGCGCTACGAGGAGGGTGCGTTCAAACCGCTGCCGCAGAGCGACCCTTCGGTACGCGTGGTGTGGCGCGACCCGCTGCGCCAGGCCCGGCGGCGCATCGACTGGGCCGAGGACGGCACCGCCACCGTGCTGCGCAAGCTCCGCGCCGCCGACTCCCAGCCCGGCGTGCTCGACGAGATCCTCGGCCGCGAGGTCTTCCTGCACGGCGGCCACCCCGAGGACCGGCTGCGCGGGCGCCCCGGCGACCTGCTCGCCACCCGGGCCGGAGCGGTGTGCCGGGCCACCGCGGACGGCGCCGTGTGGATCCCGGAACTCAGACCCCGCAAGAACTCCGGCGACCCTGCGCCCTTCAAACGCCCGGCCGCCGCCGTGCTCGGCCCGGGCGCGCCCCGGGCGGAGCCCGCCCCGCTCGAACTGCCCGCCGGGCGCGACACCTGGAGCGACATCCGCTACCGGCAGCAGGGCGACACCGGCTTCCTGAGCTTCTCCTTCCCCGGCGGGGCCATGAGCACCGACCACTGCCGGCGCCTGCTCGCCGCCTACCGCCACGCCCTGACCCGCCCGACCTCCGTCCTGGTCCTCGGCGGCGCCCGCGACTTCTTCTCCAACGGCATCCACCTGAACGTCATCGAGGCCGCCCCCGACCCGGCCGCCGAGTCCTGGACCAACCTCAACGCCATGAACGACCTGGTCGAGGCCGTACTGCGGACCACCGACCGACTGGTCGTCGCGGCGCTCGGCGGCAACGCCGCGGCCGGCGGCGTCATGCTCGCGCTCGCCGCCGACGAGGTCTGGTGCCGCACCGGTACCGTCCTCAACCCGCACTACCGCCGCATGGGCCTGTACGGCTCGGAGTACTGGACCTACAGCCTGCCGCGCCGCGTCGGCGGGCGGACCGCCGGGCAACTGACCACCGACGCCCTGCCGGTGAGCGCCGCCGCCGCCCACCGCCTCGGCCTGGTGGACCGTCTCGTCCCGGCCTGCGCGGCTGAGTTCGCCACCGAGGTGGACCGTCTCGCCGCCGAACTGGCCGGCACCCCCGCTCTGGGCGGGCGGATCGCCGCCAAGGCGGCGGCGCGCGCCCGCGACGAGTCGGTACGGCCCCTCGCCGAGCACCGTCGCGCCGAACTCGCCCGCATGCACGCCATCTTCTTCGACCCCGCGGCCCCCTACCACGCCCTGCGCTCGGCGTTCGTCCGCAAGACGCCCTCCGGCACCGCCCACCCCCTCGCCCCGGCCGCCGACCCGCTCGGCGGGAGCACACGGTGACCGCGCCGCCCCCGGCCCGGCTGCTGATCGCGGGCGTCGGCAACATCTTCCTCGCCGACGACGCCTTCGGCCCCGAAGTGCTGCGCGCCCTGGCCGCCCGGCCCCTGCCGGACGGCGTACGGGCGCGGGACTTCGGCATCCGCGGCCTCGACCTCGCCTACGCGCTCCTGGACGGCTACGACACCGCAGTCCTCGTCGACGCCGCCCCGCGCGGACACCGGCCCGGCACGCTGTCCCTCATCGAGCCCGACCCGCCCGACCGCACCGCCCCGGACGGCATCCCGCCCGAGGCGCACGGCATGGACCCGGCCAGGGTGCTCGCCCTGGCCGCCCACCTGGGCGACGGGCCGCTTCCCCGGGTCCTCGTACTCGCCTGCGAGCCCGCGGCCAGGACGGGCGCCGACGCGGACATCGCGCCCGGACTCAGCGACCCCGTGCGCCGGGCGGTCGGCCCCGCGGTGGACGCCCTGCGCACCCTCGTCCCCCTCCTGCTCGACGACCCCGCCGCCACCCTGCCGTTGAGCCGCCCGGACCAATCCGGGACACCGCGCACGGCCGCGCTGCCGCACCTGACGGCCGGCGGCGTCCACGATCAGTGAGGCGCCGGTCGCTGTGCGCGAGCGGCCCCCTCCTGAACCCACCGTGAGGAGAACCGCCATGTGCCGGTCCGTCGACGTCGAGCAGGCCGTCCTCTCCAAGAACGGCCACCTGGCCCGCGACCTGCGCGAGGACCTCGCCCGGCGGGGCGTGAGCGCGGTGAACCTGCTGTCCAGTCCCGGCAGCGGCAAGACCGAACTCCTCGGCCGGGTGCTGGCCCGTGCGGTCGCCCTCGACATCCCGGTGGCCGCGCTGACGGCGGACCTGGCGACCGAGAACGACGCCCGCCGCCTCGCCCGTTCCGGCGCGCCCGTCCAACAGGTGCTCACCGACGGCCTCTGCCACCTCGAAGCCCGGCAGGTGCGCACCCGGCTCACGGGCTGGCTGCCCGCACGGACCGCGGTGCTGTTCGTCGAGAACGTCGGCAACCTCGTCTGCCCGGCCTCCTACGACCTCGGCGAGACCCTGCGGATCGTGCTGATGGCGGTGACCGAGGGCGAGGACAAACCGCTGAAGTACCCCACCGCCTTCGGCTCCGCCCACCTGGTGGTCCTGACCAAGACGGACCTGGCAGGGCCGGCCGGCTTCGACGAGGCCGCCTTCCGCGCGAACGTGCAGCAGGTCAACCCCGGGGTGGAGATCGTACGCACCTGCGCGCGCACCGGTGACGGCGTCGACACCGTACTGGAACGCGCGCTCGCCGTCCGCGACCAGGCCCCACCGCACCGACCGCCCCTCGCACCGCACCCGCACAGCCACGCCCACGACGACGAACACGGACAGCACGACCACCCGTACGGACACGACGACCACTCGCACGGACACGACGACCACTCGCACGGACACGACGGCGACCCGCACGGACACGACGGCGACCCGCACGGACACGACGACCACTCGCACGGACACGACGGCGACCCGCACGGACACGACGACCACGCCCAGGTCCCGGACCACTCCGGTGGACACACCCGCCCGCAGCCGGCGACCACACCGGCCTCATGACCGCACCCGCCACCGGCCCGGTGCGCCGCCGGCTCACCGTGCGCGGCACGGTGCAGGGCGTGGGTTTCCGGCCGTACGTGCACCGCCTCGCCGCCGACCTGGCGCTGGCCGGGTTCGTGAGCAACACCGCGGGCGGCGTGCTGATCGAGGTCGAGGGACCGGCGGACGGCGTGGGCCGGTTCTGCGAACGGCTGGCCGCGCAACCCCCGCCGCTCGCCGCCGTGACCGGCATCGGCCACGAGGACCTCCCCGCCACCGGCGCCACCCACCCGTTCACCATCCGCCCCACCGAGCAGGCCGCCGGCCGCACCCAGCTCCCGCCCGACACCGCGACCTGCGCCGACTGCCTGCGCGAACTGGCCGACCCGGCCGACCGCCGCCACCGGCACCCCTTCATCACCTGCACCCACTGCGGTCCCCGCTTCACCGTCGCCACCGCGATGCCCTACGACCGCGCCGCCACCACCATGGCCGGCTTCCCGCTGTGCCCCGCCTGCGCGCGGGAGTACGCCGACCCCGCCGACCGGCGCTTCCACGCCCAGCCCGTCGCCTGCAACGACTGCGGGCCCCGGCTGCGCCTGGTGCCCGCCGACGGCAGCGGCCCGCGCCCGGCGCGGGACGCCGAGGCGCTGGCGGGCGCGCGGGCCCTGCTCGCCGCCGGGCGGGTCGTCGCCGTCAAGGGGGTCGGCGGCTACCACCTGGCCTGCGACGCCACCGACGCGCACGCCGTCGCCACCCTGCGCGCGCGCAAGGAACGCGGCGGCAAGGCGTTCGCGGTGATGTGCGCGGACCTGGCCACCGCGGAGCGGATCGCCGCCCCGACCGACCGGGAACGGGCCTTCCTCACCGGCCCCCGCCGCCCCATCGTCCTGCTGCGCCGCCGCGCCTGCCCCGACGGGCTGCGCCTGGCCGACGCCGTGTGTCCCGGCAGCCCGCACATCGGCGTGATGCTGCCCTACACCCCCGTGCACTCGCTGCTGTTCGGCCTGCCGGGGGACCCGCCCGGCCCCCGCGCCCTGGTCATGACCAGCGGCAACCGTTCCGGCGAACCCATCGTCACGGACGACGGGGAGGCGCTGACCCGGCTGGCCGGACTGGCCGACGCCTGGCTCGTGCACGACCGGCCCATCGCCTCCCCGTGCGACGACTCGCTCCTGCGGGTCCGCCCCGACGGCACCGAGCAGGTGCTGCGCCGCTCCCGCGGCCACGTGCCCCGCCCGCTCGCGCTGCCCGTCCCCGTACGTCCCGCGCTCGCGGTGGGCGGCGACCTGAAGAACGCCCTCTGCGTCGGCGAGGGCGACCAGGCCTGGTTCGGCCCGCACATCGGCGACATGGGCGACCTGGCCACCCTGCGCGCCGCCCGCGAGGCCGAGCGGCACCTGCTCGACCTGACCGGCGTCGCCCCTGCGCTCGTCGCCGCCGACCGGCACCCCGGCTACCACTCCGCGCGCCAGGCCCGGCGCCGCGCCGTTCGACTCGGCTCGTCAGGACCGGTGTTCGTCCAGCACCATCACGCGCACATCGCCTCTGCGATGGCCGAGCACGGCCTGGACGGCACGACGCCGGTGATCGGCGTCGCCTTCGACGGCACCGGCTACGGCGACGACGGCACCGTCTGGGGCGGCGAGTTCCTGCTCGCCGACTACGCGGGCTACCGGCGCTTCGCCCACCTGACCCCCGCCCCGCTGCCCGGCGGCGACGCGGGCGTCGCCAACCCGTGCCGCCTGGCGCTCGCCCGGCTGTGGGCCGCGGGGCTGCCGTGGGAGCCCGGCCTGCCCAGCGTAGCCGCCTGCACGGACGGGGAAGTGACCGTACTGCGGCGGCAGTTGGAACGCGGACTGGCCTGTGTGCCCACCTCCAGCATGGGACGCCTCTTCGACGCCGTGTCCTCCCTCGCGGGCGTCTGCCACCGCGCGGCCTACGAGGCCCAGGCCGCCCTGGAACTGGAGGCGGCGGCCACCGAGGCCCGGGACGCGGAGGCGGTGGCGTACCCCTTCGGGCTGACCGCCGGACCGGGGCCCGTGGGCTGCGATCCGGCGCCCATGCTGGAGGCGCTCCTGGCCGACCGGCGACGCGGCACCCCCACGCCGGTGCTCGCGGCGCGTTTCCACCGGGGGGTGGCGCGGGCCGTCGCCCGGATCTGCCGGCGCGCCCGCCGCGCCACCGGCCTGACCACCGTCGTCCTCACCGGCGGCGTCTTCGCCAACGGGCTGCTGGAGGAGGAGTGCGCCGTACTGCTGGCCGGCGACGGTTTCACGGTCCTGCGGCACGGCGAGGTCCCGCCGAACGACGGCGGACTGGCCCTCGGGCAGCTCGTGATCGCCGGGCGGCTCTCAGACAGCGACGAGACGGAGTGACCCATGTGCTTGGCAGTGCCCGGCAAGGTCGTGTCCATCGACCACCGTGCCGACCCGCTCACCGGACTGGTCGACTTCGGCGGGGTGAGCAAACAGGTGTGCCTGGAGTACCTGCCCGACCTGCGGGTGGGGGAGTACGTCATCGTCCACGTCGGCTTCGCCCTGCAACGGCTGGACGAGGAGTCGGCCCGGGCGTCCCTGGAGCTGTTCGAACAACTGGGGCTGCTGGAGGAGGAGTTCGGCGACGCCTGGGAGCAGGCGGCGCAGCAGGCCGGACGCCCGGCCCCGCCCGCCTGGGCGGCCCCGGCGGCGCGTGACGAGAGCGGGAGTGAGGCCCGATGAAGTACATCGACGAGTTCAACGACCCGGCCCTGGCCCGGCGGCTGCTGGACGAGATCCGCTCGACGGTCACCCGGCCCTGGGCGCTGATGGAGGTCTGCGGCGGCCAGACGCACTCCATCATCCGGCACGGCATCGACCAACTGCTGCCGGAAGAGGTGGAGTTGATCCACGGGCCGGGATGCCCGGTGTGCGTGACCCCGCTCGAGGTCATCGACAAGGCACTGGACATCGCCGCCCGCCCCGAGGTCATCTTCTGCTCCTTCGGGGACATGCTGCGGGTGCCCGGCACCGACCGGGACCTGTTCCGCGTCAAGGGCGAGGGCGGCGACGTACGGGTGGTGTACTCGCCGCTCGACGCGCTCCGGCTCGCCCGGCAGCACCCGGACCGGCAGGTGGTGTTCTTCGCCATCGGCTTCGAGACGACCGCTCCCGCCAACGCCATGGCCGTGCACCAGGCCCGCCGTCTCGGCCTGGACAACTTCAGCCTGCTCGTCTCCCACGTCCGGGTCCCCCCGGCCATCGACGCGATCATGACGGCCCCGGCCTGCCGGGTGCAGGGCTTCCTCGCCGCCGGGCACGTGTGCAGCGTCATGGGCACCGACGAGTATCCGGAGCTGGCCGAACGGCACCGCGTCCCCATCGTGGTCACCGGTTTCGAACCCCTGGACATCCTGGAGGGCATCCGGCGCACCGTCCACCAGCTGGAGCGCGGCGAGCACCGGGTGGACAACGCCTACCCGCGCGCGGTGCGCGAGAGCGGCAACCCGGCCGCCCTTCGGATGCTCCAGGAGGTCTTCGAGGTCGCCGACCGCTCCTGGCGCGGCATCGGCCGCATCCCCGCCAGCGGCTGGCGGCTGTCGGACGCCTACCGCGCCTACGACGCCGAGCACCGCTTCGATGTGACCGGCATCCGCACCGAGGAACCCGCCGTGTGCCGCGCCGGCGAGGTGCTGCAGGGGCTGATCAAACCCACCGAGTGCGCCGCGTTCGGCACCGCCTGCACCCCGCGCACCCCGCTGGGCGCCACCATGGTCTCCAGCGAGGGCGCCTGCGCGGCCTACTACCTGTACCGCCGGATGAACGGCCCCACCCCCCAGGGATCGCCCGCCCCGCAGGAGGAGTTGAACACCGTTGGCTGACCTCGCGAGCCCGGACGCGGCCGTCGACCCCGCGAACTGGACCTGCCCCGCCCCCCTGCGCGACCAGCCCGTCGTGGTGATGGGCCACGGCGGGGGCGGCGCCCTGTCCGCGGAACTGATCCAGGACGTCTTCGCCCCGGCCTACGGTAACCCCACCCTCGCCGCCATGGGCGACTCCGCGGTCCTCCACCTCGGCGGTGCGCGCCTGGCGTTCTCCACCGACTCCTACGTCGTACGGCCGCTGTTCTTCCCCGGCGGCAGCCTCGGCGACCTGGCCGTCAACGGCACCGTCAACGACCTGGCGATGAGCGGCGCCCGCCCCGCCTTCCTGTCGGCGGCGTTCGTCCTTGAGGAGGGGGTCGAACTGGCCGTCGTCGACCGGATCGCCCGCGCCATGGGCGCTGCGGCCGAGACGGCAGGCGTCACCATCGCCACCGGCGACACCAAGGTGGTGGAGGCCGGGCACGGCGACGGTGTGTACGTCACCACGGCGGGGGTCGGACTGGTCCCCGAGGGCGTGGACATCCGGCCGCAGCGCGCCCGGCCGGGCGACGCGGTCCTCGTCAGCGGCCCGATCGGCCTGCACGGCGTGGCCATCATGAGCGTCCGCGAGGGCCTGGAGTTCGGCGTCGAGATCGCCAGCGACACCGCGCCCCTGGCGGACCTGGTCGCGGCCATGCTGGCCGTCACCCCGGACGTGCACGTGCTGCGCGACCCCACCCGCGGCGGCCTCGGCGCCTCCCTCAACGAGATCGCCCGCGCCTCCGGCACCGGTGTCCGGCTGAGCGAGCGGGCCCTGCCCGTCCCCGACGCGGTCGCCAACGCCTGCGGATTCCTGGGCCTGGACCCGCTGTACGTCGCCAACGAGGGCAGGCTCGTCGCCTTCGTGCCGGCCGCCGAGGCCGAGGCGGTCCTGGCGGCGATGCGCGCCCACCCGCAGGGCACCGGCGCCGCGCACATCGGGGAGTGCGTCGTCGAACACCCCGGCATGGTCGTCGTCTCCACCGGTCTCGGCGGCACCCGGGTCGTCGACCTGCCGCTGGGGGAGCAACTGCCCCGTATCTGCTGACCCGCCCCGACGACGGCGGCCCGCCGGTGCACCGCGCACCGACGGGCCGCCGCCTCGTTGCTCAGACCTGACGCGCCGTCAATCAGCCGCTGCTCATGCCGTCTCGATCGACGTGATGGCCAGCTCCCGTCCGCTGCGCAGATCCTGTGAGGGACTGTCGCAGCGCGGGCACCAGAAGAACGGCGGCATGCCCACCGCGAACTCGGCCGCGCACGGGGCGCAGTACGCCCGCGCGGGCACCGGCTCGACGACGAGCCGGGCCCCGGACAGCGCGGTGCCCGCGCGCACCACCTCGAAGGCGAAGTCCAGTGCGTCGGGCACCACTCCGGACAGCTCGCCCACCCGCACGGTCACCGCCGAGACGGTGTCCGCGCCCTCGGCCAGGGCCAGTTCCCCGGCCCGCTCCACGAGGGCCGTGGCGATCGACACCTCGTGCACCGTCAGCCCCGGGTGGCCGGGCGGGCCAGGGCGTCCAGCGGGACGAACGCGGGGGCCGCCCGCCGCGCGGACGGCTCCGGCAGCCGCTCCACCGCGACCAGTTCGGGAGCGGCGGCGAGCACCGCCTCACGGACGGCCTCCAGGAGAGGGGAGGAGGCCGCGCCGCAGCCCCCACCGCACCCGCCGCCGCCCTCGCTCACCCGCACCCGGGCCACCCGTCCCTCCACGCCGGCCCACTCCACGTCGCCGCCACGCTCGCGCACGGCGGGCCGCAGGCGCTCCACGGCACGCGCGGCCCGGCGCTCGGCGGGCTCGGGGTGGATGCCGTGCAGCACCAGCAGATGCCCCACCAACTCGTCCTCGCCCGGCGACGGCCGCCCGGCCGGCTCCAAGCCCGTGTGGTCGAGCAGCCGGGCCAGCGCCTCGCCGTAGACCTCGCTCAGCAGCCGTACCGCCTCCAGCGCGCGGCGCACGGTCGGGCCCGGCGCGGACTCCAGCTCGGCCAGCAGCCCGTCGATCCGGGCCAGCCGCTCCTCGGCCTCGTCATCCGTGAGCCGTCCGGAGACGGGCGGGTCAGCCGCCTCAGCCATGGGAGGCCCCGTAGGTGGGGGAGTGCAGGGTGGTGAGGGTCCTGCCGTTGCCGGTGTACATGTGGACGCCGCACGGCAGGCACGGGTCGAAGCTGCGGACGGTGCGCATGATGTCGACGCCCTTGAAGTCGTCGGGGCCGTTCTCCTCGAAGATCGGCTGCCCCTGGACGGCGTCCTCGTAGGGACCCGGGGTGCCGTACTGGTCGCGGGGGCTGGCGTTCCAGGGGGTGGGCGGGTACGGGTGGTAGTTGGCGATCTTCCTGTCCTTGATGACGAGGTGGTGGGAGAGGACTCCGCGGACCGCCTCGTGGAAGCCGCAGCCGATCGCCTCCTCGGGCACCTCGAAGTTCTCGAAGACCTTCGTCTCCCCGGCCCGCACCAGGGCCATGGCCTCGTCCAGGAACTGCAGGGCCATGGCGGCGGCGTACGCGATGAAGTAGGGGCGGGCCCGGTCGCGTTCGAGGGTGTTGGACCACTGGGGGATCTTCCACTCCAGGGTCGTCTCCGGCAGGGTGTCGCCCCGGGGCAGTGTGATGCGCACGCTGTGGCCGGTGGCCTTGATGTACGGGGTGTCGACGAGGCCGTTGAGGGCGGTGGACCACAGGCGGGCCAGGGGGCCGCCGCCGGTGTCCAGGGCCAGGTGGTCGCCGCTGCCCTGGTCGTACCAGCGCGGGCTCATGACCCAGCTGTAGTTGCCGTCGAAGTCGCGTTTCTGCGGGACCGGGACGGTGGTCTGGTTCCACGGGTGGCGCATGTCCACCGGGTTGCCGAGCGGGTCGTGGGTGACGAAGGGCTGCTCGCCGGCCCAGTCGTCGTAGTAGGACGAGCCGAGCAGGATCCGCAGGCCGAGGTTGATGTCGACGAGGTCGCTGGTGACCAGCCGGCCGTCGACGATGATGCCCGGGGTGACGTACATCGACCGGCCCCAGGTGTTCATGTTCTCGTAGCGGTAGTCGCACACACCGGGGTTCTGGAACGCGCCCCAGCAGCCGAGCAGGACGCGGCGGCGGCCCACCTCCTCGTAGCCGGGCAGGGCCTCGTAGAAGAAGTCGAAGACGTCGTCGTTCATGGCGACGGCCTGCTTGACGAAGTCGATGACGTGCAGGAGCCGGGAGAGGTAGTCGGTGAAGGCGGTCGGCGAGGGCACGGTGCCGACCCCGCCCGGGTAGAGGGTGGAGGGGTGGACGTGCCGGCCCTCCATCAGGCAGAACATCTCCCGCGTCACCCGGGAGACCTTCAGCGCCTGCTTGTACACCTCGCCCTCGAACGGGTTGAAGGCGCGCATGATGTCGGCGATGGTGCGGTAGCCGTGGATGTCGCCGCGGGGCGCCTGGGTGCGTTCCGCGCGGGCCAGGACGGACGGGTTGGTCGCCTTGACCATGGCCTCGCAGAAGTCGACGAAGACGAGGTTGTCCTGGAAGATCGTGTGGTCGAACATGTACTCGGCGGCTTCGCCGAGGTTGGTGATGTGCTCGGCCAGCGGCGGCGGCTTCACGCCGTAGGCCATCTGCTGGGCGTAGTTGGAGCAGGTGGTGTGGTTGTCGCCGCAGATGCCGCAGATGCGCGAGGTGATGAAACCGGCGTCCCGCGGGTCCTTGCCCTTCATGAACACGGAGTACCCGCGGAACAGCGACGAGGTGGAACGGCAGTCCACCACCTCCCTGTTCGCGAAGTCGATCTTCGTGTAGATGCCCAGGTTCCCGATGATCCGGGTGATCGGATCCCAGGACATGTCCACGATCTGCGCGGGTTTGCGCCCCGCCGCGTGTGCCTCGGTCGCCGTCATGTCAGTGAACCTCGTTCCTCGCCGTCCGTGTGCCGCGGCTCGACCTCGTCGGGGCGGAAGTAGTGGAAGCGGCCGTACCAGCTGTGCAGCTCGGCCGCCGGATCGTCGTCGACGGTGACGGCGAGGTGCACGCTGCCGTCCACGTCGTGCCGGAGCGCGGCGACACGGGCCGCGCGTCCCTCCAGGAACATGTCCTGCGCGTCGGTGCCCCGGCGGCGCGGGCGCAGCCGCACCCTGCTGCCGGCGCCCACCGGCACCCCGTCGACCAGCACGATGTCGGTCGACGGCGACAGCCCGCCGTCACCGCCCTCCCGCCACCGGACAGGCCGGGCCGCACCGGCCTGCGGGACGTCGGTGGCGGCCTCGGGCGACGGGGCCGTGACCGCCGCACGCTCACGTCCCGCGGGCGCCAGGGAGCGGATGGCGCCGTGCAGGCGGGAGAAGACCTCCGGGGGCATGGTGTCGACCCGGTCGAGGATCTCGGCCGCGCGCGGATCGGTGGCGCGTGCCTCGGCCTTCTCCGCGTCCGTCAGCAGCATGGTGCGCAGTGTCAGGATCTCGTCGATCTCCGCGGCGTCGTGCAGGTCGCCCGGGCTCTCGGGTGCCACCTGCGGCCGGTCGGGAAGGATGATCGGGGCGGAGAGCAGCATGTCCGCGACGCCCTCATGGCGCTCACCGGCCGGCTCCGCGCCGCCGAGCACGGGGAAGGTGAACGCGTTGCGGCACCCGCGCACGAGGTCCGCCAGCTCCGCGGGCGGATCGATCAGGGACACGAACTCCACCCCCGTACCGCCGATGAGGGTGTGCGCGGCGACGAGCGCGCCGCGCAGCGCCTCGTCGCGGGAGACCCCCGGGTCCGGGGCCGCGCCCGTGTTCTCGGTGCGCACCCGCAGCCTGACCAGGCCGGGGCCGAGCCGCTCGGCCGTGAGCGTGGTGCGCGCCCGTACCTCCTCGCACCGGCGCACCACGCGGCCGGCGCGGGCGGGCAGCGGCTCGGTCCGCGTACCGGCGGGCGACCCCACCGCGGCGGCGTGCTCCGTGCCGTCGAGCAGGTCGGCCAGGGCGGCGGTGACGTCGACCTCGCGCGGCACCGCCTCGTCGAACGTCAGGTGCACCGCCCCGTCGTCCGTGCGTAGCGACTCGACCGGGCGGTGCCGGCCGTCGGGGCCGGCCTCCTCCACCTGCTTGCGCAGCACCTGGAGGTAGCGCACCCGCACCCGCAGCACGGCGTCCGGCCGCAGGATGCGCAGCAGGCACTCCGTGCGCTGGTACCAGGAGTCGGCGGAACCCGACGGGCCGGGTGTGACCGGCCCGTCGCGCTCCACCAGGTCGCGGGTCAGCAGCACCCCGAACTGCCAGCGGACCCGGTTCTTGGGGGAGGAGCGGCGGTAGGGGTAGAGCAGGTAGCCCTCGTACAGGACGGCGTCGGCCACCGCGCCCAGCCGCGCGAAACCGGTCCCGTCTCCGGGGCCGGAGCCCGCGGCGGCGTCGACGGCCGATCCGGCGCGGGCAACGCCGTTCTCGGCCACGGCATCGGGCATCCGGCCTCCTCGGTTCGCGTGTGCGCCATCCCTTCCACCACCGGCACCCGCCTCACTCGGCCTCCGCCCCTGCGGCTCACCGGGTTGCTCCGTCCGGCGCAGCCCGCGGCCCCCGCGGCGCCGGAAGGCGGCAGACTGCCCGGACGACGAGGAAGCCCACGACCTCCCGCGGACGGTGCCATGCAGACCTTCCTGCCGTACGCCGACTTCACCGAGTCGGCGCGGGTGCTCGACCGCCGTAGACTGGGCAAGCAGCGGGTCGAGGCGCTGCAGGTGCTGCGCGGGCTCACCGTCCCCGGCTACGGGTGGCGCCGGCATCCGGCCGTGCGCATGTGGGCCGGTTACGAGGAAGCCCTCGTGCGCTACGGGCTCGACGTCTGCCGCGTCTGGCGCGAGTACGGCCACCAGGACAGCTGTGCCGCCACGCTCGTCGCCGACCTGGCCGCCCGCCGCCCCGGCCTGCGCGTGCGCGAGCAGGCCGAGCTGGCCGCCGCCGGTGAGCTGCCGCCCTGGCTCGGCGACGAGGCCCTGCACCGCAGCCACCGCTCCGCGCTGGTGCGCAAGGACCCGCAACGGTACGCCGGCCTGTTCCCGGGGGTGCCGGACGACCTGCCGTACGTGTGGCCGGCCTCGGACCGGGAGTCCCTCACCTAGCTAGTGCCGCGACCGGAAGGGTTCACCGGCTGACCTTTCCGGCCGCAGCACTGGCCGTATGGCATGGGACGCCCTGGCCAGGGCACTTGGAACGGGCGGCGGTGTGCGCGGCAGCCGAGCCACGGCCGACCGTGTGGGAGAGCGCATGGGAGTGCTGGCCCGGGTGGACTCCTACCAGCGACGGCACCGCTGGGCGGGGCTGCCGCTGGCCGTGGTCTACAAGTTCTACGACGACCAGGCGGCCTACCTGGCCGCCCTGATCACGTACTACGGCTTCCTGGCGCTCTTCCCGCTGCTGCTCTTCCTCGTCGCCGTGCTCAGCGCCGTCCTCAGCAGCAGCCCGCACCTCCAGCACGCGGTCCTGAACTCGGCCCTCAGCGAGTTCCCCGTGATCGGGGACCAGATCGCCCACAACATCCACTCCTTCCAGGGCAACGCGATCGCCGTGGCGGTGGGCGTGGCCGGCAGCTGCTACGGGGCGCTGAACGTCGCGCAGGCCGCCCAGCACACGCTGAACAAGATCTTCGCCGTGCCCCGGCACGCCCGGCCCGACCCGTTCCGCTCCCGCTGGAAGGGGCTCAAGTTCCTGTCGCTGCTCGCCCTCGGCCTGGGCGTCACCACGGGCCTGTCCACCGCGGCGGAGTGGGCCTCGGGCCTGTTCGGCGCCCGCCTGGCCGTCGGCGTCCGGGTGGCCGCCACCGCGCTGGCCGTCCTGCTGAATGCCGCGCTGCTGATCGCCAGCTACCGGCTGCTGACCCGGCGCAGGCTGCCCCTGCGCGTGCTGTGCGCTCCGGCGCTCGGCGCCGGGTGCGCCTGGCAGGCGCTGCTGTGGGGCGGCACCTACTACGTCGACCACGTGCTGCAGGGGGCGACGGCCACGTACGGCCTGTTCGGCATCGTGCTCGGCCTGCTCGCCTGGATCTACCTGGGCGCGCTGGTCTACGTCGTGACGGCCGAGGTCGGCGCCGTGCGGTGCATGCGGCTGTGGCCCCGCAGCCTGCTCAGCCCGTTCACCGAGCGCGTCCACCTCAGCGCGGGCGACCAGCGGGCCTACCGGTCCTACGCGACGACCGAGTCCTTCAAGGGCTTCGAGAAGATCACCGTCCACTTCGACCCTCCCCCGCACGCGCGCACCGGCGAGGACCCCGACCCGCCCGATCACGACCCGGGCTGCCCTTCCTGAGGCCGGGGCCGCCGCTCGGGCGCGCTCGGCACCCGCAGCGCCAGCAGCGCGACGTCGTCGTCGTAGGCGTCCCGCCGGGTGATGAGCGCGTCGCACAGCGCGTGCAGCGGGGCGGTGGCGAGGGTGGCCGCGCGTTCGGCCAGCTGCCGCAGGCCGGCGTCGATGTCCTGGCCGCGGCGCTCGATCAGGCCGTCGGTGAACAGCAGCAGGGTGCTCGCCCAGGGCAGCGGGCGGCTGTGGTCGGGGCGGGGCAGCGCCGGATCGACGCCGACCGGGATGCCGTGCTGCTCGGGAGCCAGGACGTGCACGGTGCCGTCGGCGGTGACCAGCAGCGGCGGCGGGTGCCCGGCGTTGGTCCAGCGCACGGTGTAACCGACGCCCGCCTCGTGCTCGATCCGGGCCGCCACCAGCGTGGCCGCCGTCGGGTCGCCGTACGTGCTCAGCGCCCGGTCGAGCTTGTCCACGACCAGGCTCGGCGGCCCGCACCGGTCGAAGGCCAGGGCCCGCAGCATGTTGCGGATCTGCGCCATCAGGGGCGCGGCCTCCACGTCGTGGCCGGTGACGTCGCCGACGACGACGAAGACGGCGCCGTCGGGCAGCGGCGTCGCGTCGTACCAGTCCCCGCCGAGCCGGGGCAGCTCGGAGGCGGGCTCGTAGCGCGCCTCGATGCGCAGCGGCGCCAGATCGGGCAGGACGGGCAGCATCCGGCGCTGGAACTGCTCGGTGGCCCGCTTCAGCCGCTCGTACAGCCGGGCGTTCTCGATGCTGACGCCCGCCGCGCTGGCCAGCGCGGTCAGCAGCGCCTCGTCGTCGTCGCCGAACGGCGTCCCGTCGTACTTGTCGGCGAGGTACAGGTTGCCGTACACCGTCCCGCGCACCGTCAGGGGCACCCCGAGGAGGGTGCGCATCACGGGGTGGCCCTCGGGGAAGCCGACCGAGCGGGGGTCGGAGGCCACGTCGTCGACGCGCAGCGGCCTGCGGTCCGCGATCAGGCTGCCCAGCAGCCCGTGGCTCTGCGGCAGCCCGGACTCGCCCTTCAGCCGTTCGGCGTCCACGCCCGCGGTGATCAGGTCGACGAACTCGCCGGAGTCCCCGAGCACCCCGAGGGCACCGTAGCGGGCCGCGACCAGGTCGGCGGCCACGTCCACGATGTGCTGGAGCAGGGCCCTGGTGTCCATGTCCGCGCTCATGGCCACCACGGCGTCCAGCAGCCGGCGCAGCCTGCGCTGCCCGAGGGCCAGCTGCCGCACCTGGGCGCTCAGCTCCTCGAAGGACCTGGACCCGGCCCGGCGGCCGATCTCCTCCAGCGCGGCGGTCACCCGCCCGGCCGCCTCGTCCTCCGGCTCCGGCAGCCATGGATCCTCTGACATGCCAGGCACCTTCCGCCAGGGACCGGGGCCCGTTCGTTCCCCCTCAGTGCCCCGGCACGATCACCTTACGCCGCCCTCCGGTAGGAGGCTTTTGTGATGATTCGCGCGATTGGCCGCTTGTCGTCCGGTCGGTGACGATCAAGACTGGCGACGGCCGGGTCCCCACATGGGCAGGACGCGTCGCCCGGGTCCTGCGCGAGAGAGGCGAGCGTGTGAGCACCGACCGCTCTGGTGAGGCTCTCGACCGTCTGATGCGCTCGGCGCAGTACTTCTTCCCCGGGGAGCAGTCGCCCGACCGGCGGGTCCTCTACCGGGACGGAGGCCGGGCCGCCGACGAGTTCTACCGGGAGCGGTGGCGGCACGACCGGGAGGTGCGCTCCACCCACGGAGTGAACTGCACGGGCTCCTGCTCGTGGCGGGTGTTCGTCAAGGACGGGATCATCACCTGGGAGACCCAGGCCACCGACTACCCGTCCGTGGGCCCCGACTCGCCCGAGTACGAGCCGCGCGGCTGCCCGCGCGGCGCCTCCTTCTCCTGGTACACGTACTCGCCGACCCGGATCCGCTACCCCTACGTGCGCGGCCCGCTCCTGGACCTGTGGCGGCAGGCCCGCTCCCGCACCGCCGACCCCGTCGCGGCGTGGGAGTGGCTGACCTCCGACCCCGAGCGGTGCGCGGCGTACAAGCGGGCCCGCGGCAAGGGCGGCTTCGTGCGCTGCACCTGGCAGGAGGCCACCGAACTGGTGGCGGCGGCGCAGGTGCACACCGTCAAGCGGTACGGCCCGGACCGCATCGTCGGCTTCTCGCCGATCCCGGCGATGTCGATGGCCTCCTACGCGGCGGGCAGCCGCTACCTGTCGATGATCGGCGGGACGATCTCCTCCTTCTACGACTGGTACGCCGACCTGCCGATGGCCTCGCCGCAGGTGTTCGGCGACCAGACCGACGTACCGGAGTCCGGCGACTGGTGGAACGCCGGCTACCTGATCGTGTGGGGCACCAACCTGCCGATCACACGCACGCCCGACGCGCACTTCATGACGGAGGCGCGCTACCGCGGCCAGAAGGTCGTCGTGGTCTCCCCGGACTACGGCGACCACACCAAGTTCGCCGACGACTGGCTCGCCGCGGCTCCCGGCACCGACGGCGCGCTCGCCATGGCCATGGGCCACGTCATCCTCACCGAGTTCTACCGCGACCGGCAGGTCCCCCGCTTCACCGAGTACGCCAAGACCTACACGGACCTGCCCTTCCTCGTGACCCTGCGCGAGCGCGAGGGCGCGTACGTGCCCGACAAGTTCCTCACCGCGGCGGACCTGCCCGGGGCGGGCGGCGAGGAGGCCGCCGCCTTCAAGACCGTGCTCCTGGACGCCCGCACCGGCGAGGCGGTCGTGCCGAACGGATCGCTCGGCTATCGCTGGACGTCCCCCGAGGACGGCCCCCGCTGGAACCTGCGGCTCGACGGCGTCGACCCTTTGCTGTCCCTGCACGGGCGGCCGGGCGGCGAGGCGGTGGCGGTGGACCTGCCGCGCTTCGACACCGGGCCGGGGGAGTCCGGGTCGGTGCTGCGGCGGGGTGTGCCGGTCACACGGATCGGCGGCCGCCTGGTCACCACCGTCTTCGACCTCGTCATGGCCCAGTACGGGGTGGCCCGCGAGGGTCTGCCCGGCCGGTGGCCCACCGGCTACGACGACGCGGCCGTGCCCTGCACCCCCGCCTGGCAGGAGGCCATCACCTCCGTGCCGGCCGGGGCGGCGGCCCGGGTCGCCCGGGAGTTCGCGCGCAACGCCGAACGCACCGGCGGCCGGTCCATGATCGCGATGGGGGCGGGCACCAACCACTGGTTCCACTCCGACCAGATCTACCGGAGCTTCCTGTCCCTGGTGATGCTCACCGGCAGCCAGGGCGTCAACGGCGGCGGCTGGGCGCACTACGTCGGCCAGGAGAAGGTGCGCCCGCTCACCGGCTGGTTCCACCTCGCCTTCGGCCTGGACTGGCAGCGGCCCACCCGGCACATGGTCGGCACCCCGCTGTTCTGGCTGGCCACCGACCAGTGGCGCTACGAGGCCTTCCCCGCCGACGTGCTCACCAGCGAACTGGGGCAGGGCCGCCTGGCGGGCCGTACGCTGCCCGACTGCAACGCGCTCGCCGCCCGGCTGGGCTGGATGCCCTCCCACCCGGCGTTCGACCGCAACCCGCTCGACCTGTGCGACGAGGCCGAACGGGCCGGCAAGGAGGTCGCCGACCACATCGTCGGCGAACTGAAGGCGGGACGGCTGCGGTTCGCCGCGGAGGACCCGGACGACCCGGCCAACTTCCCCCGGGTGCTGCTCATCTGGCGCGCGAACCTGTTCGCGTCCTCGATGAAGGGCCACGAGTACATGCTGCGCCACCTGCTCGGCACCGACGACGCGGTGACCGCTCCCGAGACCCCGCCCCACCTGCGTCCCGCGGACGTCACCTGGCGCGAGCAGGCGCCCGTCGGCAAGCTCGACCTGTCCGTGGCCGTCGACTTCCGGATGACCAGCACCTGCCTGTTCTCCGACGTGGTGCTGCCGGCGGCCACCTGGTACGAGAAGTACGACCTGTCCTCCACCGACATGCACCCCTTCGTGCACGCCTTCAGCCCGGCGATCGCACCGCCCTGGCAGACCCGCAGCGACTTCGACATCTTCCACGCGATGGCCGCCGAGTTCTCCCGTCTGGCCGCCGGCCACCTCGGCGTGCGCCGTGACGTCATCGCGGCCCCGCTCGCCCACGACACCCCGGACGAGCTGGCCCAGCCGCACGGCCGGGTCCGTGACTGGAGGGCCGGCGAGTGCGAACCCGTCCCCGGCCGCACCCTGCCGAAACTGATCGTGGTCGAGCGCGACTACACCAAGGTCGCCGAGAAGATGGCCGCCGTCGGCCCCCTCATCGACACCCTCGGCACCTCGACCAAGGGCCTCACCTGGAACCCCGGGGAGGAGATCGCCTACCTGCGCGCGCGCAACGGCACGGTCCGCGGCGGGGTCGCCGGTGGACGGCCGTCCATCGCCCGCGACGACCAGTTCTGCGAGGCCGTCCTGGCGCTGTCCGGCACCACCAACGGGCGGGTCGCCGTGCAGTCGCTGCGCGCCCTGGAGGAACGCACCGGCGTCCCGCTCGCCGACCTGGCCGAGGAACGCTCCGGCGACCGCATCACCTTCGAGGACACCCGCGTCCAGCCCCGCGCGGTCATCACCTCCGCCGAGTGGTCCGGCACCGAGTCCGGCGGCCGGCGCTACTCGCCCTTCACCGTCAACGTCGAGCGCCTCAAACCCTGGCACACCCTCACCGGCCGCCAGCACTTCTTCCTCGACCACGACTGGATGGCCGAGTTCGGTGAACAACTCCCGATCTACCGACCTCCGTTGAACATGCTCGCCCACGTCGGCGACCCACGCCGCCACCCGGCCGGGCACCGCGAACTCGTCGTGCGCTACCTGACCCCGCACTCGAAGTGGTCCATCCATTCCGAGTACCAGGAGAACCTGCACATGCTCACGCTGTTCCGCGGCGGGCCGGTGATCTGGATGAGCCCCCTGGACGCGGAGAGGATCGGCGCCGCCGACAACGACTGGATCGAGGCGTACAACCGCAACGGCGTGGTCGCCTGCCGCGCCGTGGTCACCCACCGCATGCCCGAGGGCACCGTGTTCATGTACCACACCATGGACCGCCACCTGAACGTACCGCGCACCGAGACCTCGGGACTGCACGGCGGCGGCGACAACTCCCTGACCAGGCTGATGATCAAACCCACCCATCTGATCGGCGGCTACGCCCAGTTCAGCTACGGCTTCAACTACATCGGTCCCACCGGCAACCAGCGGGACGAGATCACCGTCATCCGCCGCCGCGCACAGGAGGTCGACTTCACGTGAAGGTCATGGCCCAGGTGGCGATGGTGATGAACCTGGACAAGTGCATCGGCTGCCACACCTGCTCGGTGACCTGCAAACAGACCTGGACCAACCGGCCGGGCGCCGAGTACATCTGGTTCAACAACGTCGAGACCAAGCCGGGCGCCGGCTACCCGCGCCGCTACGAGGACCAGGAGAAGTGGAAGGGCGGCTGGACCCTGAACCGGCGGGGCCGGCTGACGCTCAGGTCCGGCGGCCGGGTGCGCAAGCTGCTCAGCCTGTTCTACAACCCCGAACTGCCCTCCCTCGACGACTTCTACGAGCCGTGGACGTACGACTACCGGAGCCTGACCACCGCGCCCCTGTCCGACAGCTTCACCAGCGCCCGCCCCAAGTCCCAGCTGACCGGCCGGGACATGCGGCCCGTGCACGGCCCGAACTGGGACGACGACCTCGCCGGCGCCGGTGAGTACGCCGCCGCCGACCCGAACCTGAAGGGACTCGCCGAACGCGTGCGGATGGAGTTCGAGCACACCTTCATGTTCTACCTGCCGCGCATCTGCGAGCACTGCCTCAACCCGTCCTGCGTCGCCTCCTGCCCCTCGGGCGCGATGTACAAGCGGGAGGAGGACGGCATCGTCCTCGTCGACCAGGACCGCTGCCGCGGCTGGCGGTTCTGCGTCTCCGGCTGCCCCTACAAGAAGGTCTACTTCAACCACCGCACCGGCAAGGCCGAGAAGTGCACCTTCTGCTATCCGCGCATCGAGGCCGGGCAGCCCACCGTCTGCTCCGAGACCTGCGTCGGCCGGCTGCGCCACCTGGGCGTGCTGCTCTACGACGCCGACGCCGTCCTCGGCGCGGCCTCCGTCAAGGACGACAAGGACCTGTACGAGGCACAGCTGTCGGTCTTCCTCGACCCCGGCGAGCCCTGGGTGCAGGAGGCCGCCGAACGCGACGGCGTCGCCCGCGACTGGATCCAGGCCGCCGGGCGCTCACCGGTGTACGCGCTGATCAAACGACACCGGGTGGCCCTGCCCCTGCACCCGGAGTACCGCACCCTGCCGATGGTCTGGTACGTCCCCCCGCTCTCCCCGGTCGCCGACGCCGTGCACGCCACCGGCTACCACGACGACGACCCCGACCGGATCTTCGCCGCCATCGACGCGCTGCGCATCCCGGTCGAGTACCTGGCGAACCTCTTCACCGCCGGGGACACCGCCGTGGTCGAGGGCGTGCTGCGCAAACTCACCACCATGCGCGCCCACATGCGGGCCCGGCAGCTCGGCGACCCCGCCCCCCGGGAACTGCTCGACCGCGTGGGCGCGAGCGCCGACGACATCGAGGACCTGTACCGGCTGCTCGCCGTCGCCAAGTACGAGGAACGCTACGTCGTCCCCAAGGCGCACGCCGAGGGATCGGGCGCGCTGATGGCCCAGCACTGCTCCCTGGACCACCCCGGCGGCGTGGGCGATTCAGGGGCGCGCGAGGCGGACCGGCTCGGCCCGCTGCCGCCGCCCGCGCTGCCCGGCCTCACGGCACCCGGCGGCGGCAGCCAGTTCCACGACAGCGACGGACAGGTGCGCTTCAACCTCCTCGGCTGGAACGGCGACGGCCCGGCACCAGGACTCTTCGGAACCCCGAAGGACGCCTCATGAGCCCGCGCCGCACCCCGCACCGGGCCGCGGACACCCCGCTCGTGCACCGCGTCGCCGCCGTCCTGCTGCGCTACCCGGACCCCGGCGCGCTCGCCTGCCTCGACGACGTCACCGCCGTCCTGCCCGCCGTCACCGACGCCGCCGACCGGGCCCGGCTGGCCGCCGTCGCCGAGCACCTGCGGAGCCTGGCACCCACCGAGGCCGCCCAGCGCTACGTGGCCACCTTCGACCACACCCGGCGCCGCTCCCTGCACCTGACCTACTACCGGCACGGCGACACCCGCGCCCGCGGCATGGCGCTGCTCGCCCTCAAGCACACCTACCGCGGGGCCGGCCACGAGCCCCCACAGTCCGAGCTGCCGGACTTTCTCCCGCTCGTGCTGGAGTTCGCCGCGCTCGCCCCGGAGCCCGGGCACCGCGTCCTCGTGCAGTGCCGGGCCGGCCTCGAACTGCTCCGCCGGGCCCTCGCCGAGCGGTCCGACCCGTACACACCCGTACTGGAGGCGGTGTGCGGACGGCTGCCCCGGCCGGGCCGCCGCGAGCGCGAGACCTGGCGGCGGCTCGCCGCGGACGGGCCGCCCGCCGAACAGGTGGGCCTGGAGCCGTTCGCCCCGCCCGAGTACATGGCCGCCGCCTCCGCCCCCTCGGCGCACCCCACGCCCCTGCCCGCGTCCGTCCCCGCCCCGACCGGAGAGAACCGATGAACTCCTGGGACCTGTGGTGGTGGGTCATCCTGCCCTACCTCGCCCTGGTCACCTTCGCCGTCGGCCACGTGTGGCGCTGGCGCTACGACCAGTTCGGCTGGACCAGCCGCTCCACGCAGCTCCAGGAATGGCGCCTGCTCAAGTGGGGCGGGCCCCTCTTCCACTACGGCACGTTCGCGGCCATCGCGGGACACGTGCTGGGCATCCTCGTCCCGGAGTCCTTCACCCGGTGGCTCGGCATCCCCGAGAACACCTACCGCTGGTTCTCCACCATCGGCGGCACCGTCGCCGCGCTCGCCGTGATCGCCGGGGTCGCGGTCCTCGCCTTCCGCCGCACCACCGTGCCCCGCGTGCGCGCCTCCACCAGCCCCGTCGACTGGCTGGCGCTGCTCCTGCTGGCCGTCGTGATCGTGCTGGGCATCATCCCGACCATGGGCGTCAACCTCTTCGGCGCCGGCTACGACTACCGGCAGAGCGTCGCGCTGTGGTTCCGCGGCCTGTTCGCCGGGAGCCCCGACGTCACGGCCATCTCGCACGCGCCGTTGATCTACCAGGTCCACGCCACCGCGGCCTGGGCGATCCTCGCCGTGTGGCCCTTCACCCGGCTGGTGCACGCCTGGAGCGTCCCGCTGTGGTATCTGTGGCGTCCGTACGTCCTCTACCGGCGCCGGGTCCCGGCCCACCCCGCCGAGCCGGGCACCAGCGGCCGCCGCTGGCGCCGCATCGGCGTCCGCTACTGAGCCCCGGCCCCCCGCCCCGTCCGACCGGCCCGTCCGCCCTCGTCCGTCAGCAGGAGCGCAGCCATGCAGAAGATCTCCCTCGACGCCCGCGCCCGTGAGCACCTGGAACGGGCGGAGGCCTCCTCCACCGGCCGCAGCGCGGAGACCGTCCACGGCGGCCACGAGCGCGTGCTGCGGCAGACCCTGATCGCCCTGCGCGCCGGGACCGAGCTGACCGAGCACGAGAACCCGGGCGAGGCGACCGTGCTGGTGCTGCGCGGGCGCGTCCGGCTGCGCAGCGGCGACGCCTCCTGGGACGGCATGGCCGGGGACCTGCTCATCGTGCCCCCGGCCAGGCACAGCCTGGAGGCCGTCGAGGACGCCGCGGCGCTGCTGACGGTCGCCGAGCGGCCCTGAGCGCGCGGTGCGCGGCGGGCCGGCCGGCGGGGATCGCCCGCGGCCCGGCCGGCCCGCCGCTCAGGCCGTCAGCAGGCGCCCTCGTCCTGCCACGGGCCCCACTGGGAGGCGCCGGGGGTCTCGTTCTGCGTCCACCACTTGGCCTTCCAGTTGTGCTTGCCGTAGGAGACCTCGCTGCCTCCGGTGTACGCCGTGGTCGCGTTCCAGGCCGTCTTGCAGCCGGTGCTCGGCGGCGGTGTGGTGGGAGGCGTCGTGGGCGGGGTCGCGCCGGCGAACTTCACCGAGTACTTGGCGAAGTCCCAGGAGTTCTGCGGCACGCTGGAGCAGGTGCCCGAGGTCCGGCCGCCGTTGTCGGGCGGCGAGCACTGGCGGTCGCGGTTGAGCGACCAGAACGTGAAGCGGTCCATGTTGTGGCCGGTGGCGAAGTCCAGCACGGTCTGGAAGTCGCTCTGCGGGAACATCTCCCCGGTGTCGCTGCGGCCGTTCATGCCGGAGAAGCCCTCGTGGGCGTAGGCGGTCGCCTCGTTCCAGCCGAAGGTGGACTGCAGGACCTGGTTGAACTTGGTCAGCGCCGCGGTCTGGGAGGCCGCGCCGTTGAACCCGCCGTCGAACGGCATGATGGAGAAGTTGTTGGGGGTGAATCCCTGGGACTTGGCCTCCAGCAGCATCTGCTTGCCGAACCAGCCGGTGCCGTCCGCGGTCCCCGCGGTGGTGACGGAGACGTACAGCCCGGGGTTGTTCTGCTGGAGGATCTTCGCCGCGCCGATCTCGTTCTTGATGGCGGCGGTGTTCTCGTACTCCGGCTCCTCCAGGTCGAAGTCGATGGCGTGCAGGCCGTACTTGGTGATGACCTGCTGGTACGCCGAGGCCGTGGCGGCCGCGTCCGAGCAGGCCTGCCCGAGCTTGGTGCCGCCGTAGCCGCCGATGGAGACGGAGACGTCACCGCCCTTGGCGCGGATGGCGTCGATCACCGACTTCACGGCGGTGTCGGAGGAGACCGCGGCCTTGCCGTCCCAGGTGGGCGAGCAGCCGCCGCCGTCGGGGGCGAGGACGAAGGCGAGCTGGAACGCCTTGAGGCCGGTGGCGTCCATGATGGCGCCGGCGTTCGGCGGATCGTTGTCCAGCGGCATGAGGTACGGGGCCGCGGCGTACCAGCGGTTGCTCAGCGCGCTCGGCGCGCCCGAGGCGTTGCCCGCGACCAGTGCGGTGGTGCCGAGGGCGGCGAGCCCGACGGCGGCGGTCGCGCCCAGACATGCGCGAAGACGTGTCACTGCGTGCCTCCAGGGGAGGTGGTGGGGAAGTCGCACCAGCTTCCTGAGGGTGTTGCGGGCACGTCAACGGATTGGTCTGGACCAGATGATTCCTTGGAGTGGACCATGCGATTCCTTTACCTGATTCCCGCGCTACCGGCTCCCGCCGGGGGGAACCCGCCGGAGCTGTGACAGTGCGTCGGATCGGCCTGGTCGTACACGGCGGGCGGCCCGAGGCCGTGGCCGCCGAACGGACCGTGCACGCCTGGTGCGAGGAGCGCGCCGTGCGGTGCACCGACATCGACGTGTGGAACGACGGCGGCCGGCGCAGCGCGGGCGAGGAGGTGGAGGCCGCCGGCGACCCCGACCTCATCGTCACCCTGGGCGGCGACGGCACCTTCCTGCGCGGCGCCCGCCTCGCCGCGGAACACGACGCCCTGGTCCTGGGCGTCGACCTCGGCCGGGTCGGCTTCCTCACCGAGGTGCCCGCCACGGTCGTGCGCGCCGCCCTGGACGCCGTGGTCGAGGACCGGCTGACCGTCGAGAGCCGCATGCTGCTCACCCTGCGCGCCTCACGCCGCCTGGAGGTGCCCGCGGGCATCGAGGAACTGATGCGCTACGGCCGCCGCCCGCTGCTGCCCCCGCCCCGGGTACGCACCGACTGCGAGGTCGGCGGCGACTGGGGCATCGCCCTGAACGTCACCGCGCTCAACGACATCGTCCTGGAGAAACTGGCCCGCGACCGGCAGGTGTCCGTCGGCGTCTACATCGCCGGCCGGCTCCTGGCGTCGTACTCCGCCGACGCCCTCCTCGTCGCCACCCCCACCGGGTCGACCGCCTACAGCTTCGCCGCCGGCGGCCCCGTCGTCTCCCCGCGCGCGGACGCCCTCGTCTTCACCCCCGTCGCCCCGCACATGGCGTTCAACCGCTCGGTGGTGGCGGCGCCCGACGAACCCGTGGCGCTGCGCGTGCTGGAACGGTCCGGGCAGGCCGCCGTCAGCATCGACGGCCAGTTGCGGGGAGTGCTGGACGCGGGCGACTGGATCGGCGTGTACGCCGCCCCGCGCCGGCTGCGGGCCGTACGGCTGGGCCCCATGGACTTCTACGGCCGCCTGCGCGAGCGGATGAACCTCACCGACGCCCCGGCGGCGGTGGCCGACGGCACCCCCGCCCCGCTGTGGCCGGTGACGACCCCGCCGCCCGGCGACCTCACCCACCTCGCGCTGCCGCCCGTACCCGACGCGGGGGCGTGCCCGGCCGGGACCGACCCGCACGCGGGCCACCAGGACGGACCCGGACGCGGGTAGCCGGCCGGCGGAGCGGGCACGGCCGCGGGGAGCCGGTTGGCCGGGGCGCCAGAGGGGCACTCGGGCGGGCGACCGCACGACAGCGACTCCCGGAGGCACGCGTGGCCGTACGTCACCGTCTGATCAAGACCACACCCGGGACCGTGTGGGACCTGCTCGCCGACGGCACCCGCTACGCCGAGTGGGTCGTTGGCACGGCCCGTTCCGAACCCGTGCGCGGACGATGGCCGCAGCTCGGCTCCGCCATCGAGTACCAGGTCCGCCTCGGACCGCTGCGGCTCACCAACCAGACCATCGTCCGCAACTGCGCGGAGGGCACCCTGCTCGAACTGGAGGCTCAAGCGGGCTTCCTGGGCACCGCGCGCATCTCCGTCGAACTGCGCCCCTGGGGCGAGCACTGCCTGGTCATCGTGGACGAGCACCCCTTGCAGGGCGCGGGCGGCGTGGTGCACAACATGGGCGTCGAGGCGCTGATCCAGATCCGGCACCGCGCCATGCTCGCCCGCCTCGCCAAGGTGTGCGAGGGCGACGCGGCACGCGCCCGCCGGGCGCCGCGCCCCGCCGCGCGAAACACCGCCAAAGCGCACGGAGCGGGAGGCGGCCATGCCTGACGCCGTGGTGATCGGGGCCGGCCCCAACGGCCTGGTGGCGGCGAACCTGCTGGCCGACGCGGGCTGGAGCGTGGAGGTCCTGGAGGAACAGCCCGAACCCGGCGGGGCGGTGCGGCACGACAGGGGCGTCGACCCGGACTTCGTCAACGACCTCTTCAGCTCCTTCTACCCGCTGGCCGCCGCCTCGCCCGTCCTGGCCCGGCTCCGGCTCCAGGACCACGGCCTGCGCTGGAGCCACGCCCCGCACGTGCTGGCCCACCCCCTGACCGACGGCCGGTGCGCCGTCCTGGACCGGGGCATCGACACCACCGCGGCCTCCCTCGACGCGTTCGCCGCCGGGGACGGGGCGGCCTGGCGGCGCCTGCACGAGATCTGGCAGCGGCTGGGACCCGACCTGATGGACGCCCTGTTCGCGCCGTTCCCGCCGGTCAGGGCCGGGGCCCGGCTGGCCGCCCGGCTGCGGGGGGCGGGCGGGCTGCGGCTGGCCCGCACCATGCTGCTCCCGGTGCGCCGGATGGGGGAGGAGGAGTTCCGCGGCGAGGGCGGCCGGCTGCTCCTGGCCGGCAACGCGCTGCACGCCGACCTCGCGCCGGAGTCCGCCGGCAGCGGCGGGTTCGGCTGGCTGATGTCCATGCTCGGCCAGACGAACGGCTTCCCCGTCCCGGTCGGCGGAGCCGGCGCCCTCACCCAGGCCCTGACCCGGCGGCTGCGCGCGCAGGGCGGCACCCTGCGCTGCGGCGAGCGGGTCGACCACGTCGTCGTGCGCGGCGGGCGTGCCGTCGGCGTGCGCACCGCGGGCGGCGCCGTGGTGGCCGCGGACCGGGCCGTGCTCGCCGACGTGTCCGTGCCCGCGCTGTACGGCGGCCTCGTTGACCCCGAGCACCTGCCCCCGCAGCTCCTCGCCGACCTGCGCCGCTTCCAGTGGGACTTCGCCACCTTCAAGGTCGACTGGGCGCTGGACGGCCCCGTGCCGTGGCGGACCGGGCAGACCGCAGGGGCGGGCACCGTCCACCTGGCGGACGGCCTCGACGAACTCACCCGGTTCACCGCGCAGATCGCCATGCGGCAGGTCCCCGACCGGCCCTTCGCGCTGTTCGGCCAGATGACGACGGCGGACCCCTCGCGTTCCCCGCGCGGCACCGAGTCGGCCTGGGCCTACACGCACGTCCCCCGGGAGATCACCGGGGACGCGGCGGACGAGGGGCTGACCGGCGCGTGGGACACCCGCGAGCAGGAGATCATGGCCGACCGGATGGAACGGCAGGTCGAACGGTTCGCACCGGGCTTTCGTGCGACGGTCCGCGCCCGCCGGATCCTGGCCCCGCCCACCCTCCAGGCGCTCGACAGCAATCTCGACACCGGCTCCATCAACGGCGGCACCACCGCCCTGCACCAACAGCTCGTCTTCCGCCCGGTGCCCGGCACCGGACGTCCCGAGACGCCCGTGGCCGGCCTCTACCTCGCCTCCGCCGGAGCCCATCCCGGCGGCGGCGTCCACGGCGCGCCGGGCGCCAACGCCGCACGCGCCGCGCTGCGCCGCAGGCTGCCGCCGGGACTGTCGCGGGCCCAGCGCGCGCTGGCGCGACGCGACCGGGCGGGCCACCGGACGGCACCGGCCGGCTGAACCACGGGCGGACCTCGGCGGCTCAGGCGCGGTCCGCCTTTGGTCGGCAAGCAGTGGTCCGGGAGCGGTCCGCGAGTGGTCCGCGAGTCGTCGTTCGGGGGCGGTTCAGGCGCGGGAGTCCCCGGGCAGGCGGTACGCGGCCAGCGCGGCGAGGTCGTCGTCGAGGTGCCCGCCGCTGTAGGCGACCAGGTCCTCGTGCAGGCGGTCGAGGAGTTCACGGGGCGCGAGACCGACCCAGGGGCCGACGCGGTCGGCGAGCGGGTAGAAGGTCCCCTGGCGGTCGCGGGTCTCGGTGACGCCGTCGGTGTAGAGCAGCAGCTGGTCGCCGGGCCGGAACGGTTCGACGTCCAGGTGGTAGCCGTCGCCGATCAGCACGCCCAGGTTGATGGGCGGGGAGGGGTCGGTCGCGTGCAGCTCGGCGACCCCGCCCTCCTTGATGATCAGCGGCGGCGGATGCCCGCAGTTGACGATGCGGACGACCGGCTCGTGGTCGGGGATCTCCGCGAACACCGCGGTGACGAAGCGTTCGGCCGCCTCCCCGCCGGGGAGCTGCGCGGCGTGGCGGCTCATGCTCCGCTCCATGCGGCGGGCGACGCCGATCAGGTCAGGCTCGTCGTGGGCGGCCTCCCGGAAGGCGCCGAGCATCGTCGCCGCCGTCTCGACGGCGACCAGCCCCTTGCCCCGGACGTCGCCGACCAGCAGCCGTACCCCGAACGCCGTCGGCACCGCCTCGTACAGGTCGCCCCCGATGCGCGCCTCCGCCGCCGCGGACAGGTACAGGGTCTCCACGGAGACCTGGCCGAGCCGGCGGGGGACCGGGCGCAGTAACACCCGCTGCGCGGTCTCCGCCACGAAACGCACCGTGGCGAGCGTGCGTTCGCGGCGCGTGCGGTGCACCGCCAGGATCGTCCCGAGCACGCCGACCAGGACGGTGCAGGTGTAGTTGGCCACGTAGTGGCGGTCCCAGAGGTAGCCCACGGTGCGGCCCGCGCAGCACGGGGTGCCCGCCAGCACACCTTCGAACACGATGGCGAAGAGGGTGACGGCTGCCACCGCGACGGGGCCGTAGGCGTAGGCGGCGACCAGGGGCAGCGCGATGAGCAGGAAACTCACCGGCCAGTCCACCGGAGTGACCGGTTCGATGGCCAGCACCACCGCGAGGTAGACGACCGGCAGCCAGAGCAGCCACGGGGGCGGCGCGGGCACGCGCGGCTGCTCGGACTTCCTGCGCGCCGCCCGCAAGGAGCCGTACCCGCGCCCGAACGGTCGTCTCATCGTCGTCTCCCGCGCCGCCCCGCCGCCGCCCGCGAGGACGCGGGAGGACCGGACGCGCGTACGGCTGCGCGCGCCGCCCGCGGGCGGCGGTCCGCGCGGAGGGACTCAGGCGGCCTGTTCACAGGGACTCCCGACGGGCTCGGTCAAACCACCAGAGTGCCGGGCGGCCCCGTGCCGTACGCCCCATTGCTCCAGGCAAGGGCATGTCCGCAGCGAGGGCACGAGGGCTCCTGCGCCGGGCCACGGGACGCCCTCACCCCCGTCCGGCGGGTTCGCCGGCCGAAGCGGCCGTCGCCCGCAGCGCGTGGTCGAGGAAGCGCCGCGCCACCGGCGGCAGGGTGCGGCCGGTGAGCCGCGCGATGCCGATGTCGCGCGCACCGTGCACGTCGGTGATCTCCAGGTAGCGGATGGGGAAGTCCGGGCCGGCCGCCGCGTCCGGTGACGACGGGATCAGCGACACGCCCAGTCCGGCGGCGACCAGTCCGCGCAGCGTGTGCACCTCCTCGCCCTCGAAGCCGGCCCGCGGGGCGAAGCCCGCCTGACGGCACAGGGTCTCGGTGACGCTGCGCAGGCCGTAGCCCGGTTTGAGGAGGATGAACGGTTCCTCGGCGACCTCGGCCAGCCGGACCCGGGGGCGCTCGGCGAGGCGGTGCCCGGTGGGCACGGCGAGCCAGAGCGGTTCGACCAGCAGCCGCCGCCAGGTGATCAGCGGATGCTCCGGATCGCCGCTGGTGATCACCAGGTCCGCGGTGCCGGCCAGGAGGTGCTGGACCAGACCGTTCTCCTCGTGCTGGTGCAGTTCGAAGCGGACCTGCGGGAGGGCCTCCCGGAACCCCGTGACGAGCCGGGGCACCAGCCAGGTGCCCAGTGTGTGCAGGAAGGCCAGCGACACCACGCCCGCCTCCGGGTCGACGACCTCGGCCACGGCCCGCCGCCCCCGGTCGCAGGCGTCCAGGGCGGCGTCGACGTACTCCTTGAACACCCGCCCGGCCGGGGTGGGCCGCAGCACACGCCCGACCCGCTGGAGCAGTTCCGCGCCCACCTCGTCCTCCAGCCGGTGCAGTGCCCGCGACAGGGCGGGCTGGGTGACACGGGCGTCGGCGGCGGCCTCCGTCACCGTGAGGCCCTCGGCCACCGCCTGGTACGCACGCAGCACCTGGAGATCCATCGTGCTCATCCTCCCATCGCACCCGCCACGCCGCAGCGAGGAGCACGCAGCGCGGACGCGGCCGGCGCGGCGCCCAGGTTCCGGGCACTGACGGCGTCACAGAGCCGCTCGGCCGCGCCGACGGCGTCCGCCAGACCGCTCAGGTCGGGCAGGTCGCGCGCCCCTCGGCCGGGCCGACCCGGCTCGCGCTGCGCGTGGACCAGTGCCCGCCGGGCCTCGGCGAGCCGGTGGTAGGCCGTCCGGCGCAGTGCGTGCCGCTGTGTCGCCGGGGCGCCGGGGGCCAGGTCCCGGTAGCGGCGGGCGGCGGCCAGGGCGGCCTCGGTCTGCGCGCGCGCCCGGCCCTGCGCGGAGTCGGGCCACAGCGCGAGGTGCGCGACGAGGACGACGGCCGCGGCCAGGGCGGTGTCGAGGATGCGCGCCGAGTACAGCGCCCGGTGGTCGCCGAGCAGGTCGACGAGGACGAACACGATCGCCGTCAGGGCGGTCGTGGCGAGCGCGTAGTGGTGGCGCACTCCGACGGCCATGAGCGCGCCGAAGGCGGCCACGGCGCCGATGAGGACGCAGGTGTCGCTCGTCAGCAGGGTCACCGCGCCGATGGCGGCCACCCCGGCGACCGTACCCGCGCAGCGGTGCAGGGCCCGGCGCGGCACGGGGCCGAAGTCCGGCTTGTAGACGAAGGCCACCGTCATCGGCAGCCAGTACCCGCGCGGGCCGTGCAGCAGCACGGCGCACAGCTGGGCGACGAGCACGCAGCCCGCGAGCAGCACGGTGTAGCGCACCTGGGCGGCCCGCCCGTGCCAGGGGAACGCCGGGAGACGTGCCGCCGGGGCGTCCGGGCGGGTCCGGCCGCACTCCGCGGCCAGGGCGGCGAGGGCACGCAGGCCGGGGGAGTCCGGCTCGGGGGCCGCGGTGTCTCCGGCCTCCGGCAGGGGCCGGGACGCCGTCTCGCCCGTCCCGTCCGCCTTGCCCGTCTCGGCCGGGGGCCGCGACGCCGTCCTCCCGGGCTCGGGCAGCAGCCGGGCCGCCGTCAGCAGCGGCACCTGGCCGGCCCACCGGGGCAGCGGCCGTCCCTCCCACACCAGTGCCGAGGTCACTTCGCCGAGCCGCACCGCCGTGTGGAAGGCGGTCCGCAGCGCGTCCCGCTCCGTGCCGGGACGGGCGCGGCCGGTCAGATGGCGGCCCATCACCCGGTGGGCGTGGTCGAGGACCGAGGTCAGCCGCCGCCGCGCGGGTTCGGCCCCGGGCGAACCCGCCGCCGACAGGGCCTCGGCGGCGGCCCGGTAGGCGGCGCGGACGGCCGCCCGCTCGATGGCGTGCCGCCGCCACAGCCAGGGCGTGGCGCAGAGCACGACCACGACCGCGACCCCGGCGAGCAGCGCGAGCGGGGCCTGCCACCACGGCCCCGGCACGGGGATGCCCCCGCCCACGGTCGCGCCGAGCAGGAGGTGCAGGCCGGCCACGGAGGCGAGCGGCCCGCGGAGGCTGACGGAGCCCGCGAGCAGGGCGGCGGCGACCAGGCAGACGGTCACCGCGCCCGGCCGGCCGCTGCGCAGCGCGAGTTCCCCGGCGAGCAGGCCGAGGGCGGCCGGCAGGCCCGTGCAGGCCAGCCGCCGCACCCGCAGCCGGTAGGGGTCGTCGCCGTCCTGGCTCACCCCCCACAGCGCGCCGATGCCCGCGATCACCGCGGGGGTGATGCGGCCGGTGGCCACGCCGACCAGCAGCGGCACGGCGAGTGCGACGGCTCCCCGCGCCGCCGCCGCGAGGGGCAGCGGGGTGAACGGGACGCGGCGCGACGCCTTCATGGACCGATCGACTCCTCGTGGTGGGGGGTGCATGCCCTTCCAGGGTCGATCACGCGGGACACATGCGTCCAATGCCTGAAGATTCACGAAATCATGCACAGGGCTCATGGGAGGGGCGGTGGTCGGGTGTCGCCACACTCGCTGTCAGGTATCCTGACGGCCGTTCGTGCCCGCCCCGGAGAAGTTAGCCACCGTGCCCCAGCGGTACGACGTGACCTTCCTGCCCGACCACGAGTGGCGCACCGGGAGCTGACCGCCGTGCCCCACGCTGCGCGGCACCCGACGACAGCATCCATCGTTCCTCGTGCGCAGGGCGGACGGCTCACGGCTGCCCTGCGCGCGGCCGGCGTGGCGGTCGACTTCCGGCCGGTGCCGGGCGCCGGCCACCTCTGGCCGGGCCTCGGCGAAGCCGAGGCGGAACGCTGCTTCACCACCACACCCGACTGCGCGGCGCGGTGCGTACGCTGATGCCATGAGTCATCGCGGCACCAACCCGCCCCAACTGTTCTCCGAGGCCAGACGCTGGTTCGAGGACGCGCTCCTGGCGAGCATGGAGGCGGCGGGCGAGCAGCCGGTGACGACGGCCCAGGCGTCCGTCTTCGCGATGCTCGACACCGACGGCACCACGGTGTCCGACCTCGCCCGCCGCATGGGCGTGACCCGGCAGACGGCGCATCAGGCGGCGCACGCGCTCGTCGGCGTGGGGCTGCTCGAACAGGTTCCCGACCCGCAGTCCGCGCGCGGCCGGCTGATCCGCGGGACGGCCGGGGGCAGCGCCTGCACGAACGCGCCCAGGCCGCCATCGCCGTCGTCGAGTCGGTGCTCGCCGAACGCATCGGTGCGGCGCAGGTCCGGTCCCTGCGGCACGGACTGACCGCCGAGTGGGGCGAGCCCCCGCTGGTGACGGCTCCCTGACCGGCCGTCCCAGCGCCGCTGAGTCCGGGGTGCCGAGCGGCCGAACTCCCTGTCGGAGCAAGGCTGATGACCCGTACACTGGCACATCGCCGACATGCTGGTAGAGAGTGACGGGGGGAGCCGACATGTCCGGGGAATTTCCGGGAGCGGCCGACGCGTTCGTGGTGCCACCGATGCCGCCGAGACCACCCGCGCCGCCGCCCGCGGCGCCGGACGCCGTGCGCGCGGTGGCGGTGGCGCTCCTCAACCTCACCGGCCTGGGCCTGGGCTACGTGCTGCTGCGCCGCTGGATACCGGCCGGGCTGTGCTGGGCCGCGACCGCGGTCCTGCTCGTCGTGGCGCTGCCGGCCGACCCCGACGGGGTCCCGGCCGCCCTCCTCGTCGCCTACGCCGTGGTCCTGGGGGCCGCAGCCGCACACGGGGCGGTCGCCGGGCTGCGCACGCGGCTGTCCTGGCCGGCGAGCGCCCCCGTGGCGGCGGTGCTGGGTCTGGTGCTGCTGGCCGTGCCGGTCGGCGGCGGCATGCTCTACGGCGGGGCACGCGACGAGGCCACCGAGCAGATGCTCCTGGACCGCCTCCAGCGGGCCGACGACCTCGTACGGGCCCGTGCGAACCAGCCGTTCGACACCGCGCAGGCCGGATTCCGCGAGGCTCTGGCCGTCTACGCCGGTCTCGGGCACGACCACCCCGGCTCCCGCGCGGCCCACCGCCTGCCGGACCGCATGACGGCCTACTACCGCACGGTCGGCGCGGCCTACGAGCAGCAGAAGTACTGCGAGGCCATCGCACCGCTGAAGTACCTGCGGACGGTCCCCGACCGGATGCCGAAGCAGACGCTGGGCGCCCTGGCCACCTGGCCGGACCCACGCCTGGCAGACGCGCTGTACGCCTGCGGGTCCAACGAGCTGACCGGCGGCCAGGACGGCTGGACGGGGCACTTCGGTGAACTGCTCACCGCCTTCCCCCGATCGGGCCAGGCCGCCAAGGCCGAGCCGGCCGTCAGGTCCGTCGTGGACCGGGCCGCCAAGGACGCCCAGGGCGACGACCCCTGCACCGCGGTACGCCGCCTGCGCGGCCTCGGCACGCAGATCCGCGGGGTCGCGGCCACCGCGCCCGCCGTCGCCGACGCCCTGGTCTCCGACGCCGAACGGGCGGGCCGCGGCGCCGCCTCCGGCGTCTACGCCTGCGGCGTGGACCAGTACCGGGACGGCGACTTCGCCGCATCCCTGACCAGCATGAACGACTTCGTCCGGGACCACCCGCACGACCGGAACCGGGCCCGGGCGCAGAAGATCGCCATAGCGGCACAGATCGCGCAGACGGTCCCCGCCGCCGGAAAGCGCCTGCCGACGACGGACTCGGGCGGCGGCATCCAGGTCACGATCAAGAACGACAGCCCGGACGACATCGAGGTCCTGTACACGGGCCCGGTCACCGGAAGCGTCACCATCAAGGCCTGCGGCAGCTGCTCCGCGTACTCCTTCGGCGCCACCCTGGCCCTCGGCGGTTTCCACCCCTGCGGCGACAGCGGCAAGGACTACCCGCAGCGGACGATCTCGCTGCCGCCCGGGACGACGTACTTCCTGCACAAGCCGCGCGGCGCGAGCGCCTCGTCGCCCGCCTCCGACACCGCCAAGCTGCGCTCGGGGTACATCTACACCGAATGCGCCTACACCAAGAAGGGGTTCAGCGTGGGGCAGTGACCCCTGCAGTCCAGGACGCGGTGCGGGCTCCCACGACCGGTGCGGCCGAGCGCGGTGGGGACGGCGCCGTAGGCGGGCCGTGACTGTCGTCATCCTCCCGCCGGGGTGTCCCTCTTCCGGGGGAGCCGGACCGGACACGCCGACGCGGTGATCATCGTTCTGCCAGCCTCCCTGTGCCGGGCGCGACAGCCCGGCGGACACCAGGAGGTGGCGTTTGTCCGGTCACGTCGGACGCATCGGCGGGCGGCAGGTGGTGGCGGTTCTGGCGCTGGGGGGTGGCCTTCTGCTGGGGCCTGTCCTGCCGGTCCAGGCGGCCGAGGGCGGGGCCGCGGGGACCGAGGGCGGGGCCGCGGGGGCGGGTGACGCGGGTCCGGCACCGACCGCCCCCGGACCCGCACCGCACGCGACGGGCACCGCACGCGATCTGACACCCGTGCTGCCGCCCGTGGTCGGCCGTCCTGCCGGGCGGACTCTCAGGGGCGCAGGATGAGGCGCACCGGGTCGCCCTCCTTCTTCTCCAGCATCTCGACCGCCCGCGCGGCCTGCGTGAGCGGCAGTACCCCGCTGATCGACGCGGAGAAGTCCACGCGACCGCCCTGGACCAGGCGGAGCAGCTCCGGGAGGGCCACCGGCATGTCGGAACCGTAGTGGCCGAGGATCCGCTGCTGCAGGTAGCTGAACCGGGTGCCGTTCGTGACGCTGAGCGGCTTGTCGGTCAGTCCGACCAGGACGAGCCGCCCCTTGGGTGCCAGGACGGACAGGGCCTGCTCGCGCACGGCGGGCACTCCGGCGAAGTCGAACGCCGCCGCGAGGCCCGCCCCGCCGGTCGCGGTGCGGACGCGGGCCCCCAGTTCGGGGTCGGCCGGGTCCAGCGCGAGGTCGGCCCCGACGGCCAGGGCGCGCTCCCGGGCGGCGGTGCTCGGATCGACCGCGATGACGGGGCACGCGCCCACGGCACGAAGCAACTGGACCGCGTGCACCCCCAGCCCGCCCGCGCCCCACACGCCGACCGCCTCGGCGGGCCGCACCGCACCGGTGGCGGTGATGGCGCCCCACGGGGTCGACACGGCGTCGGGGAGGATCGCGCCCAGCTCGAAGGGGATGGTGTCGGGCAGCGGCAGCAGGGCGTGGGCCGAGGACAGCGCGTACTCGGCCCAGCCGCCGTCGTAGTCCACCCCGCGGGTGTGGGCGGCGCCGTCGCGCAACTCCCCGGCGTGCAGCACGACCCGCTGCCCCGTCGTCCACCGGGTGACCCCGGCCCCGGTCTCCACGATGGTGCCCGAAACCTCGTGCCCCAGGGTCACGGTGTCCTCCCGCAGCAGCACCGGGCTGAGGGTTCCGTCGATCAGGTGCACGTCGGACAGGCACACCCCGGCGGCCTCCACCTTCACCAGGACCTCGTCCGGGCCGGGCCGGGGGCGGGGCACCTCTTCGACGCGCAGGGTGCGGCTCGGCACGTGCAGGCGGGCGGCGAGCATCCGGTCCATGGAGGTGGCCTCCTCGGCGGGGGCGGCCCGTACTCGTATCGCAGGGCGCCCTGCCCCGCACCGTACGACGTCTGCTGCCGACCCAGGGAGCCGGGGATGCGGCCGTTCCCGCCGGCGCCCGCTCGGCCGGGACGCACCCGAGTACGGACCGGGGCGCTGACCAGCCGTGCTCGCGCGTTCGGGTGAAGCGGGGCGCGTCCCGTGAGGCGCGAGCGGCGGACCTTGACTACCGTGGAACACGAGCAGGCCGCCGGAACTCCCGGCGCCCGGCCGCGCGTTGGTGGTCCAAGGAAAGACACCCCGCTTCCCGCGGGGAGATGCAGGTGCAAGGCCTGCCCAACGCTCACGCGCAAGGCCCCCGTCCCGTGCAGGGCGGGGGCTTCGCCGTGGTGCGTCGCCCGGCGTGCGCCGTTCAGGAGAGGGTGCCGGTGCGGGCCTCGCGCCACAGGTCGACGCCGCCGTCGGTGGCGTACTTGTCGATCTCCGCCAGCTCCTCGGCGCTGAAGTCCAGGTTGTCCAGCGCGGCCACGTTCTGCTCCAACTGCTCGACCCGTGAGGCGCCGACGACCAGGGACGTGACGCGCCCGTCGCGCAGCGCCCAGGCGAGCGCCATCTGGGCGAGGCTCTGCCCGCGGCGCGCCGCGATGTCGTTCAGGGCGCGCAGCCGGCGCAGCATGTCGTCCGACAGCCACGCCGTGTCGAAGGACGTGCCCTGTGCCGCCCGCGAGTCCTCGGGTACGCCGTCGAGGTAACGGCCGGTCAGCAGCCCCTGGGCCAGGGCGGTGAAGCCGATGACGCCGAAGCCCTCCTCCTGGGCGGCGTCGAGCAGGCCTTCCGTCTCGATCCAGCGGTTCACCATGCTGTACGACGGCTGGTGGATGAGCAGCGGGGTGCCCAGCTCGCGCAGGATCGCGGCGGCCTGCCGGGTCCGCTCGGCGTCGTAGGAGGAGATGCCCACGTACAGGGCCTTGCCCTGCCGGACGGCGGTGTCCAGGGCGCCCATCGTCTCCTCCAGCGGCGTGCTCGCGTCCAGCCGGTGGGAGTAGAAGATGTCGACGTACTCCAGGCCCGTCCGCTTCAGCGACTGGTCGAGCGAGGCGAGCAGGTACTTGCGGGAGCCGCCGCCCTGTCCGTAGGGGCCCGGCCACATGTCCCAGCCGGCCTTGGTGGAGACCACCAGTTCGTCCCGGTAGGGCGCGAGGTCCTGCCGCATCAGGCGGCCGAAGTTGGTCTCGGCCGAGCCGTAGGGCGGGCCGTAGTTGTTCGCCAGGTCGTGGTGGGTGATGCCGAGGTCGAAGGCGCGCAGGGCGATCTCGCGCTGGGTCTCGAACGGCCGGTCGTCGCCGAAGTTGTGCCAGTAGCCGAGGGACAGGACGGGCAGGTCGAGCCCCGAGCGTCCGGTGCGCCGGTAACGCATCGTGCCGTTGTAGCGCTCAAGGTCCGCGACGTGGGTCATCGGGTGTTTCTCCGGGTGGTGCGGTGACGGGCGTCCCGCCGGGACCGGCGGGACGCCCCCCACCCTACGAGCACAGCCGGACCGGCAGCTCGAACAGGTCGTTCTGGGTCACCACGGGCTTGTTGCGCAGCTCGGACGCCGGCACCGCGAGGTCCAGGCGCGGGAAACGCGCGTAGAGCGCGGGCAGCGCGACCTGGGCCTCCAGGCGGGAGAGCGCCGCGCCCGGGCAGACGTGCGGGCCGTGCCCGAAGGAGATGTGGCGCGTCCCGGACTCGCGGGTGACGTCGAAGTCGCCGGCGCTCGGCCCGTGCGCCTGCTCGTCGCGGCCTATCGCGCCGTACGACACGATCAGCGCGTCCCCGGCCGGGATCACCTGGTCACCGACCGGCACGTCCTCGGTCGCGAAGCGGATCAGGACGTGCGAGGTGGGCGTCGAGTGGCGCAGGGTCTCCTCGATCACCGCCGTCCAGTCGGCCTGCCCGGACAGCACGAGCGCGCGCTGCTCCGGGTGCGTGGACAGGTTGACCACCGCGTTGACGATGAGCGAGATCGTCGTCTCGTGACCGGCCGCGACCATCAGCTGGAGCGTGGAGACGATCTCCTCGTCGGTCAGGTGGTCGCCGTCCTCGGACGCCAGGACCAGGGCGCTGGTCAGGTCGTCGCCGGGCGCCTCACGTCTGGCGGCCACCGTGTCGCCCATGATCCGGGCCAGCTCGGTCAGTGTGGCGACGACCTCGTCGGGCGGGGTCTGCGTGGAGAAGAACTTCTCGAACAGCACCTTCAGGCGGGGCAGCAGGGCCGTCTCGATGCCCATGAGGTCCGCGACGACGTACATCGGCAGCGGGTAGGCGAACGCTGCCTTGAGATCGACGGTCCCGCCGTCCGCGGGAAGTCCGTCGAGCAGGTCCTGCGTGAGCTTCTCGATGCGCTCGCGCATCCGCTCCACGCGGCGCGGGGTGAGCGCCTGCGCCACCAGCGCGCGCAGCCTGCGGTGTTCGGCGCCGTCCACGGTGAGCATCGACCGGCCCGGGTTGGCCAGGCCGATCAGCGGCCAGTCGGCGGGGATCTCCCCGCGCCGCCAGGCACCCCACACCTCGATGTCCTTGACCAGCCGCGGATCGGTGAGCAGGGCCCTGGCCTCGGCGTGGTGGGTGACGGCCCACACCGGGACGCCGCCGGGAAGTTCGACGGCGGCCAGCGGTCCGGCGGCGCGCAGCCGGGCGCTCTCCCCGTCCAGGTCGGTGACGAAGGGATCGAGGGCGATGCGCGTGCTGTCGGTGCCGGTCGCTTCTTCGGTGCCGGTCGTCATCGTGACGTGCCTCCCAGGGCAGGGGTCGGAGTGAACCGCACGGGCAACTCGGTCAGCCCCCGCAGCCAGGGGGAGGGACGACGGGTGAGGGAAGCGGGGGGCACCACCAGGTCGATGTCCGGCAGCCGGTCGAGGACCACCTCGATGCCCGTCCGCGCGATCACCTCGGCGACCTCCTGCGCGGGGAACGGGCAGCGGTGCTCGCCGTGGCCGAAGGAGAAGTGGGCGTTGTTGCCGCCGGTGAGGGCCGAACCGTGGGTGCGTACCTGGGGATCGGAGTTGGCGCCCTGCAGACCGAGCAGCAGCAGGTCGCCGGCGCGGACGCGACGCCCTCCGAGCTGGGTGTCGCGGCTGGCCCAGCGCCCGGCCACGTTCTGGGTGGGCGTGTCCTCCCACAGCACCTCGTTCATCGCCTCGGCGACGCTGTTGCGGCCCCCGAACAGGGAGGCGGCGAACCGTTCGTCCGTCAGCATCAGCCGCAGCGAGTTGCCGATCCAGTCGGCGGTCGGCTGGTGACCGGCCGCCATCATCACCATCAGGTCCTGCGCGACCTCCTCCTCGCTGAAGGCGCCGGTGTCGGCCAGCATCCGGGAGGCCACGTCGTCCGCGGGCCGCTCCCGGCGCGCCGCGAGCAGCGCCGCCATGGAACGCGCCAGGTGCGTCTGGCCCGCGATCGCCCGCTCCCGGCCGTCGATCATGTCGTTGAGGGCGGTCACCAGGGCCGGGCCCTCCTCGTCGGAGAACCCGTAGAGACGGGCGAGGACCCGCACCGGCAGCAGCATCGCGTAGTCGGCGACCAGGTCGGCGGTGCCCTCGGCGCACACCGCGTCGATCAGCTCGTCGGCGAACCGCTCGCAGTGGCGCCGCAGTTCGGACGGCTCGACGGCCTCCAGCGCGTTGCTGATCATCGCGGCGCGCTCGCGGTGGCGCTCCCCGACCGTGTACAGGATCGACGGCTGCTTGCGGCCGATCATCGGCAGCAGCGGCCAGTCGCCGGGGATGTTCTCCCACTGGTTCCACAGCTCGGAGTCCCGGCTGAACAGCACCGGGTCACCGGTCACCTGGTGCAGCTCGCGGTAGCCCAGCACCAGCCAGGCCGGGATGTCACCGTCCAGCAGCACCGGTGCGACGGCGCCGTGGTCGCGCCGCATCTCCCGGTACAGGACGGCGGGTTCGGTCCCGAACCGGGGGCCGCCGAGCGGGACGGCGTCGAGCGGGACGGCGTCGGGGGTCGTCACACGAACTCCTGTCGGGGCAGGGCCGGTTCGGCGGCCTGGCCGGCGTAGTGGTCCTTGAGGTGCTGCACGAGGGTGATGAGCACCTGCTTGCTGGACTCCCGGGAACGGGCGTCGCAGTCCACCAGCGGCACCTGCGGATCCAGGTCGAGCGCGTCACGGATCTCGGCGTGCGCGTGGGCGGGCCCGCCGAAGTCGTTGCAGGCCACGATGAACGGCGTGCCGTGGTGCTCCAGGCGGTCGATGGCGTACCAGGAGTCGCCGATCCGGCGGGTGTCGACGAGCACCACCGCACCCAGGGTCCCCGAGAACAGCCGGTCCCACAGGAACCAGAACCGCTCCTGACCGGGGGCGCCGAACAGGTACAGCACGTTGTGGGCGTCCAGCGAGATGCGGCCGAAGTCGAAGGCGACGGTCGTGGCGGTCTTGCCGCGCACACCGCTGACGTCGTCGATCGCCTCGCCCGCCTGCGTCATGGTCTCCTCGGTGTTGAGGGGACGTATCTCGCTGACCGAGCGGACCAGGGTGGTCTTGCCGACGCCGAAACCGCCCACCACGACGATCTTCAGACCGTTGTCGGCGGAGGCACCCAACGGGGTACGGGCGTCAGAGGTTGCGGAGTCCAACGAGCACCTGCTCCAGGATGTCGGGGTCGTAAACGGCTGCCTTGCGCGGATGACGGGCACTGACGCGGCCGGCCGCCAGCAGGTCGCACAGCAGCACCTTGGTGATGCTCACGGGCAGCCGCAGTTCGGCGGCGATCTCCACCACGGCCGTGGGGAACCGGGCCAGCCGGAGGATCGCGGCGTGTTCCGACTGCATCCCAGGCGCCGGCTGCGACTCGGCGACGACCAGGGTGACCAGGTCGAAGGGGCTGTCGGGGCCGGAGCTGGTGCGCCCGCCGGTGATGGTGTAGAGACGGTCCGGGGCGTCGTCCCTGCCGGGCCTGCTCATGAGGTCCGGGGCCGGGCGCTCAGGTACTCGCCGAGCTGTTCCACCAGCTCGCTCATGTTGTGCCCGACGAGCCCGGCGTCCGCGTCCTCGGTGGTGACGACCGCCAGATGAGCGCCCTCGCCGGCCTCCACGATGAACAGCACCCCACCGTAGAACTCGGTCATCGCCGAACGCACGCCGCCGCTGCCGTCACCGAACTCGGCCGACGCGCCGTGGGAGAGCGACTGGATGCCGGCGGCGATCGCCGCGAGCTGGTCGGCCTGGTCGACCGTCAGCTCCGGGGTGCGGCACAGCTTCAGTCCGTCCCGGGACAGCACGAGCGCGTGCCGCGCGCCCGGGGTCCGCTCCAACAGGCCCTCCAGGAGCCAGGTGAGCTGGTCGTCGGCGGTGGTCTGGCCGGTCATGAGATGGGGTCGCCTTCCGGGTGCGCGGTGGGGAGTGAGGGGGAGCCGGCCGATGCGGGCGGGGCGGTGGCGTCGCCCCCGGCCGGCGCGGATCCGGTGGCCGGGTCGGGCCGCGTCGCCGCCTGGTCGCCGGTGCCCGGGCGCACGGCCTGGCGGAAACTGCCGAAGCGGGCGGCGCGGGCCTTGGCGTCCTCGGCCGTGGACGCGGAGCGCGGGGCCGGGGGGCGGGCCGCCGACCGGGCCCGTTCGGCCTCGGCCAGGGTGCGGCCCCTGCGCCGCTTCGGCAGCCCGGCGGCCCGCTCGGCCGTCTCGCCGTCCGTGCCGTCGGGCACACTCTCGTGGACGGGTGCCGGGCCGCCGGCGTCGGCGGCTTCGGCGGCGGGCAGGGCCCGCGTCCCGGCCGGCAGTGCCCGCGGGCCGTCCTGGGCCGCCGCCTCCCGGTCGGTGCCCCCGGCGGTGTCCTCGCGGGTGTCGCGCGCGGGCGGTCCGGAGGGCCGGGCGGGGGAGGCGACGGGGCTGGTGAGGATGTCCTGGGGGACGAGCATCAGCACCCCCGTACCGCCGCGCGCGGACGGCCGGAAGGACACCTTGAGACCGTACTTGCGGGCCAGGCGGCCCACGACGGCGAGCCCGAGCCGGGTGCCGGTGAGGCCGCCCAGCTCCGAGACGTCGCCCGAGACGGCCTGCTCGGCACGGCGCAACTGGATGTCGCCCATCACCAGGCCGCTGTCCTCCACGGAGAGGATGATCCCGGCGGGGACCTCCTCGACGTAGACGTGGACCTCGGACGTCGGCGGGGAGAAGTTGGCCGCGTTGTCGAGGAGTTCGGCGAGCGCGTGCATCACGCCCTCGGCCGCGTGTCCGGCCACGGCGGTCTCGCTGGTCGCGTGCACCCGCACCCGCCGGTAGGCGGCGATGCGGCCCAGCGCGCCGCGCAGGATCGACTCCATCGCGATGGGCCGCGCCCAGCGGCGCCCCGAACGGGCGCCGGTCAGGACGGCGACCGAGTCGGCGAGGCGGCCGGCCTGCGCGGTGCGGTGGTCCAGGTGGAGCAGGTCGGCCAGGACCTCCTCGTCCGAGTGGCGCTCCTCCATGGCCCTCAGGTCGGCGAGCATGGCGGTGGTCAGCGCCTGCATGCGCCCGGCCGCGTTGGAGGTGGCGGAGATCGCCGCGTCCCGGGCCCGCCCGGCCCGCTCCAGCTCACCGGTGAGCCGGGCGTTCTCGTGCCGGAGGCGGTCGGTCTCGCGGGCGGCGGCGTCCTCGAGCCTGGCCCGTTCGTGGGCGAAGGACTGGGCGAACTCGGCGCGCTGACGGGCCAGTTCGTCGATGAGGCGCTGCCGTTCACGCTGCGCCTCCTCGACCACCCGGTGCCGCTCCTGGGTCAGGCGCTCAGCGTCCTGGACCGCCGTGTGCAGCCGGCGCCGGGCGATCCGGGCACCCTGCGCCGCGCGTACGGCCAGGAAGACGGCGACCACCAGGACGGCGGCCGCCGCGCCCGTCCCCCAGGCGAGCGGGGCGCGTACCGAGGCGGGCGCCGCCGAGACCGCTCCCGCGACCGCGGCGACGGACACGACGGCGGTGAGGGCGGGAAGGGGAGCGAGAGTGCGGACGGTGGGTCGCTCGCCGTGAGGCGTGGGCGCGGTCATCAATCGGGTCCTCGGGCGGCCGCCGCTCGGTCGAGAGCGGCCCTCGTTCGGGGCCTTGGGCAGGTCCTGGCTGGTGACGGGTGACACGTGCTGGTCAACTGTCGGTCACTATACGAGCTTTGGTGATCATATTGGAAAGTCCCGGTCCGATTGCCTGCCCCTGACGGTCTGCGGCCGGGCGCCGTCCCGGTCGGCCTGCTCCGCTCAGGCGCGGTCCCGGTCGGCCTGCTTCGGCCAGGCTTGTCCCGCAGGGCCTGCTTCGGTCGGGCTTGTTCCCGCCGGGACTGCTCCGGTCAGGCTTGTCCGCGCCGTGCCTGCTCCGGCTGTGCCCCGGCCGCCGGGGCGTCGTCCGGGCGCGCGCCGTGCAGGGCACGGCCGACCCTGGCGGCGGCGGAGGCGGACGGCTCCCGGCGGACCGCGATCAGGGCGACGTCGTCGCCGAGGCGCCCGCCGGTGTGGGCGATCAGATCGCGCCGGACGTGGTCGAGCAGCACCTCGGGGGCGCACCCGGCCCACTGCGGGGTGCGTTCCGTCAGCGGGTAGAAGGCACCGTGCCGGTCGCGTGCCTCCACCACGCCGTCGGTGTACAGCAGCAGCGTGTCGCCCGGCCCGAAGGGGAGCACGTCGACGGTGGAGCCGCCGGCATCGGTCAACCCGACGCCGAGCGGAGGTGCGGGGTTCAGGTCCGGGACACTGACGCCGCCGCCGTCCTGCTCCAGCAGCAGAGGCGCCACATGTCCGCAACTCGTCATGCGGACGACCGGTTCGTCGTCCGGGACCTCCAGCAGCAGCGCCGTGACGAACCGTTCCCCCGCCTCCTCCTCCGGTTCGAAGTCGGCGAGGTAGCGGGTGATGCTGCGCTCCAGGGACGCGGCGAGCGCCGGCAGGGCGGTGTGGTGGTGGGCGGCCTCGCGGAAGGCGCCGAGCAGCAGGGCCGCCTCCCCGACCGCCGGCAGGCCCTTGCCGCGCACGTCACCGATCAGCAGCCGGGCGCCCCTCCCGGTACGGGCGGCGGCGTACAGATCGCCCCCGATCGACGCCTCGTCCTCCGCGGCCAGGTAGAGGGAGGCGAGCTGCAACGATCCCAGCCGGTCCGGGAGCGGCCACAGCAGGACGCGCTGCGCGGCCTCCGCGACCGACCGGACCTGCGCCAGTTCCCGGCGGCGCCGGTCGCGGACCACGGACAGCGCCACGATCAGCGCGGAGAGCACCGCGAGGGAGACCACCTGCACGACCACGTTCCGCGACAGCAACAAGTGGGAGTGCCAGCCGATGAACGCCTGCGCCGCCACCGACAGCGCCCCGACGCAGCCCGTCGTCCACGGGCCCTCGGCCCACGCGGTGATCGCGGGCGCGATCACCAGGAGCGGCCCGAGGTGGATGTCGGTGGGGGTCACGAGGTCGGAGACGGTGATGAGCACGATGAGCACGGCGGAGACCAGCAGCAGCACATGGCCCCATGGCCGCGGCTGCGCACGGCCGGTCAGGCGTCGCTGCCAGTCACCCACGCCTCCACACTGCACCGGGGCGACACACCGGCGCACCTCGGGAAACCCGTGGGTACCGGTTTTCCCGGCCGTCTGCCAGGGTGGTGGCCGTCGTCCGGCACGACGCGACCACACGGGGCGGACCTGGGGAGGACCGGAATGCGGGTGCCCGGCTCGGGCGTACGGCGGATCGGGCCGCGGGCCGCGATCGGGGTGGCGGTGCCGGCGGTGGCGCTGCTGCTGGTCCTGGTGCTCGGGGCCGCCGGGGCGCTGACGTCCGCCCGTACCTCCCGCGGCACGGGCGCTTCGGCCGACGGACTGCCGCACACCACCGTGGAGGTGTCGTCCGCCCGGTGCGGGCGCGGCTGGGACGAGCCCGAGCCCGGCGTCCAGGTCTTCGAACTCCGCAACGTCTCCGACCGGGCCGCCGAGGTCTACCTGGAGGACCCGCGCAGCCACGCCGTGTACGGGGAGGTCGAGGGCATCGGTCCCGGCACCACCCGGACGCTGACCGTCCGCGTGGGCAAGGGGGCGTACACGTTCCGGTGCGTGCCCGAGGACGCCGACGCGGTGACCGGGCCGACGGTCCGCGTCGACCGCGGCACCGCCGGCCCGGCCGCCGCCGCGATCACCCAGCACGACCTGATCCCCCCGGCGATCGACTACCAGAAGTGGGTGGCGGGCGGCCTGGACGAGGTGGTGCGGCTGACCGGGCGGCTGCGGGAAGCGATCGACCGGGGCGATCTCGGCCGGGCCCGTACGGCGTGGCTGCCCGCACACCTCCAGTACGAGCGGCTGGGCGCGGCCTACGACGCCTTCGGCGACGCCGACGGGCGGATCAACGGCACCGACGCGGGCCTGCCCGGCGGCGTCCACGACCCGTCCTTCACCGGCTTCCACCGCATCGAGTACGGCCTGTGGCACGGCGAGGGCGCCCGGACCCTGCGGGCCCCGGCCGCGGCCCTGGTGCGGGCGGTCACCGCGTTGCGCGACACGTGGTCCCAGGCCCGCATGGACCCGGCCCAGCTCGGCCTGCGGGCGCACGAGATCCTGGAGAACACCGTGCAGTTCGAACTGACCGGCCGCACCGACTACGGCAGCGGCTCCGCCCTCGCCACCGCCCGGGCCAACCTCGACGGCACCCGTGCCGTCCTGTCGCGGCTGCACCCGCTGCTCGCCGGCCGCTACGCCGCACTGGCGGGCCTGGACCGGGGGATGGAGCGGGCCAGGAGCCTCCTCGACGGCTTCCGGCACGGGGAGCGCTGGACGCCGCTGGACCGGCTGAGCCGTACCCGACGCGAAAGGACCGACGCCGTGCTGGGCGACCTGGTGGAACGACTGGCCTCCGTGGCCACGCTGTGCGACCCGCGGAGGACGTCATGACGACCTCGGACGCTGCCGCCGGCCCGTTCGGGGGAACGGGAGGGACGGATCGGTCCGAGGGGGCGACGCGGTCCCTGGGGGCGGAACGGGCGGAACGGGCGGATCGGTCGGGGCGGACGGTGTGGGGCGGGCGGTCCGGGCGGGACACGTCGCCGCGGCGGGGCGGAGGAGCCGCGGGGCCCGCCGCGGTGGAGGGCGGGCAGCCGGCCGGTGGAGTGGGGCGGCCGGGCCAGTGCGAGACGGTGGGGCGGGCGCCGGGGGGCCGGGGCGCCGAAGGCCCGGCGTGCGAGGAGCCGGCGGGACCGCCGTCCGGTGTGGGGCGGCGCCGGTTCCTGCGGGGGGCGGCGCTGGCCGGTGCCGGACTCGCCTCGGGGGGCGCTGCCGCCGGTCCGGGCCTCACCGCGGGGCCGGCCGGGCCCGTCGTACCGGCCGTCGCGCCGTTCCACGGCCCGCACCAGCAGTCGGTGCTCGCCGCCCCGCGCCGCTGCGCCGCCTTCGTCGCCTTCGACGTCACCGCCGCCGACCGGGCGGAACTGACCGGCCTCCTGCGCACCCTGACCGAGCGCGCCCGGTTCCTGACCTCAGGCGGTACGCCCGAGCCGGTCGGCATCACCGGCCCGCCCGCCGACTCCGGCCTGCTGGGCGGCCGGCTGCCCTCCGGGGCGCTGGCCGTGACCGTCGGCGTCGGCGCCGCGCTCTTCGACGACCGTTTCGGGCTGGGCGGGCTGCGCCCCCGCCGGCTCGAGGCCATGCCGTCCTTCCCCGACGACGACCTCAGGCCCGAATGGTGCCACGGCGACCTCAGTCTGCACCTGCACGCCGACGACCCGGACACCGTCCTGCACGCGCTGCGCGACATCGCCCGGCACACGCGCGGCGGCCTCCAGGTCCGCTGGCGGCTGGACGGCTTCGCCTCCCCGCCCCGCCCCTCCGGCACCCCGCGCAACCTGATGGGCTTCAAGGACGGCACGGCCAACCCGGACGCCGGTGACGCCCGGGAGATGAACCGGCTGGTGTGGGTGGGCAAGGGCGGCGGTGAACCGGACTGGGCGGTCGGCGGCAGCTACCAGGTGGTCCGGCTGATCCGCATGCTGGTGGAGTTCTGGGACCGGGTCTCCCTCACCGAGCAGGAACGCATGTTCGGCCGGGCCCGGGAGTCCGGCGCGCCCCTGGACGGCGACTTCGAGGACGACACCCCCCACTACGCGGACGACCCCAAGGGCGACGTGATCCCGCTGGACGCCCACATCCGCCGCGCCAACCCGCGCACCGCCGCCACCGCCGACCAGCGCATCCTGCGCCGGGCCTACAACTACGACCGCGGCATGGACGCCAACGGCAACCTGGACATGGGCCTGCTCTTCTGCTGCTACCAGCAGGATCTCGCCCGTCAGTTCGAAACCGTGCAGAAGCGGCTCGAAGGGGAGCCGCTGACCGACTACATCAAGCCGTTCGGCGGCGGGTACTTCTTCGCCCTGCCCGGCGTGAGGAACGAGGAGGACTGGTACGGACGTGCTCTCCTGGGGCGCGCCGTGATCGGTTAGGCGCGATTTGCTCCCCTGTTTGGTCAATACAGGGTCAAGAATTGTCTCTGGTTGCCTGACCCGGTGTTCATTCCCGCGTCATCATGGCTCCTCCGCCGCGCCGCCGGCGCGGCGGAGCATCCCAGCCCGTACGCCGCAGCCACGATCCCGCCCGGAAGGTGGACCCACATGGCCAGCAGGGGAAGACGAGCAACGATGCGCAGCCTCGGGGCGCTGGCCGGCGCCGCGGCGCTCACCGTCCTGGGCGGAGCCGCCCCCGGCTGGGCCGCCGTGCCCGCCGCGGGGCACGGGCGCGGCGCGACCGCGACGCCCGTCGAGCACGTCGTCGTCCTCTTCGACGAGAACATCTCCTTCGACCACTACTTCGCCACCTACCCGAAGGCCGCCAACACCGACGGCACGAAGTTCACCGCGTCGAAGAGGACCCCGAAGGACATCGACACCCTGGCGCACGCCGGGCTGCTGGAGCACAACCCCAACCAGTACGCGCCCAAGCGGCTCACCCCCGAGCAGGCCGTCACCTGCGACCAGAACCACTCCTACGGGCCCGAGCAGTACGCCTACAACGGCGGCAGGGCCGACCAGTTCGTGCAGAACACCGAGGTCGGCAAGTGCAGCGGCGGTCTGTTCGGCGAGCCGGGCCTCGTCATGGACTACTACGACGGCAACACCGTCACCGCGATGTGGAACTACGCCCAGCACTACGCCCTGAGCGACCGCTCCTTCGGCTCGAACTACGGCCCGTCCACGCCGGGCGCCATCAACCTGGCGTCCGGCCAGACGCACGGCATCATCTCCGTCGACCCGGCCTCCGGCACACAGAACCCGAAGCAGACGTCCACGCCGGACCCGTACACCGTCAAGTCGCCCGACGCGAACGGTGTCGGCACGATGATCAACGACCCCGACCCCGCCTTCGACGACTGCGCCGGCAAGAACCACACCAGCCGCAACGCGCTCGCGGTGATGAAGGGCCGCAACATCGGCGACCTCCTCAACCGCAAGCACGTCAGCTGGGGCTGGTTCCAGGGCGGCTTCCGGCCGTCCACCGCATGGAGCGGCGCGCAGGGCGAGTACGCCAAGTGCGACACCGCGCACGCCAACGTCGGCGGCGCCCAGGTCGTCGACTACAGCCCGCACCACAATCCGTTCGCGTACTACAGGTCGACGGCCAACCCGCACCACCTGCCGCCGAGGAACGTCGCCGAGATCGGGCACGACGGCCGGGCCAACCACAACTACGACCTGACCGACCTCTCCGCGGCGCTGAAGGCGGGCAGGCTGCCGGCCGTCAGCTTCGTCAAGGCCCCCTCCTACCAGGACGGGCACGCCGGGTATTCCGACCCGATCGACGAACAGCACTTCCTGGTCGACCAGATCAACGCGATCCAGAGTTCGCCGCAGTGGAAGTCCACCGCGATCGTCATCGCCTACGACGACTCCGACGGCTGGTACGACCACGCCTACGCCCAGGTGCGCAACGGTTCGACGGACACCTCGGTCGGCTCCAACGGCAAGGCCACCGACAGCCCCGCCTGCCAGGCCGGGCCCAAGGCGGCCGGCGGCTACCAGGACCGGTGCGGCCCCGGCACCCGTCAGCCGCTGCTGGTCATCTCCCCGTACAGCAAGGTCAACAAGGTCGACCACACCCAGACCGACCAGGCGTCGATCATCCGGTTCATCGAGGACAACTGGCACACCGGGCGCATCGGTGACCACTCCTTCGACGCGACCGCGGGCTCGCTGGCGGGCATGTTCGACTTCCGTCACCCCAACGGCAAGCAGGTGCTGCTGAACCGCGACGGCTCGGTCAGGTCGGTCGGGCCGATCCGCTCCGTGGCGCCGGGGACGACGTCCATCACGCCCGGCCCGGCCTTCGAGAGCGCCGCCGCGTCCACCGACGCCTCCTCACCGGCCCTCGCGCTGGGCATCGGCGCGGGCGCGCTGCTGGCCGTCGGGGCCACGGGGACGTACCTCACCCTGCGCCGCAGGAGCCGTAGCTCCGTCTGACGGCCGAGCCACGGACGTACCGGGCCGCCCCGCCGGCGACGGGGCGGCCCGCTGGCGTGCTCTGCCGGGGCGGCGGGCGGGTCAGGGCTGTACGGGCATCGTGAGGCAGTTGGACGGGGCCGGCTTGCCGGCCAGGCGGTCGGTGAGCCAGGACACGGCGGTGCCCTGGTCGGCGAGCAGCGGTCCGAAGTGGTTGAGCAGGGGGCTGACGACGTTCGGCAGGACGACCGGCGCGTAGGTGACGTCGGCGCCCTTGCGGCACCAGTCGACGGCGAGCTGCCGGGCCTGGCCGTGCGGCACCAGGTCGTCGCTGACGCCGGTGGCCACGCGCACCGGCCCGGCCGGCTCCAGCCTGCCGATGCGCTGGGTGTCGAGGAAGGCCCGGAGTGTGGCGTCGGCGCCGATGATGGCGCCGAGGGACTTCCCGTCGGTCGTCCACTTGGTGCTCTTGGCGTAGCCGTAGTGGAGGATCGCGTCGCCCACGCACATGGTCGACAGGTCGGCCAGGGCGGCCTTACCGGCGGCGTTGAGGTGGGCCTCGGCGATGGGGCGCAGCTCCGGGTCGGTCTGCAGGAAGCCGTTGAGCGACCAGCCCAGGGCGCCGGCCAGCTCGCTGCCGTCGATGCCCTCGGTGACCTCGGTCAGGTCGGCGGGCGGTGCGCCGGCGTAGGTCCCGGCGAGCGGGACGTCGGGGGCGTAGGAGGGCTGGAGTTCGGCAGCGGCGGCGGTCGCGCCGCCGCCCTGGCTGTAGCCGAAGAGCCCGACGCGTGAGGCCGCGGTGACGGACGCCCCCGCGACGGCGCGTGCGGCGCGGGCGGCGTCGAGGACGGCGTGGGCGCCGTCGACGCGGTTGACGTAGGTGTGCAGCCGGTCCGTGGCGCCGAGGCCGACGTAGTCGGTGACGACGACGGCGGTGCCCTGGGCCAGCAGCCGGTAGACGGACAGGTCCTCGTAGCCGACGGACACCGTCCGGCCGTTGAGGGACAGCGGGTGTTCCAGGCCCAGCGAGGCCGCGCACTGGTCGCCCTGGCCCATGGTGCCGGGCGCGACGACGACCAGGGGGCGCGCTCCGGTGCCCTTCCAGGGCGCGGTGGGCTCGATGTAGGCGCCGGTGACGGCGACGGGCGCGCCGTTCGAGTCGGTCGACTTGTACATCAGGCGGGTGGCCCGGCCCGGCAGCGGCCCGTCGAGGCTCGGCAGGCTGAGGGCGAGCGGGAGGTGCTCGCTGCGGATCAGGGCGCCGTCGGCGGCGGGCAGCTGGGCGGGCGGGTTGTAGAACTCGGGGATGGTGACGCCGCGGGAGACCACCGGGCCGGAGCCGGTGGCCGCGGCGGCCGGGAGCGCCTGGACGCCGAGGCACGAGGCGGCGGCGACGGCCGCGGCGAGCAGCCTTCTGGACGCGGGCATGGGGAACCTCCTGGGGTGAGGCCGGGCGCGCGGGCGGGGAAGTGTGGAACGAGACCGTACCCACCTGCTGTTACCGCCGGTAGCAGCAGGCAGGTTACGGTTCAGTAATTTGACTCAGCGTCTAATAAGGCGCGAGGAGCGGTCACCGCGCGTCAGCCGGCCGGGGCCCGCACTCCTGTGCGTCCGCCCCCCGCCAGGTGCGAGCCCGCCCCTCACCAGGCCAGCTGGTCGAGCAGCGCGGACGGGTCCGGCTGCCGGGCGCCGCCCGGGCTCTGCTCCGCCCAGATGACCTTGCCGTTCGCCACGTAGCGCGTGCCCCACCGGTCCGCGAACTGCGAGACGAGGAACAGGCCCCGGCCTCCCTCGTCGGTCGTGGCCGCCCGGCGCAGCCGGGGGGAGGTGTTGCTGCCGTCCGACACCTCGCAGACCAGGGTGGAGCCCAGCAGGATCCGCACGCGCACGGGGGGAGCGCCGTAGCGGATCGCGTTGGTGAGCAGCTCGCTGAGGATCAGTTCCGTGGCGAACGCCGACTCCTCCAGCTCCCAGTCGAGCAGCCGCCGGCTCACCTCCGTCCGCACCCGCGAGACCGCGCTGACGTCGAACGGGACGTCCCAGACCGCGACCCGGGACGGATCGAGCAGCCGGGTGCGGGCCACCAGCAGGGCCACGTCGTCGCTCGGGTGCTCCGGCAGCATCGTCTCCATGAGCGCCCGGCAGGTGTCCTCCGGCGTCTGGTCCGGGTGCCCGACCGCCGAGGCGAGCATCGTCAGCCCCTCGTCGATGTCCCGCCGCCGGTCCTCGACCAGGCCGTCGGTGAACAGGACGATGCGGCTGCCCTCGGACAGCACCAGTTCCCCGGTCTCGAACGGATGACCGCCCACCCCCAGCGGCGGCGACAGCGGCAGGTCGGGGAAGGTCACCCGGCCCACCGGGTCCACCAGGGCGGGCGTGACGTGCCCGGCGCGGGAGAAGGTGCAGTGCCCGCCCACCGGATCGTAGATGACGTAGAGGCAGGTGGCCCCGGTGACCAGCGAGCCCTCGCCGTCCGCGCCCTCGGCAGGGGTGTCGAGGCGGGCCACCATCTCGTCGAGGTGGCCGAGCAGTTCGTCCGGAGGCAGGTCCAGCGAGGAGAAGTTCAGCACCGCGGTCCGCAGCCGCCCCATGGTCACCGCCGCGTGCAGCCCGTGCCCCACCACGTCACCGACGACGAGCGCCGTCCGGAACCCCGGCAGCGGTATGACGTCGAACCAGTCGCCGCCCACGCCCGACTGCGCCGGGCGGTAGCGCCAGGCGACCTCCAGCGCGTCCTGCTCCGGCAGGTCCCTGGGCAGCAGACTGCGTTGCAGCGTCACGGCCATGGCGTGCTCGCGGGAGTACCTGCGGGCGTTGTCGATGGCGACCGCCGCCCGCGCCCCCAGCTCCTCGGCGACCGCGACGTCCTCCTCCTCGAACCGCGGCGACCCGGCGCCCCGCCAGAAGTTGACCATCCCGAGCACCACGCCGCGCGCCCTGAGCGGCACCGCGATCAGCGAGTGGATGCCGGAGGCCAGCACCCGCCGCGCGCCCTCCGGATCCTGGGCCCGCCAGTCCGCGGCGGCCCGCAGGTCCGGCACCAGTACGGCCTTGCCCCGGCGCAGCGCCGCGACCATCGGCGTGTCGGCCACCACGAACTGGATCAGATCGCCCACCGGCTGCAACGGGTGCCGGGAGCCGCGCAGCGCGGTGCGGCGCATGCGGTGCACCGCCCCCGTGGGCTCCTCGCCGTGCAGCACGGCCTCCAGGAGTTCCACGGTGACCACGTCCGCCAGCCGGTCCACCGCCACATCGGCCAGTTCCTCCGCGGTGCGCCGGACGTCCAGCGTCGTGCCGATGCGCACCCCGGCCTCGTACAGCAGGGTCAGGCGGCCCCGCGCCACCTCCGCGCGCCCCGACAGGGCCCGCAGCTCCGTGGTGTCGCGGAAACTGGCCACCAGGCCCGGCGCGTCCGCGTACGGGGCGGTGCGCCGGGTGTTGACCGCCAGGAGCCGCTCACCGGCCGGGCACACCTCGTCGGAGACGACCTCGCCCGCCACCAGGATCCGGGTCAGTTCCGGCGCCAGCCCCAGTTCCGTGACGTGCCGCTGGTCGGCGTCCGCCGGCAGGGCCAGCAGGCGGCGCGCCTCGTCGTTGGCGAGCAGGAGCCGGCCGTCGGCGCCGACGATCAGCACGCCCTCGCGCACCGCGTGCAGCACCGCGTCGTGGTGTTCGTACATCCGGGTCATCTCGGCGGGGCCGAGACCGTGGGTCTGCCGCCGCAGCCGCCTGCTGACGAGGGCCGTGCCCGCGGTCGCCAGGGCGAGGGCGAGCGCGGCCGAGCCCAGCACCATGGGCACCTGCTGGTCCAGCAGGTGCCCCAGGTTCTCGACCTGGATCCCGGCGCTGACCACGCCGACCACCCGGCGGCTCGCGTCCATGACCGGCACCACGGCGCGCACCGCGTCGGCCGGCTTGCCGTGGAAGGTGTCGGTGAAGGTCTCGCCGGTGATCGCCCGGCTGACGTCCATCGCCCTGGTCCCGACGAGCCGCGGCTGCGTGTCGGCGAGCCGCACCCCGTGGACGTCGAGCACGGAGATGAAGTCGATGCCGGCGCCCGCCTGCGCCTGGAGCACCGGTGTCTGGAGCAGCTTCGTCGGGTCCGGGGCCTTCAGGGCGAGGGCGGTGCCGGGGGCGTGGGCGAAGGCCTCGGCCGCGGCCAGGGAACGCTTGCGGGCGTCGTTCTCGCCGTCGTAGCGGCCTTGCAGGACCAGCGCGGCGGCCGCCGCCGCGACCAGCACCAGGACGACGATGACCTGGAGCAGGAACACCTGCGCGGCCAGCGTGCCGGGGCCCCAGGGCGAGGGCCGGCGGCGCCCGGGGGAGGGCGGCGGCTCCGGGCGACGGGACGGATCAGCGGACCGCCGGCCTTCGCGCGGCGCTGCCGCCTTCGACCGGGACCGGCGGGAACGTCCGATCATGCTCCCAGTTCTAGCACTGCGCTCACCCGCCGGGCGACCGGTATGCCGGTTTCATCGGGGTTCCGCCGGCCCGCGCCGAACGGGGAATGCGGCCGCCGCCCCCGCTGTTGACGCACCCGGTCGCGATGTCTGGATCGATCCAGGATGCGGCCGAAAGGAGGATCACATGGCACGCACCACCGTGCGCCCCGTCGTCCGGCTGAAGTCCACGGCCGGGACCGGCGTCACCTACGTGACCCGGAAGAACCGTCTCAACGATCCCGACCGGCTCGTCCTGCGCAAGTACGACCCGGTCGCCGCCCGGCACGTCCTGTTCCGCGAGGAACGCTGACCGACGCCGGCTCCCGGCGGGGGCGCGCTTTCCGGCGGGGACGCGCTCAGGCGTCCCCGCGCGGCAGCTGTTGCTCCGCCCAGATCGTCTTGCCGCAGCCCGTGTACCGGGTGCCCCAGCGCAGGGCGACCTGGGCGACCAGGAAGAGGCCGCGCCCGCCCTCGTCCGTGCTGTGCGCCCGCTTCAGGTGCGGCGACGTACTGGCGCCGTCCGACACCTCGCAGATCAGGGTCCGCTCGTGGATCAGGCGCAGGCCGATCGGACCGCAGGCGTGCCGGATGGCGTTCGTCAGCAGCTCGCTGACGATCAGCTCCGTGCTGAACGCCGCCTCGGCCAGCCCCCAGCGGGACAACTGCCCGGCCACGGCGCCGCGCGCCACGTGCACCTGCGCGGGGTCGGCGGGCACCTCCCAGTAGGCCACCCGGTCGGAGCTGAGCACATGGGTCCGGGCGATCAGGAACGCCACGTCGTCGCGCGGGCGGTCCGGCAGCAGCGTGCGGACCATGACGTCGCAGATCTCCTCCAGCGGCCGGTCCGGATGGGCCAGCGTGAAGCACAGCCGCTCCATTCCGACGTCGACGTCCCGGTCCGACGCCTCGATCAGCCCGTCCGTGTAGAGCGCGATGACACTTCCCTCCTCCACCGGTACCTCGGCGCACTCGAACGGCAGCCCGCCCAGCCCGAGCGGCGGCCCCGCCGGGATGTCGGGGAACTCGACCGGTTCGTCCAGATGGGCGATCGCCGGACTGGGATGCCCCGCGCGCGCCACGACGATCTTGCGGGCGATGGGATCGTAGACGGCGTACACACAGGTCGCGCCGACCTCCGTGGGCCCCTCGGCGGCCGCTTCCGCCTCCTCCGAGAGCCGCACGACCAGGTCGTCCAGGCGCGCCAGCAACTCGTCGGGGGCCAGGTCCAGATCGGCCAGGGTCTGTACGGCCGCCCGCAGCCGTCCCATGCTGGCCGCGGCGTGCAGTCCGTGGCCGACCACGTCGCCCACCACGAGCGCGACCCTGGCACCGGAGAGCGGGATGACGTCGTACCAGTCGCCGCCCACGCCCGACTCCGCGTCGGCCGGCAGATACCGGTGGGCGACCTCGACGGCGCTGTGCGCGGGCAGGGCCGGCGGCAGCAGGCTGGTCTGGAGGGTGAGTGCCGCCCGGTGCTCACGGGCGTAGCGCCGTGCGTTGTCCACGCACACCGCCGCCCGCGCCACCAGCTCCGTCACCAGGAGCAGGTCGTCCTCGTCGAAGAAGTCGGGGTTCTTCCACCGCATCAGCGTGACCACGCCCATGGTGACGCCGCGCGCCCGCAGCGGGACGACCAGGTGCGTGTGCACGCCGAGCCGGATCAGCTTGTGCCAGCGGGCGGGGTCGTCGGCGACCCAGGGGGTGGTGAGGCCGACGGCGCTCACGCGCAGCGGTTCGCCGGTGGCCAGGCAGCGCCGCTGGGGCGAGCGGACCGGGTACCGGGTCGGCTCGCCCTCCCCCACGACCCGGTCGGGCTCGTCCTCCTGGATGGACAGATGGGCGGTCCGGCGCAGGGTCGCCGCACGGCGCTCCGGCCACGCGGCCGTCATCCCCCGCGCCCGGACCACGTCCAGGAGGTCCACGGCGACGAAGTCGGCGATCTGCGGGACGAGGACCTCCGCCAGTTCCCGTACGGTCCGGTCGAGATCGAGCGAGGTCCCGATGTGCTCGCTCGCGGCGTTGAGCAGCGCCAGCCGCTGGCGCGCGGGATCCCGGCCGGTGAGGTCGACGGCGGTGTAACAGATGCCCAGCGTCCGGCCCGAGGCGTCCTTCAGGGGGAAGAACGCGCGCAGCCTGGAGCCGCCCGGACACAGCGCGCCCCGGGGGCCCGGCCGGGGCGGCACGGGGTCGAGGGTGACGTGGCAGTGGCCGGAGAGCAGGGTCTGCCTGGCCTGCCGCGACACCACGGGCGACGCCCTCGCCCGGCCGCCGCGCGTACGGCCCCCGCCCGCGGTGCCCGTGAGACCCGTGCCTGCCGCACCCGGACCCGCGCCCTGCGCGCCCGCGGCGCCCCGGCGGGGGTCCTCGGCGCCGTCGGCACCCGCCCGTGCCGGGCCGCGCGCCGACTCGGCGGGGTCTTCCATGGCGGCCATCGCGGCGTTGCCCCAGCGGTACCGCATCGCCGTGTCCAGTACCGCGACGCCGAGCGGCGACTGCTCCAGCAGCCCGCGGGCCAGCGCCGCGTCCATCTCCCGCCGGCGCCGGTCCGCCGCGTCGCACGCGGCGACCAGCCATTCGGGGGGCCCGGTCCCGGCGGCCAGGGGACAGACACGGACGGCCAGCCGGACGGTGTGGCCGTCCCGGTGACGCAGGGCCACCACGCCCTCCCAGTCCCGGCGGATCCGGCGCAGCCGGGGCACCACCGCGGCAGGGTCCCCGCCGGCGAACAGGCTTCCCACGGGCCGCCGCAGCACCTCAGGGGCCGGACGGCCGAGCAGTTCCTGGGCGCCGGGGCTCCAGCGGACGATCAGACCCTCGGAGTCGACGATCGCCACGGCCGCGGACGTGATGGCGAGCGGATCGCCCGGAAAGGCGCTGTACGCGGCACCGCTGACGCCCATGCTGTCATCCCCATCCACGGGCAGGACCCCACGCGCACATTTTCGCATCGGGGGCCCTCTCCCGCCGCCCGGGACGGCCGGGGAACGCTGAGGGCCCGCCTCGGACGTCCGCCGGACCGCGGGAGATCCGCTACGCCGGCCCGCCCAGCGCGGTCAGCGCCTCGTCCGTCAGCCGGTACACCGACCACTCGTCCTGCGGGCGGGCGCCCAGGGCCTCGTAGAAGTCGATCGCGGGGCGGTTCCAGTTCAGGACCGACCACTCCAGGCGCTCGTAGCCACGCTCGACGCAGATGCGGGCCAGCTCGGTCAGCAGGGCCTTGCCGTGGCCGCCGCCGCGGGCCTGCGGCCGTACGTACAGGTCCTCCAGGTAGATGCCGTGCACGCCGCGCCAGGTGGAGAAGTTGAGGAACCACAGGGCGAAGCCCACGACCTCGCCGTCGGCGTCCTCGGCGACGTGCGCACAGGCCGCCGCACGTTCCGCGAACAGGGCCTCGGCGAGCTGCTCCCGCGAGGCACGCACCTCGTCGAGCGCCTTCTCGTACTCGGCCAGTTCGCGGATCAGGGTGTGGATGACGGGCACGTCGGCGGGGGTCGCGGCACGGATCATGGCGGCAGTTTCACACACCGCCCGCGCCCCGCACCGGCGGGGTGCCCGCCGCGGCACCTGGACGATCCGGCACCCTGTACGCGTGGGGGTGCCGGATCGTGCGGCGGGCCGGGCGCCCGGGTCAGACCGCGGGCGCCGGGTAGGTCGGGTACTCGACGCCGGAGACGTGCTGGACGACCCGGATGACCTGGCAGGAGTAGCCGAACTCGTTGTCGTACCAGAGGTAGAGGATGGCGTTGTCGCCCTCGACCTTGGTCGCGCCCGCGTCGACGATCGAGGCGTGGCGCGAGCCGATGAAGTCGCTGGAGACCGCGTCGGGCGCGCTGATGAAGTCGATCTGCCGCCTGAGCGGCGAGGTCAGCGAGACCTCGCGCAGGTGGTCGAGGACCTCCTCGCGACTGGTCTCGCGCCGCAGCCGCAGGTTGAGGATCGCGATGGAGACGTCCGGCACCGGGACCCGGATCGAGCTGCCGGTGATCCTCGCCTCGAGGTCGGGCAGCGCCTTGGCGACGGCGGAGGCGGCACCGGTCTCGGTGATCACCATGTTGAGCGGCGCGCTGCGGCCACGGCGCTCGGACTTGTGGTAATTGTCCAGCAGGTTCTGGTCGTTGGTGAAGGAGTGGACGGTCTCCACGTGACCGCTCTCCACGCCGAACTCGTCGTCCATCGCCTTCAGCGGCGGGACGATCGCGTTCGTGGTGCACGAGGCGCAGGACAGGATCCGCTCGTCCGGCTTGAGGGTGTCGTGGTTGACGCCGTGCACGATGTTCGGGACGTCGCCCTTGCCGGGCGCGGTCAGGACGACCTTGCCGACACCGGGGCGCAGGTGCTTCGACAGGCCCTCGCGGTCACGCCACTTGCCCGTGTTGTCGATGAGGATGGCGTCCTTGATGCCGTACGCCGTGTAGTCCACCGACGAGGGGTCGTCGGCGTAGATCACCTTGATCGCGTTGCCGTTGGCGAGGATGGTGCTGTTCGCCTCGTCGACGGTGATCGTGCCCTGGAACTGGCCGTGGATGGAGTCGCGGCGCAGCAGCGAGGCGCGCTTGACGATGTCCTGTTCGCCGCCCCCGCGGACGACGATCGCACGCAGCCTGAGCCCGTTGCCGGAGCCGGCCTTCTCGATGAGCAGCCGGGCGACGAGCCGGCCGATGCGGCCGAAGCCGTAGAGCACGACGTCGCGTCCCTCGCGGCGCTCGGCCTTGTCCGCGCCGGTGGCGCCCGCGACCGCCCCGGCCGTGAACTCGGCCACGGAAAGGCCCCGGTCGTCGGCCTTGTACGTCGCCGCCAGCATGCCGATGTCGATCTGCGACGGGCCGAGGTCCAGCGCGGTGAGCGCCTCCAGGAAGGGCAGCGTGTCGGTGACCGACAGTTCCTCGCCGGCGATCTGCCGCGCGAACCGGTGGGTCTTGAGAATGCTCACCACCGACTTGTTCACCAGGGAGCGGCTGTGCAGCAGGACGTTCACGTCCCGCTCCCGGTGGAGCTTCCCGATCATCGGGATCATCGACTCCGCGATCTCCTCGCGGTGCTTCCAGTTGGTGAACGAGTCGTCGTTGACAGTCACAGGTTTCTCTTTCGAGCTAGGCAGCGCTCATATGCTAAACCCCCCGGTGAATCGATCCTTCAGAGGGGTGGCCCGCCCGGCGGCCCCGGGCCCGGCCGCGCGCGGCAGGGCGTACGGCCCGGGTTTGGTACTGCCGTTCGGAGTGCGTTAAGAACAACGCCGACGACCGATCAAGGCGGGGGAGGGTCCGTGACACGGCCAGAGGTGCCCGACGAATACCTGGCGGGCTACACCCGGATCCTGGCCGACGTGTGCGTCACGGGCCGCCGCCTCACCCGGGACGAACTGGAGAGCCTGCGGGCCCAGGGGGAGCGGGCGGCGGAGGCCGGCCACGGCCTGCGCCGGCTCGTCCACCGGCACCTCGCCGAGACCCGCGCGGTCTCCGCCGCGCTGCAGGCCGCCGGTGTGGACCGGTTCCTCGCCGCCGTCGAACAGGCCATCGACGCGTTCGCCGAAGGCCACGAACGCGCCCAGAAGCTCGCCATGCGCCAGGAGGAAGCCGCCCGCCGCGAGTTCATCGACGACCTGCTCTACGGGCGCAGCGACCTGGGCCGGCTGGCGGAACGCGCCGAACGCTTCGGGCTGCTCTTCTCCCGCGCCCACGCCGTCGCGGTCGCCCAGGGCACGGAACCCGTCGACGACACCCACCCCGCCACCCGGCACGTCGAGACCTCGCTGCTCGCCCGGTTCGGCGAGCGCAGCGTCCTGCTCACCACCAAGGACGGCCGGCTCGTCTGCGTGGCCCCGGGCGACCAGGACGACGTCCTCGCGTTCTTCGCCAAGCACGCCTACGCGGCCACGGACGGCGGCCGGGTCGCCATCGGGCGCCCGCACCCCGGTGCCGGGGGCGTGGTCCACTCCTACGAGGAGGCCCTCAACGCCCTCGACCTGGCCGCCCGCCTCGAACTCCGGGAACCGGTGCTGCGCGCGGCGGACCTCCTCGTCTACCCCGTCCTCACCCGTGACCGGCAGGCCATGGCCGACCTCGTCCGCGACACGCTCGGCCCGCTCCGCGGCGCTCGTGGCGGTGCCCAGCCGCTGCTGGACACGCTCACCGCGTACTTCGACGCGGGCTGCACGGCCGCCGAGGCGGCGCGCCGCCTCAGCCTCAGCGTCCGGGCGCTCACCTACCGCCTGGAGCGCATCCACAAGCTGACCGGCGCCGACCCGGCCGACCCCATGCACCGGTACACCCTGCAGACGGCGGTCATCGGCGCGCGCCTCCTCGGCTGGCCCGAACGGGAGGTCTGAGGCGGGGCCGGGTTCGCGGGCGCGGTGAGGCGCGCGTGCGGCGGGCGCGGGCGTCCGCCGGGCGCCGACGGGTGGGCGGCGGGCGGCGCCCGGGGCTGTGTTCGGTTCAGGCCGGCCGCGGCTCAGGGTGTGTGTTCCGGGCTGTGCGCGGACTGCGCGCGGTCGGGGCGGTGCGGTTCAGGCGCCGGGGTCGGGAGCCTTCGGGCCCGGCGTGGAGTCGGGGCCGGGCGCCGCAGGGGCGGGACGCAGGTCGTCCGCCTCCTTCTCCAGGGCCTCGGCGGCCGCCCGGGCCGCGGCGTTCACGCGGTCGCGGGCCGCCAGGGCGAGGGCGGCGGCACCGGACCCGTAGACGCCGGCGAGCAGGGCCGCGGCCCGGCCGCGCGGCATGACCGTCTCCAGGCCCCGCAGCGCCGCCTCGTGCGCCGCCCACAGAGCCAGGAGCCCGCACACCCCGGAACCGGCGATCAGCGCGCCGCCCGCCCCGAACGCCCGCAGGCCGGCCACGAGATCGTCCCGTACCGCCCGGATCTCGTGGCGTGCCAGTTCCGCCGCGTCCTGGCCCAGCCGCGCCGCCGCGTCACCCATCCGGCCCGCACCCGCCGTGCTGTCCTCGCCCGGTGATCCCATGTCCACGTCTCCCGTCCGTCCCGTCCCGCCGGTTCCCGCCGCCGTGCTCCGCGCCGGTGCTCCCTCCGGGTGCCACCGGCGCGGTGGGAGAAACCCCCCGGTCACGGCGGCGTACCGCCGCGACGGCGGCCCGCGCCCGCCGCGTCCGGCCCGGCCGAACGAGCGGCCGGGGGCGACCTGTGTGAGCCTGGGGCGGGGACGGACCGTCCCCCGCGCTCCGTGCGTCGTCCGCCGAGGACCCGCGCCCGAGCCCGCCCGCCGTGCCGCGGATCGCCGCCTTGGACGAGGAAAGAAGCGATGGACGCGATCGAGCTGCTGAAACACGACCACCGGATGGTGGAGCAACTTTTCCGCGACTACCACGCCGCGGCTTCGCCGACGCAGCGGCGCGGCGTGGTCGAGCTGATGGTCCGCGAACTGTCCAAGCACGCGGCGCTCGAGGAGATGATGGTCTACCCGCTGGCCAGGAAGGCCCTGCCGGACGGCACGCGCAGGGCGGACGAGCACCTGGGCGAGGACATGGCCGTCAAGCAGCTGCTGCTCTCCCTCGACAAGCTGCCCGCGGGCGACCCACGGGAGAGCGACCTCATGGCCCGGCTCAGGCGGGAGGCCGAGGCGCACGTACGCGCGCAGGAGACCGAGCTGATGCCCGCACTGCGCGAGCACGTGACCCAGCAGGACCTCGACGAACTGGGCCGGCTCCTCGACCAGGCCAAGCAGGGCGCCCCCACCCGTCCCCATCCGCACGCGCCCGACCACCCTCCGGCGCTGACGGTGGCCGCCCCACTGGCCGCCGCCTACGACCGACTCCGCGACCGTCTCCAGGGGAGGCCGAGCACATGACCATCGAGAGCGGCACCACCCACGCAGGGCAGGAGCCCCAGGGCACCCGCGACCGGGAAGGGTTCGACGAGATCCACATCCTCTGGATCTCCGAGGGCATGAGCTGCGACGGCGACACGGTCTCCATGACGGCCTCGGGCCAGCCCGCGATCGAGGACGTCGTGCTCGGACTCGTCCCCGGGCTGCCGAAGGTGCACCTGTACAACAAGGTGCTCTCGCCGAGCCTGGGCGGCGAGGACTACCTCGCGCCCTTCCGGGCGGCCGCCCGGGGCGAACTGGCCCCGTTCATCCTCGTCATCGAGGGCTCGGTCCCCAACCAGAACATCATCGAGGGCGACGGCTACTGGACCTCGTTCGGCAACGACCTGGAGACCGGCCAACCGCTCACCCTCAACTGGTGGATCGACCGGCTCGCACCCAAGGCCTGGGCCGTCGTCGCGGTCGGCACCTGCGCGACGTACGGCGGCATCCACGCGATGGCCGGCAACCCCACCGGCTCCATGGGCCTCGCGGACTACCTGGGCTGGGACTTCAAGTCGCAGGGCGCCCTGCCCATCGTGAACGTCCCCGGCTGCCCGATCCAGCCCGAGAACTTCATGGAGACCCTCACCTGGGTGCTCCAGCACGCGGCGGGCACCGCGCCGCCTCCGCCGCTCGACCACATGCTGCGCCCGCAGTGGCTGTTCGGGAAGACGGTGCACGAGGGCTGCGACCGGGCCGCGTACTACGAGCAGGGCGACTTCGCCAAGGACTACAACTCGCCCAAGTGCCAGGTGAAAGTGGGCTGCTGGGGGCCGGTGGTCAACTGCAACGTGCCCAAGCGCGGCTGGATGGGCGGGGTGGGCGGCTGCCCCAACGTCGGCGGCATCTGCATCGGCTGCACGATGCCCGGCTTCCCCGACGCCTTCATGCCCTTCATGGACGAGCCCACCGGCGGCAGCCTGTCCGCCGTCCTCATCAGGCCGTACGGCGCGTTCATCCGCCGGATGCGCGGCATCACCAGCATGGCCGTCAACAAGGAACCGAAGTGGCGGCACAACGAACCCCAGCTGACCAGCGGTTACGACCCCTACTGGCGCGCCTGACATGGCCGGCACGCTGGCACGTCTGATCCGCGGTGCCGCCGACGCGCGGACCGGCGCCGAGGAATGCTGCGACCTGTGCGGCGCGGTGGTGACCGAGGACCACCGGCACCTGCTCGACACCGGGACCGACGGCGGAGCTGAGCTGATGTGCGCCTGCCGGGCGTGCTCGCTGCTCTTCGCCGACGACGCCGCGGGCGGCGGGCACTACCGGCTGGTGCCCTCGCGGCGCCTGCGGCTGCCCCCGGTGGACACCGCCGCGCTGGGGGCGCCGGTCGGACTGGCCTTCTTCGTGGTAGGGCAGGACGGCATCCCCACCGGGCACTGGCCCAGCCCGGCCGGGGCCACCCGCTGGGAGGCCGACCCCGGCGCCTGGCGCCGGCTGGTGGACGGCTGCCCGTCGCTGGCGACCCTGCAACCCGGCGTGGAGGCCCTCCTCGTCCACACGGCCCGCGGCGCCGAGCACCACTGGATCGTTCCCGTCGACGACTGCTTCCGGCTGGTCGCCGTCGTACGCCGGGAATGGCGCGGACTGTCCGGCGGCGACCGGGTGTGGGGCGCCGTCGACGACTTCTTCGCGCAGTTGGCGCAGCGACCGTGAGGAGTTGACCATGGGCAGGATCAGAGTCGGCAGGCCCGACGTGCGGCCCGACACCCCCGGGCACGTCACCGGGCTGCACGAAGGCAACGAGGGGCCCTACCACCGCCAGCCGGGCCACCACAAGGACGGTACGTCCGACGCCCGCCGGTCCACCGGCATCCACTGGAAGAAGCACAACGCGATCCTGAAAGCCATGCCGAACATCTCGCCCGGGTGAGCCCGGATGAGCAGCTGAGCGCGGAGGCGGCCGGACGAGGCCGGACGACCGTGGACACCGTGGGCGTGGACACGGCACCGGGCGCATCGGGCAGGGCAGGCAGGGCAGGCAGGGCAAGCCGGAAGAGGGAAGGAGCCGGGATGACAGGCAGGCAGGTACTGGCGGCGGAGGCCGCGGTGATGGGCGCGCTGGCGCTCGCACTGCTGGCCAAGGAGATTCCCGGCATCATCCGCGAGGTGCGGATCTGGCGCATGGTCGGTCTCCGCCCGGGCCCCCGGCATTCGCACCGGGCCCTTCAGGAGGGCGGCGCGCTCCCCTAGACTCCGCGCCATGGACGCGCAGCCGGAACCGGCCGAACACCGCCCGCCGCCCACCGGTTGGCGGCGCACCGTCGCCCGCCTGCCCCTGCGCCTGTACCGGGCGGGACTGGGCCCGTTGTTCGGGCAGCGGATGCTCCTGCTGCACCACACCGGGCGGACGTCGGGCCTGGACCGCACCGTGGTCCTCGAAGTGGTCACCCGCGACCCGGCGGGCGGCAGCTGGACCATCGTCTCCGGATTCGGGCCCCGCGCGGACTGGTACCAGAACCTGCGCAGGCGACCGGAGACGGTGATCCAGGTCGGCAACCGCCGCCACCGGGTGACCGCGCGGTTCCTGCCGCCGCAGGAGGGCGGCGACATCATGGCGCGCTACGCGCCCCGCCACCCCCGCCTCGCCCGGCGCCTGTGCGCCTACATGGGCTTCGCCGTGGACGGTAGCGAGGCCTCCTACCGCAGGGTGGGGGAGTCGATCCCCTTCGTGCGCCTCGAGACGGCCGCTCCGCGCCCTTGACGCGTCTTCGGCCGACCGCTGATCCACCGAGGGGCGGGCCAAGGATGCGTCCCTCGCCGGCCTCTGTGCCCCCGGTCCCTGGGTCCCCGGCCCCTCAGGCTCTCCGCCCCTCAGCGTTCTCCCACCCGCGGTTCGACGTCCGCCAACTCGCCGCTGAGACGCCAGACTTCGGCGGCGACGGCGCCGTCGGTGAGGTGCGGCCAGACCGGCTCGCGACGCGGCCTGCCGCGCAGCCCCAGGACGCGCGGACCCCACAGCTCCCCGCCCCGCACGGCCGGGTCGAGCACCGCCCGCACGGCGGACCAGGCGCCCGCGTCCTTGCCCTGGAGCACGGTGGCCGCCGGCAGACCGAGCAGCCGCGCGCCCGCCGTCCGCGTGTGCACCAGCGGGCGTGGCGGGGTGAGCGAGTCCAGGGCACCCCCGGGGTGCACGACCACACTGCGCACCGCGCTGCCCGCGGCACGCAGGCGCCGGTCGAGTTCGAGACCGAAGTACATCTGCGCGAGCTTGGACCGGCCGTAGGTGCGCTTGGGCCGGTAGTCGCGCGCGGAGTGCGGGTCCGCCAGGTCCAGCCGCTCGGACCTGGCGGCGAAACTGCCCATGGTCACCACCCGGGCCGCCGGGGCGGCGGCCAGCAGGGGCATCAGCCGTGCGGTGAGCGCGAAGTGACCGAGGTGATTGGTCGCGAACATCAGCTCGTGGCCCGCCGCGGAGACCCGGCGCGGCGGGTCGTCCAGCGCGATCCCCGCGTTGAGCACGACCGCGTCGAGCCGCTGCACCCCCAGTGACTCCACGGCGGCCGGGAGCGAGGAGAGGTCGGCCAGGTCCATCCGCACGGCGCGCACGCGAGCACCGGGCACCCGGTCGCGCAGCGACGCCTTCGCGGCCTCGGCCCGCCGCGGGTCGCGGCTGCCCAGCACGACCTCGGCCCCCGAGGCGGCGAGTTGCTCCGCGACGAAGTACCCGATACCCGCGTTGCCGCCGGTGACCAGGAAGACGCGGCCGTCCGCGCGCGGCGGCCGGTCGACGTCCCAGTGCGGCACGGAGGAGGTGGACGGTGACATGGCGGTTCCCTTGCGAGCGGCGGACGGACGGGCCGGGGCGCCCGCGGCGGGCTGCCCGTCACCCAACGTGTCAACCGCCGCCGACAGATCGCCTACGGATCACCGACGGCCGCCCCGGCACCCCCGCCCGCCCCGGTCGCCGGACGCCGCCCGGCCGTTCGGGTGAACCGCGCGTGCGGGCCCGCACCGCCGCGCATAGCGTCGAAGGCGCATGGATTCCGCGGCTCCGCCGAGGCCCGGGTTCCGCTCGCCCGACGCGGTGACGAGCGGACCGCCGGGCGCCGTGCCGTGACTCTCACCTGTGGAGGAGACAGACATGGGCCGGAGCAGCAGACGTACCGAGCGCGCCGAGGGCACGGAGGGTGCTGCACGCGCCGACCGGAGGTCCGGCGCGGCCACCGCCGCCGGCAGCGGCGCGGCCACCGAGACCCGAACCGGTGCCGACACAGCCACCGAGACGGAGACCGAGACCGAGACCGAAGCCAACATAGCCGCAGGGGCTGCCGCCGAAGCGGACATAGCCGCAGGGGCTGCCGCCGAAGCCGGCACAGCCACGGAGGCCGCCGCCAGCACAGCCACGGGGGCCGAGATGGTCACCGGCACCGAGAGCGCCACCGGCACCGAGAGCGCCACCGCCACCGCCACCGGCGCCGCCGCCGGAGCGGAACCGCCGACGACCGGTCCCGGGCCGCGGCCCTGGTACTCCGGCAGCGCACGGTTGCGCCTGGACACCGCCGAACCGTGGACGCTGATGGTGTCCGGTTTCCTGCTCTCGCTGGGGCTGGTCCTGTGCGCGGCCGTCACCATGCCGCCGGTGTGGATCCTGCTGCGGCTGCTGGGCCAGGACCCCTGGCCGCCGGCGAGCGCGGTGACGCTGTTCGCCGTCGTCACGGTCGTGCTGGTCACTGTCTTCACGACGCTGTGCACCTTCCTCTACAACGTGGTGGCGCGCTGCGCGGGCGGCGTCGAGGTGACCTTGGCCGAGGAGGACCCCCCGGCGGTGCCGGGACCCGGCCGGACGGCGGCGGAGGCGGCACCCGGTCCATGACCTCGCGGCGGGGGAGCGGGGCAAACCCCTTCCTCCAGACCGCCGGTCGCGTCCGGGGGGCGTGCGGAAGCGCGCACCCTCGTGAACGAGCGCCGCACGAGGGCGTGTCGACCCCCACGCTCGCTCGTTCAGGTGACCGGTGATCATCACCTGCCCGGGGCGCCCGGCCGGTGCCCTATCCAGGACCCATGCATGAACTCCGCACCGCAGCCAGCCAACCCCCGTTGTCCCGGCGGCGGTTCACGACCGCCGCCGGTACGGCCGCCGGCGCCGGCGCCCTCGCCCTGGGCACCGGCGAACCCGCCTCCGCGGCAGCGCCCCCGGCCGCACCGGGCGCCCCGGCCGCTCCCGCCGACCCGCGGCAGGCCCCCTCGGTACCCCGCGCCACCGCGGACTGGGACACCTGCCTCGCCGTCGCCCGTGCCCTGCTGGTCGTCGACGCCCACGACAAACCCCTCGTACCGCAGTACGAGAAGATCCTCGGCTCAGGACTGCCCCGTGCCCGCACGAAGGGAGCCAAGAAGATCCTGGTCGTGGGCGCCGGCCCGGCCGGACTCGTCGCCGCCTGGCTGCTCAAGCGCGCCGGACACCACGTGACCCTGCTGGAGGCCAACGGCAACCGCGTAGGAGGCCGCATCAAGACCTTCCGCACCGGAGGCCACGAGCACGCCGCGCAGCCGTTCACCGACCGGCGGCAGTACGCGGAGGCCGGCGCGATGCGCATTCCCGGCAGCCACCCGCTGGTGATGCACCTGATCGACCAGCTCGGGCTGAAGAAACGGCCGTTCCACCTCATCGACGTCGACGGTTCCGGCAAACCCGTCAACCACGCCTGGCTGCACGTCAACGGCATCCGCGTCCGCCGCTCCGAGTACGCGCGCTCCCCGCGCCGCGTCAACCAGTCGTTCGGCGTGCCGCGCAAGTACTGGGACACGCCCTCCTCGAAGATCCTCGGCAGCGCCCTCGACCCTGTGCGCGACGAGTTCAGCACGGTCGGACCGGACGGCAAGCGGATCGACAAGCCCATGCCGGAACGGGTGCGGGGCTGGGCGCGGGTCGTCCAGCGCTACGGCGACTGGTCCATGTTCCGGTTCCTGACGGAGCAGGCAGGTTTCGACGAGCGCACCATCGATCTGATCGGCACCCTGGAGAACCTGACCTCACGGCTGCCGCTGTCCTTCATCCACAGCTTCATCAGCCAGTCCCTGATCAGCCCGGACACCGCCTTCTGGGAGCTGGTCGGCGGCACGGCGACGCTCCCGGACGCGCTGCTGCACCAGGTCTCCGACGTGCTGCGCCCGGACCGGCGCGCGACGCGCATCGAGTACTGGGACGCCGACCGGCAGCGGGCCACCGGTTCCGACGACGCCCCGCACGTACGCCGTGACGGTCCGCACGTCTGGATCGACACCGTCTCCGAGGGCCGCGACGGCAAGGTAGTGCGCGAGCAGTTCACCGCCGACCTGGCGATCGTCACCGTGCCGTTCTCCGGGCTGCGGCAGGTGCAGGTCGCCCCGCTGATGACGTACGGCAAACGCCGTGCCGTCGCCGAACTGCACTACGACAGCGCGACCAAGGTGCTGCTGGAGTTCAGCCGCCGCTGGTGGGAGTTCACCGAAGCCGACTGGAAACGCGCGCTCGACGCGATCAGGCCGGGCCTCTACGACGACTACCGGCGCGGCAAGGCACCCGCCGACGGCAGCCTGCTCGGCGCCCACCCCTCCGTGCCGCGCGGCCACATCAGCCCGGCGCAGCGCGCCCACTACGCCGCCACCCGCTGGGTCGGCCGCGACCAGCCGGAGGCCGCCCACATCGTCGGCGGCGGGTCCGTCTCGGACAACTCCAACCGTTTCATGATCAACCCCTCGCATCCGGTGCCCGGCAGCAAGGGCGGAGTGGTCCTGGCCTCCTACAGCTGGGCCGACGACGCCTCCCGCTGGGACTCCTTCGACGACGAGGCCCGCTACCCGTACGCCCTGCGCGGCCTCCAGCAGGTCTACGGGCAGCGGCTGGAGGTCTTCTACACCGGCGCCGGCCGCACCCAGAGCTGGCTGCGCGACCCCTACGCCTACGGCGAGGCGTCCGTACTGCTCCCCGGCCAGCACACGGAACTCCTCGGGTACATCCGCTCCCCGGAGGGCCCGCTGCGCTTCGCCGGGGACCACACCTCGGTCAAGCCGTCGTGGATCGAGGGCGCCGTCGAATCAGGCGTACGAGCGGCACTGGAGGCGCACCAGGCCTAGAGGCACCCCCGGGCCGGCCTCCCTGTTTGAACCCGCCCCCATCCGTGCACCCCTCAGACATGGAGGACCGCGACCGGCCGGAGCAGGGGCCCGCCTGCTCCGTCGACCTCTCCCACCGGGTACGGGTCCACTGCCCCGTGGGCAAGGGTCCCGAGGCGGTCGTCGTCGACCCCGAGGGGCGGCGCGTGTACGTCGCCTGCTCGCGCAGCGACGCGGTCGTCGCCCTGGACCTGGACCGGGCCGCCCCCGTGTGGCGGGCCGAGGTGGGCCGGGAGCCGATCCCGATCGTCCTGGACCGGCCGACCGGGCGGATCTTCTCGGCGGACGCGCGTTCCGACACGGTCACGGTGCTCGACGCCGTGACCGGCGCCCGTCTCGCGCAGCTGGCGGTCGGGGCCTACCCCGCCGGGCTCGGCCACCACCCGGGGCTGCGCCGGGTCTACTCCGGCAACACCGCCGACGGCACGGTCACCGCCATCGACGCCGACCGTCTGGAGGTGGTCGGGACGGTGCCCGCCGAACTGGGCGCGGGCAGCATCGCCGTCGACACCGAGCGCGACCGGGGCTACTGCGCCAACTTCATGGCCGGCTCCGTCACCGTGTTCGACGCCGCCGCGCTGCGCCCGCTGGGGCGGATCGCCGTGCGCGAGGGCCCCTGCAAGGCGGTGGCGAACCAGGCCGCCGGACACCTGTACGTGGCCAGCTCCCTGCACGGCACGGTGACCCGGGTGGCGCTCGGCACCGGCGCCGTGCTCGACGAGGTGCCCGTGGAGCGGGCGCCCGTCGGCATGTGCGTGGACGCGGCGGGCGAGCGGCTGTACGTCTGCAACCGAGGCGCCGGCACCGTGAGCGTCCTGGACGCCGCGACCGGCCGCGAGGCCCACCGCATCACCGTGGGCAACGCCCCCGGGGACTGCGCCCTCGACCCTGTCTCCGACACCCTGCTGGTGTCCAACGCGGGCAGCGGCACCCTCAGCTTCGTGCACCGCCCCTGGCTGCCGGGGCCGGTCCTGCCCGCCGTGCATCCCCTGGTGGGCCGGCCGCTGCCCGCGTTCGAACTGCCCGACCTGCGCGGCGGCCGCATCCGCACGTCGCGGGAGTGGGCCGAGCGCAAATACGTGATCAACTTCTTCGCCAGCTGGTGAGGCCCGTGCAACGCGGAGGCGCCGGTCCTCGAACAGCTGCGCCGCCGTACGGCCCGGTCCGGGCTGGACGTCATCCTGATCAACGTCTGGGAGAACACCGACCCCCGGCAGGAGGCCGCGAACTTCGCCGCGGTCTGGGACATCGGTGCCACCGTGCTCCTGGACGGCACGGGCGAGTACGCCGCCCGCCTGGGCATCCGCGGCGTCCCCACCAATGTGCTCGTCGACGGCCGGGGCACGGTGCGCACGGTCGGCGGCACCACCCCCGCCGAACTGCACGCGGCGGTGGAGGCCCTGCTGAGGGAGGAGTGAACTCCCCGGAAGGAGGCTCGGAGGGGGCCCTGGGGATCCCAGGGGCCTCCGCGGGAGAGACGGCGTGGGCCGCGCAGGCCCGGTCAGGACCGCTGGGAGGCGGACCGCTCGGCGTCGGAGCCCGGTCCGCCCCGCTCGTCCGGCGTGGTGTCCCAGCCGCCGTCGGTGGCCGTGGCACGGGCCAGCCCCACACTGCCCGCGCCGATGAGGGCGACCCCGATCGCCTCGGGCACCACCCGCACGCCGAGCCCGATGTACTCCTGGAACAGCACCCAGCCCAGGGCGACGCTCGTCAGCGCGTCCCCGAGGGTGAGCGCGGGCTGGGACGCGGTCAGGCTCCCGGCGCGAAAGGCGCTCTGCAGCAGCAGGAAACTGAGCCCGCCGACCACGAGCGTCGCGTACGGCGGCCACTGCGTCAGCACGGCGCCCACGCCGCTCTGCCCGAGCCGCCCCATGACCTCCTTGAGCAGCGCGGCCGTCGCCGCGAACGACACCGCGGACGCCAGCCCCAGCAGCGCGGCCCGCGCGGCGCCCCGCACCAGGCGGGACGCGGCCACGACCGCGGCCACCACACCGAGGACCACCGCGCCCACCAGGAGCCAGAGGCGGGGCTCGGCCGTGGTCTGTCCCTTCGAGGGCGAGGCCGCCCCGAGGAAGAGGGAAAGACCCACGGCGAGCGCGGCGAACGCCAGCCAGGTCCGCCGGTCCGGCAGCCGCCGGAAGACGACGCTGCCGACGGCCAGCGTGAACAGCAGCTCGCTGGCCAGCAGGGGCTGGACCAGCGACAGACTGCCCACCGCCAGCGCCGCCGCCTGCAACAGGGTGGACAGCCCCAGCAGCCCGGCGCCCGCGAGCCAGTACGGACGCCGCAGCACCCGTACGAGCCAGCGCAGCGCCTGCCGCGCCCCGGAGCCGCTCGTGGACTCGTCCGTCGCGGCCCGCCGCTGGAGCACCGACGCGGAGGCGTTGGACAGGGCCGCGCACAGCGCGAGCACGATCGTCAGTGCGCTCACCGGCGTTCGCCCGGGCTCGTGGGCCGGCCCGCGGCCGGGCGCGGGCGCCGCGGCGCGCACCGGGGCGGACCGCGGTGGCCGGTCCGGACGCCCGGCGTCCGTGCGACGGCGGCTCTGATCGGTACGGCGGCGGAGCGGGACCGGGCAGGAGCGTGGGACACGGCGACCGACCTCGGCTGCGACGGGAACGCGGGGCCCCGGAGCCGGGCTGCGGGCACCCCGCGGTTCGGACGGGCTGGGCGGTCACGGAGTATCCCGCCGCCCGCTTCACCAAACCTGCACGGGGCCGGGTGCCCCACCCGGGCCGCCGGGCGCGCTACTTCCTGTGCGGCGTCCAGTGGTGCTCGCAGAACCAGCGGCCGAACATGGCGCCGCCGTAGACGACGAAACCGACCCCCGTGAGCCACGACTCGACGACGAGGACGATCCCGACGGTGCCGTAACTGATCGCGTTGTCGACGATGAGCGGGGTGAAGACCAGGTAGGAGAAGACGCGCAGGCCGCCCAGGCCGATCATGGTGGCCAGGGCGCCCGGCAGCAGGGTCCGCCAGCGGAGCTGGCCGCCCAGCAGGAAGTGCTGGCCCCACCAGAAGAACAGCGCCCCCGTCGTCGCGGACACCGCGATCCGGGGCAGCCCGTGGAACTGGTGCCCGTTCAGCACCTCCTGGTACAGGTACGCGGTCAGTACCCCCAGCCAGGTGACCTGCCGCCACACCCGGTGCCAGGGTCCCGGCGGCAGGCCCCAGATGCGTTCGTAGCCGTTCTGGACACTGCCCGCGAAGGACACCCCGAACACGGCGAGCAGGATCCCGCCCCACACGCTCGTGGTGCCGATCACCTTGACCGGCGGGGTGATGATGTCGGTCAGGACCCGGGCGGAGCGGCCCGACAGCCCCATGCCGTCCACGAGCCACGACGCGAACCCGCCCTCGCCGAGCGGATCGGCGGCGGCCACGACGATGAGCAGGGGCGCCAGCGTGACGAGGGAGAGGGTGGCGAAGCCCATGGCCCGGTGCATCAGCTCCAGGTCGCGGCCGCGCCGGACCAGGGCGTAGGCGCCGAGCCGGTGCTCCAGGCGGAGCACCGCCTGCCGGACCCGCGGCACGTGGCGCTTCACGACCGCCACTTTGCACGCGCGCCCGCCCGGCCGCAACGCACGGGCGTCCACCCGGCCCCGCCGTCACCGGCCATCCCGCTCCTGACCGGTCCCCGTCGGATGCTCCCGGACCACCTGGGGCGGCCTGGGGTGCTCGGTGGCCGTGCCGGCGGCGAGGGCGGAGGCGAGGGCGAGCAGGGCCAGGGCGACGGCGGCGAGGAGGAACGCGTGCCGCCGGCCCGCCGCCCTCGGCCGGGGGGCGGTGATCTGCTCGAACGTCTTCAGCTTCGACGCCAGGAGCGGGTCCTGCGTCATCAGGTGCTTCTCGATCCGCGCGAGTTCGCGATCGACGTTCACGGGCGGACTCCTTCGGGTCCGGCGCTGCGGCGGATACGGCGGTGGCCGCGGGCGTACCCGCCGGCGGGCCCCGGCCCGGCGGGTACGCGAAGAAGGACCCGGCCCCCGCACGGGCGGTGCGGTGCGGTCCGTAGCTCCGCAGTACCCCTCCCGGCGAGGGCCGACGCGCCGAATCCACCACGAGCGCGCCGCGTCACCGCCGCGGCGCGACCACCGGGAACGCGCCCTCGCCCCGACCACCCGGAGGCCGGGCGTTTTCACCTGCGTCCGCGGCGCGAGGCCAGATCCCTCAGGCGGTCCAGCGGGCCCCAGACCTGGGCGGTGAGTTTGACCAGAGGGGCCGCGTCGGGGGCGGCGGGACGGGGGCGGGTCGGCGCGGACGCGGCGGCGGTGCGCGCCTTGGCCCCCAGCTCCCGCAGCGCTTCGGCGGGGCACAGGGCCTGCAGGCGGGGGAAGAGCAGCTGCTCCTCCTCGACGATGTGCTCCGTCGTCCTGGTGACGACCGTGAGCAGCAGCTGCCCGAACTCCTCGCCGTCCGGGGCGGCGGCCTCCAGGTCCACCAGCAGCTCCTCCAGCTCCTGGTGCGCGCTCAGTTCGCGCTCCGCCCACCGGTCACCGTCCGGCAGGTACCGGCGCACCGCCGGGTAGAGGTAGGCCTTCTCCACGACCGTGTGCCGCACCAGCTCCGCACAGGCCCGCTCGACCAGGGCCGACCGCTCGCCGCTGCCCGGGCGGGCGGACCGGATGCGGTCGAAAAGGCCCCGGATCCGCTGGTGGTCCCGCGTCAGCTGGTCGACGATGCCGCTACGACTGTCCACTCCTGCTCCTCGCTGAGGCGCCGGGCCGCTCGGCGCGCGCCTCGCCGACCGGTCCGTCGCGACCGGCACCGCGGGGGTCCGCCGTGTGGCAATGGGGGTGCTCCCGGCACGCCTGCGCGATGCGCCCGGAGCGCACACCCAAGATTGAAGCACCTGGCAGGCGGGCGTTCCGTGCCCGCCGCGCCACCGGGGTCGCCCGGCGGACGCCGGAGACGACATGTGTCACGGCGTGCGACGTCATGACACGTACAGACGTGTAAGGGGCGTGATGCGGGCGTGCTGATGCGGCGGCGCAGGGCGCGGGTCGAGGCGAGGGCGCGGCAGGCCGCGTTCCAGGCGTACGTCGTCGCCGACCGCAGGGCGCCGGTCTCGGAACTGGCCGGGCAGTTGCTGCGCAAGGCGTTCCCGGACCACTGGTCCTTCCTGCTGGGCGAGATCGCCCTGTACAGCTTCGTCCTGCTGGTGCTCACGGGGAGCTTCCTGACGCTCTTCTTCGATCCGAGCCTGGCCGAGGTGCCGTACCGGGGGACGTACGGACCGCTGCGGGGACTGCTGGTCTCGAAGGCGTACCAGACCACCCTCGACCTGAGCTTCGGCGTGCGCGGCGGGCTCCTGATGCGGCAGATGCACCACTGGGCCGCCCTGGTCTTCGTGGCGGCCATCGGGGTGCACATGCTGAGGATCTTCTTCACGGGCGCCTTCCGCAGGCCGCGTGAGATCAACTGGTTCGTGGGCGTGACCCTGTTCCTGCTGGCCCTCCTGGAGGGGTTCTGCGGCTACTCCCTCCCCGACGACCTGCTCTCCGGCACGGGGCTGCGCACCGCCAACTCCATCGTGCAGTCGATCCCGGTGGTCGGCACGTACTTCGCCTTCTTCGCCTGGGGCGGCCCCTTCCCGGGGCAGGCGATCATCCGGCGGCTGTACATCGTGCACGTCCTGTTCGTGCCGGGGCTGCTGGTAGCCCTGATCACCCTGCACCTGATCATGGTGGTGTACCTGAAGCACACACAGTGGTCCGAGCCGGGAAAGACCAACCGCAACGTCGTCGGGCAGCCCATGTATCCCTCCTTCGTCGGCAAGTCCACCGGGCTGCAGCTGATCGTGTTCGGCGTGATGGCCGTCCTGGCGGGGATCGCCCAGATCAACCCCATCTGGGACTACGGCCCCTACGTCCCCGACCAGGTCTCCACCGACGCCCAGCCGGACTGGTACGTCGGGTTCCTGGAGGGCGCGCTGCGGCTGATGCCCGGCGTGGAGTGGAACGTCGCCGGACACACCTTCATGTGGAACGTCGTACTGCCCGCGGTGGTGCTGCCGGCCCTGCTGTTCCTCGTGCTCTACTGCTACCCGGCCTTCGAACGGTGGATCACCGCCGACCTGGTGGAGCACCACCTGTGCGACCGGCCGCGCGACCGGCCCGTGCGCACCGGCCTCGGTGTCGCGGCCGTCGTCTGGTACGCCGTCCTGCTGCTGGCCGGCGGCAACGACGTGATCGCCACCACCTTCCAGGTCTCCGTCAACGGCCTCACCTGGATCTTCCGGGTGGCGTTCTTCCTGGGGCCCGTCCTCGCCTATCTGATCACCAAGCGGATCTGCCTGGCGCTGCAACGGCACGAGCGGCAGCTGCTGGAGGAGGGCGAGGAGACGGGCGTGGTGTACCAGGACCTGCCCGGCGGGATGGCGGAGAGCCACGAGGGCATCGACCCGCGGCACCGCTACAAGCTCCTGGTCAGGGACATCCCGCTGCCGCTGGAGCACCCTGGCCCGGGTGCTCCGCTGCGGCGCCGTCTGCAGGCCTCGCTCAGCGCCTGGTACTACGGCCGGCGCGTGGACATGCCCACCACGGCGGAGGAGCGCCTGCAGATCGCCGGCCGCACGGCCGATCCGGTGGCGGGCGGTGCGGGCCCCGCCGAGGAGTGACACACGCCGTGTCCGCACGGGGCGTGCGGGCACGACGTGTTCCTTCGTGTCAGCGGTGGGTTGTGTCAGTGGTGGGCGCGACGACCGCGTCCGACGCCGATCGTCAGTCCCATCGCGGCCAGGCCCAGGGCGGCGGTCACCGCACCGACCCAGCAGTTGTTCCAGATGATGCCCGCCCGCGCGCCGTGTGTGAGAGTGACCACCCACGGGGAGATGAACAGCCACACGCCGAGCGGCACGAGCGCCCACGCCAGCCGGAACATGCGTTCCGGGGCCAGCGCCAGGCCGAGCCCGATCACGCCGATGGTGATGCCGACGATCAGGTTGTTGACGGTGAGGGCGGGCTGGATCGCGAAGTGCACGACCCACGGTGAGATCGCGGCGTAGAGGCCGGCCAGGACGACCAGGCCCTCGATGGCGATCGCCGGGCCGCTCGAGGCGGTGCGCTCGAGCCGTTCCCGCATCTCCGCCATCTCGGGATGCGAGCCCATCATCTCCGGATGGGCGCCCGTGTCACTGGAGCGATGTGGATACGACATTCCTGTCGTCTCCTCTCCAAAAGGGGGTTCCTTTGCTCTATGCAAGGGTTCCCCCGTATGGGTGACTTATGCGCCATTTATCCCGAAATCTCATGGAAGTCCCGCGAGTCCGCCGGGTGGTCAGCCGTCCTGGCGGCCCACGAACGCCAGCACCATGCCGATCAGCCCGGCGGCGAGGACACCGAAGCCGATCATGAAGAGCCAGAACCCGTACACGACCCCGACGGCGCACAGCGTGACCCCGGCGGCGGTCACCACCGGGTGCCCGCTGTGCGGGGGGAAGAAGTCGACGCGACCACTGCGCTCCCGGATCTCCCCGGTGGCCCGGTCCTCCGGGCGCGCGCCCTTGCGCCGGTGGTTGATCAGGCAGAAGAAGGCGATCACGGACGACATGAAGCAGGACACCGTCAGCGCGGCGATGCCCGCGGGCTCCCGCGCGAACCAGATGTAGGCCGCGTCGGTGAGCAGGAAGAACACGGCCACGCCGGCGAAGAGGTAGGCCTCGGATTTCATTCGCTCTGCGTCCCCAGGGTGTCGGGTGTGGGCTCAGCGGCCCCATGCCCGGCGGGCGGCAGCTCCCGCAGGACATCGGGATGGTGCAGGTCGAAGGCGGGCGAGTCGGACCGGATGCGCGGCAGCGCCGTGAAGTTGTGCCGGGGCGGGGGACAGGACGTCGCCCACTCCAGGGAGCGGCCGAACCCCCACGGGTCGTCCACGTCCACCTGCGTGCCGTGACGGCCCGTCCTCCACACGTTGTAGAGGAACGGCAGGGTGGACAGGCCGATCAGGAAGGCGCCGATCGACGAGATGGTGTTGAGCGCCGTGAACCCGTCGGCCGCGAGGTAGTCGGCGTAGCGCCGCGGCATGCCGCTCTCACCGAGCCAGTGCTGGACGAGGAAGGTCGTCTGGAAGCCGACGAAGAGCGTCCAGAAGTGGATCCGGCCCAGCCGCTCGTCCAGCAGCTTCCCCGTGATCTTGGGCCACCAGAAGTACAGGCCGCCGAACGTCGCGAAGACGATCGTCCCGAAGAGCACGTAGTGCAGGTGGGCCACGATGAAGTAGCTGTCGGTGAGGTGGAAGTCCAGCGGCGGGGAGGCGATGAGGACCCCGCTGAGCCCGCCCAGCAGGAAGGTGACCATGAACCCGACCGTCCACAGCATCGGGGTCTCGAAGGAGAGACTGCCCTTCCACATCGTGCCGATCCAGTTGAAGAACTTCACCCCGGTGGGAATCGCGATCAGGAACGACAGCATGGAGAAGAACGGCAGCAGGACCCCGCCGGTGGCGAACATGTGGTGGGCCCACACGGTGGCCGACAGCATGGTGATCGCGATGGTCGCTCCCACCATGCCGACGTACCCGAAGACCGGTTTGCGGCTGAAGACCGGGATGATCTCCGTGACCACGCCGAAGAACGGCAGCGCCACGATGTAGACCTCCGGGTGGCCGAAGAACCAGAACAGGTGCTGCCACAGCAGCGCCCCTCCGTTGGCGGGATCGTAGATGCGCGCGCCGAACTTGCGGTCGGCCTCCAGGGCCAGCAGCGCCGCGGTGAGCACCGGGAAGGCCAGCAGCACCAGGATCGAGGTGAACAGCACGTTCCAGGTGAAGATCGGCATCCGGAACATGGTCATGCCCGGCGCGCGCAGGCACAGGATCGTCGCGATGAAGTTGACGGCGCCCAGGGTGGTGCTCAGCCCCGCCACGACCAGCCCCATGGCCCACAGGTCGCCGCCGTGCCCGGGGCTGTGCTCGGCGCTGTTGAGCGGCGCGTACGCGAACCAGCCGAAGGGCGCCGCGCCCAGGTCGACCGCGAACCCCGACACCACGGTGATCCCGCCGAACAGGAAGAACCAGTAGGTCAGGGCGTTCAGCCGGGGGAAGGCGACGTCCGGGGCACCGATCTGCAACGGCATGATCGCGTTGGAGAACCCGGCGAACGTCGGTGTCGCGAACAGCAGCATCATGACGGTGCCGTGGATCGTGAACAGCTGGTTGTACTGGTCCTCGTTCATGATCTGCAATCCCGGACGGGCCAGTTCCGCCCGCATCAGCATCGCCATGATGCCGGCGGCCATGAAGAAGCCGAACGAGGTGACCAGGTACAGGTTGCCGATCTTCTTGTGGTCCGTCGTGGTCAGGTAGTCCCGGACCCGTTCGCCGGTGCTGCCCCGGGGAGGACGCGCGGGCCGCCGCGACGCCTCCAGACCGGGATGTGTGTGTGACATGAGCGTCCTCCACGCGCTGAACCAGTGACTCGCCGCCGCCTCAGGGCGTCCGGTCGGCCGGCCCGTCCGAAGGCCGGGCCCCGGGCCCACGACGCGGCACCGGCCGGGTGTGGATGTACAGCTGCCGGCGGTCGCCGACCGGGGCCCGCGGCGGCAGCGGCAGCTGGTAACGGACGGGGCGCCGGTGGTCGGCCAGCTGGCGCTGCGGGTTGTAGACGCGGTTGAACTTCCACAGCATCCGGGCGAAGTTGGTCTGGCCGTGCGCCAGCCGGTCGGCGAGGACACGGGCCGCGCCGAACGCGGTGCGCAGCCCGAGGTGCTTGCGGTTGATGACGGACTGGGTGCGCACCAGCTCCTCGTAGAAGCGGTGCAGGGGCAGCGTGGTGGGGACCACGGCGTGCTGGATGTCGAACAGGCGGTAGTCCCGTGTGGTCAGCCGCCGGGACTCGGTGTGCCAGATCTCCGTGCCCGGATAGGGGGTCATCACCGTCAGGTGCACGATCTCCGGCACGGTCAGGGCGAACTCGCGCACCAGGCGGAAGCGTTCCTCGTCCCAGGCCGGATCGACGATGAGGTTGATGGCGACGTTGATCCCCAGCCGCCGCGCCGTCTGAAGGGCACGGAAGTTGTCGTCCGGGTCGACGCGCTTGCGGAACTGGTCCAGGCCCTCGGAGTCCAGGGCCTCCATGCCGAGGAACATGTAGCGCAGGCCCAGCCGGGTCCAGCGCTCGAACACCTCGGTGTTGCGCAGCAGCACGTCGGCGCGGGTCTCCAGGTAGTACTGCTTGCGGACCCTGCGGCGTTCCAGCTCGGCGGCGATGTCGTTGCCGTGCTCGGGCCGGATGAAGGCGACGTCGTCGACGATGAAGACGTTCGGCTCGGCGATGGAGGCCAGCTCGTCCGCGGCGGCGCGCGGGCTCGCCTTGCGGTAACTGCGGCCGTAGAAGGTCCAGGCGGAGCAGAAGGAGCAGTCCCAGGGGCAGCCGCGGGTGAACTCGATCGAGGCGCAGGGGTCCAGCTCGCCGATGAAGTAGCGGCGGCGATGGCGCATCAGATCGCGGGCCGGGCGCGGCTCGTCGATGCCGTGCATCATGAGCGGCGCCAGACCGTGCCCGTCCGTCGTGACGATCCCGGGAACCTCCTGCAGGCCCCCCTCGCGCACCGCCCGCAGCAGCGGCGCCATGGCCGGTTCCCCTTCGCCCCGCACCACCGCGTCGACGGCCCCGCCCGCCTGGCGCAGCACGTCGTCGGCGACGAAGGAGACGCTGTGCCCGCCGAAGAAGACGAAACACCGCGGCAGCACCTGTTTGACGGCGCGGGACAGGCCGATGGCCTCCGGGATGTTCGCCAGGTAGTTGAGCCCGAAGCCGACCGCCTCGGGCCGGAAGGAGTGCACGACCTGGCGCAGATCCCGGTGCCGCAGCACCTGGAGGTCGACCACCCGCACCTCGTGCCCGGCGTCACGGGCCGCCGCGGCCACCCGCTCCAGGCCGAGCGGCTCCAGCCTGAGGAAGATCTCCGAGTACATCAGGGCACTGGGATGGACGAGCAGGACACGCATGGATCACCTCGGGTTCCGCGGCGGGAAGCGGGGGAGTGGCCGCCCGCCGGTGGGCGAGAACTGGCATCGGTGGTGCGGCGCGGCGGTGGCCCGGCGCCCCCGACGGCGCCCGTGCGCCGGCGGCGCGCCGCACCGCCACGCCCGGCGGCCCCGCGGCCGCGCGCAACTCGGCGCGGCCGGCCGGGACACGTGCGTCCGGGCCAGACCCACTGCCCGGGCCACCCGCCACCGGGTCGGCGGCTCCGGGAAGTACGGGCCCAGCACCCGGCGCCCCCGCGCGGGCAGGGCGCGCGGCCCGCCCCGCGGCGCCACCCGCTCGGTGGCCCGGTCGAGCGCGGGTTCCTGGGCGCCCGGCGTCTCGGCCCGCGGCCCCGCGCGGCCGGACCCCCGCTCCTCGTCCAGCGGCGCCGGACGCCGCGCCCGCTTCGCCCGGAGGGCCGGCCGGACGTCCTCCCGGGCCGTCCCCGCGGCCCGTTCCGGCGGCCCGTTCCGGCTCCGCCGGCCTGCCGCCGTCGCCGTGCCCCGAGCGGCGCGGCGGCACCTGGGCCGCCCGCAGCCGCGAGTGCTCGTCCCACCGGGCGCGCAGGCCCCGCAGGCCCCCCGCGCAGTCGCGCACATGACGCCGGACCTCCCCGGCCACGGCCGGCACCGCGTACGGCAGGAACGCGCGCCCTCGCCGCGGGCCGCACCGGCCGACCGCCTCGACCAAGCCCGTGCAGGGGACCTGGACGAGGCCCTCGTCGCCGTCGGAGTGCGTGCCGGAGGGCCGGGAGGGCAGGGTGCGACGGGCACCGCGTCCCGGGACGCTGGTCGAGGTCTGCACGGCGGGTTCCCATCGGTGGACGGCTGCGCCCGGCGTCCAGGACGGGTCGGGATAGGCGCACGGAGTGCTTCATTCGGACCCGCTCCGCGACCGCCTCATGCAGGACTTCCGCCGCCTGCCGCGCACGTTCCGCCCCAGGGGTGACCCACCCGGTGTGTCGCGCCCGCCGCGTGCGCCGGGACGGTGGCCCGTGCGGCCGTGCCGTTTACGCACCCGGCCCGCGGGTCACACGCACAGAACGGCAGCGCCGACCCCCGAAGGAGACAGCCATGGAGCCCGCGCGGATCGACGCCGTCGACGTCCACGCCTTCGAACTGCCCACCGACGGGCCGGACGGCGAGGAACAGGACGGCACCCTGGAGTGGAGCTCCACCACCATGGTCCTCGTCCGGGTGCACGCCGGCGGACGGACCGGCCTCGGCTACACCTACGGGGACCTGTCGGTCGCCGCCTTCCTGTCCGGCACGCTCGCCCCGCTGCTGACGGGCCGGGACATCTGCTCGCCGCCGGCACTGTGGGAACTGATGGGCCGGCGGATCCGCAACGCCGGCCGCCCCGGTGTGGGCGCCATGGCCGTCTCCGCCGCCGACATCGCCCTGTGGGACCTCAAGGCCCGGCTGCTGGGACTGCCCCTGGTCCACGTCCTGCCCGCCCACCACGACCGGGTGCCGGTCTACGGCAGCGGCGGCTTCACCAACTACCCCCAGGACCGCCTCGCCGAGCAACTGGCCGGCTGGGTCGAGCAGGGCATCCCGCGCGTCAAGCTCAAGACCTCCCGCGACCCCGGGCGCGACCCGGGGAGGCTGACCGCCGTGCGCCGGGCGATCGGCGACGAGCCGGAGGTCTTCACCGACGCCAACGGCGCGCTGGGCCGCAAGGAGGCGCTGTACTGGGCGCACCGGTTCCACGAGGAGTGGGACGTGCGGTGGTTCGAGGAGCCGGTCAGCTCCGCGGACATCGAGGGCCTGCGGTCCCTGCGCCGGCACGGCCCGGCGCGGCTGGAGATCACCGCGGGGGAGTACGCCTACAACAGCCGCGACTTCGTCAACCTCGTCGACGGGGACGCGGTGGACTGCCTCCAGGCGGACGTCACCCGATGCGGCGGCATCACCGCACTCCTGGAGGTCGCCGGACTCGCGGCGGCCCGGCACCTCGACCTCTCCGCCCACTGCGCCCCGGCCGTCTCCGCCCACGCCTTCTGCGCCGTGCGGCGGCTGCGGCACCTGGAGTACTTCCACGACCACGTCCGCTTCGAGCACCTGGTGTTCGACGGCACCCTCCCGCCCGACGGCGGAGCCCTGCGACCCGACCCCTCCAGGCCCGGCCTCGGCCTGGACGTCAAGTGGGCCGACGCGGAACCGCACCGCGTGTACGGGGAGCGGCCGGCCCCGTCGTGACGCGCGGCGCGCCCACCTCGCCGTGACGCCGGGCACGCCCAACTCGCTTACGGGGACGGGAAACAGTGTGCGAGACTGCGGTGATCGACATCACCGCCTGATCCACTCGCACGACGGAGTCCGCCATGGCGACCGGCACCCCCGACCTCCCGTCCCCGCAGATAGACACCAGCAGGGCACATCCCGCCCGGGTGTACGACTGGCTGCTCGGCGGCAAGGACAACTACCCCGTCGACGAGGCCGTCGGCCGCAAGCTGCCCTCCGAGGCCCATGACGCCGCCCGGCAGAACCGCGCGTTCATGAACCGGGCCGCGGCCTGGCTCGCCTCCCGCGGCCTTGACCAGTTCCTCGACGTCGGCACGGGCATCCCCACCGAGCCGAACCTGCACCAGATCGTCCAGCGCACCGTCCCCACCGCCAAGGTCGTCTACACCGACAACGACCCGATCGTGCTGCGCCATGCGGAGGCCCTGCTCGTCAGCCGGCCCGAGGGCGTCACCGACTACATCGAGGCCGACGTACGCCGCCCGGACCAGATCCTCGAACACGCCCGCAGGGTGCTCGACTTCGACCGCCCCGTGGTCCTCTCCCTGATCGCGCTGATGCACTTCGTGCCGGACGACCAGGACGCCCACGGCATCGTCCACGCACTGCGCGCCGCGCTGCCCCCGGGCAGTTACCTCGTGCTCTCGCACGCCGCTTGCGACCTCTATCCGGAACTGGCGCAGCAGGTCACCGCCGAGTACGCCAAGGGCGGCATCCGCCTCGGTTTCCGCACCCGTGGGGAGGTCGCGCGCTTCTTCGACGGCCTCGATCTCGTCGAGCCCGGCCTCGTGACGGCGACCGAGTGGTACCAGCGGCCCCCGGCGCCGCGCCCCGAGGGCAGCGGCATCTACGCCGGCGTCGCCCGCGTTCCCTGACCGGGCACCGCCGCCCCGGTGCGCGCACCGTGATGAACGTCCTCAGAGGGTGAGCCGCAGCTCAGCGCGGCGGCTGGCCGGTGCCGGGGCCCCGGTCCTGGTCGCCGAGCTGCTCCCGGAGCTTGTCCTGGCCCGTGTCCACCTGGCCGCGGTACTTGCCCTGAGTACGTTCGTCGATGTAGTCACCGCCCTTGTCGATGCCCTTGCCGGTCTGCTCCTCATGCCCCTTGAGCAGCCCCTTGAGCTTGTCCATCATGCTCATCGCGTACTCCTTCACGGCTTCACGGCGTGGTCCTCCTCCAGCATGGCCCGGCCGTCCCGGCGACGCATCCGCAGCCGGAGGCCGCGGGCACCGGGCGCCGGCGGACCGCCCTGGAGAGGGCCTGGCACCCTACCGGGCTGCCGGACCGGCCACCGGCGGCTCAGCCCTCCCGCGACGGGGAGGGCAGCCGCAGCTGTGCGGTGATCTCCTTGCCGCTGTCACGGTCCGTGACGGTCAAACTGCGGCTGAGCGCGCCGACGATCTCCAGCCCGTGCCCGCCCACCCGGCGGCCGTCGCGCGGCCGGGGCCGGGGCGGCTGGGGCGAGGTGTCCCATACGCTGATCCGGACGAGCCCGGTCTCGGGCTCCGCTTCCAGGCGCAGCCCGCAGGGGCCCGGAGCGTGCCGTACCGCATTGGTGATCAGCTCGCTGACCACCAGTTGCGCGTCCTGTTCCACGCGTTCGGGGACGGGTGTGCGGCCGGTGACACGAACGCGGTCCAGGAATCTGCCGACGGCCGCGCGAGCCTCCGCGGCGGTGATCGCCCCGCTGTCCCAGCGGGCGTCCCAGCGCAGTGCGGCGGGCGTGCTCCTGTACCGGTCCGGCTCATCCGACGCCTTCTGCCTAAGCGGGATGGCCATACGGTTGCCTCAAACTGTCACATTGTGTTACTGCTCTTCCGATTCTCCGGTTACCCAGCCCCACGCGGAATAGACCGGGTCCGTGCGCGCGGTGGGCCAAGTGGGTACGGCGGACCCGCGCGGAGCGGAGCACCGGCTGGGCGCGGCGCGCGCGGGAGAGCGGATGACGGCGGGGCGACCGTGCGGGCGGTCACCAATAGTGGCGATGGCCGGCCACGGCGTGCCCCATGGAGCCGAGCACCCACAGCACCGCGCCGATCACGGCCAGGATGATGCCGATGGTCCACAGGATCGAGATGCCGGTGACGAAACCGACGACGAGCAGAATGACACCGAGGAGGATCATGACCGCCTCCTGTTAGGGGTAGTACTCCTCCGCTGTGCACCCAAAAAGGCGCAAGTGGGTATGTACGCACAGAAAACAGGGCAGCCAGAGCCAGTCGCTCGTACAGGACTTCCACGGTTGTGCTGATCCTGCTCTCACACAGGGTTTCTCGTCAACGGAGGTGCGTTCGGTGCGTACAGGACTGCTGCGTTCGGTCGGGGCGGCGACGGCCGTGTACGGAGTCGTGGCGGCGTACCGCCCGGACTGGCTGGCCCGCCCGGTGGGCCTGGTGGACCCGGAGGGGAACACCCATCCACACACCGCCATGGCCCTGCGCCCACTCGCGTGGCGCGACGCCGCGAGCGGGCTGGCCATGCTGCTCGCCCCCCGCGGCCCCGCCCTGGTCACCGCCACCCTCGTCCGCATCGCCTCCGACGTGGGCGACGCGGCGCTGTTCGGGACGGGCGTCACCGGACGCGTCCGCCGGGCGGCCACCGTCGCGACCGCGCTGGGCTGGGCCGCCGTCACGGTCGCGGCCCTCGCCGCCAGTCGGGAGGTCGGGCCCGCCGCGCCGGCCGGGGACGGCGGCGGCCGGGCGGCGCGCCCCGTCTGAACCGACAGGAGCGCACCACCCGGCCGCCGCTCACCTCACGCCGTACCCGGCCGGGCCGTACCCGGCCGGGCGCGGTCAGCGCACCGGGAAGCCGAAGGAGTACCCCTGCTGCTTCAGCCAGGGCAGCACCTCACGCAGGGCGGCCACGGTCTGGGCGCGGTCGCCGCCCGCGTCGTGGAAGAGGACGGTCGGCCCGTTGCGGACCTCCTGCTTGACGGTGGCGACGATGGCCGGGGTGCCGGGGTGCTCGAAGTCCTTGGTGTCCACGTTCCAGCCCAGCGGCCGCATCCCCCGGGACGCGGCGAGCTGACGGCTGTACGGGGTGAACGCCCCGCCCGGCGCCCGGTAGTACATCGGCCGGACGCCGCCCGACGCCTCCGTGATCATCTTCTCGGCGTCGAGGATCTCCCGCGACTGGTAGGCCTGCGACTTGTGGTCCATGGCGGTGTCGTGCGACACCGTGTGGTCGCACAGCCGGTGCCCGGCGGCCACCACCGCCTTCACCATGTCCGGGTACGCCTTCGCCTGCGTGCCGACCATGCAGAAGGTGGCCTTCACCCCGTTCTCCCGCAGTACCTCCAGCACCTGCGGTGTCCAGTGGGGGTCCGGCCCGTCGTCGATCGTGATGTTGACGCCCCGGGCTCCCTTGTCCGAGGCGTGCGCGATGGTCACCGCCACCTTCGCGGCCGAACCCTGCGCGCCCGCCGCGTCCGCGCTCGCCGACGCGTCCGCTTGCGCCTTGCCCCCGCCCGAGGGATCGGCCTGCGCGGTCCACACCGAGGTGGCGGCGGCCACCGCAGTCACCCCGAGAGCCGCCGCCAGCACCCGCCCGTGCCAACCCCGTCCGCCGCCATGCCGCACCATGTCCCGCCCCGCTTCTCGCCGTCTTCCGTGTTGCCGTGCACCCAGGATGACGGGGAAACCCCCTCGGGGGATCCCGCTGTTACCGATCACTGACAATTCCGCGGACGATACGCGACAGTCGGGCCCCGAACCGGACCTTCTGACGGCCCGTCGGACGACCGCGCGCACCCGTGAGCGCGACAAGTGGCCCGGTTCACATGGCGTGCCGGAGGTGTGACCGACACCATGGTCCTCGTCACCGGCAGGCCGAAGGGATCCAGATGTTCCGCAAGGTACTGGTCGCCAACCGCGGCGAGATCGCCATCCGCGCGTTCCGCGCCGGCTATGAACTGGGCGCGCGCACCGTCGCCGTCTTCCCCTACGAGGACCGCAACTCGCTGCACCGGCTGAAGGCCGACGAGGCCTACGAGATCGGCGAGGCGGGGCACCCGGTACGGGCCTACCTCTCCGTGGACGAGATCGTCGGCGCCGCGCGCCGGGCGGGCGCCGACGCCGTCTACCCGGGCTACGGCTTCCTGTCCGAGAACCCGGAACTGGCGCGCGCCTGCGAGCGGGCGGGGATCACGTTCGTCGGCCCGGACGCCGACACCCTCGAACTGACCGGCAACAAGGCCCGCGCGGTGGCCGCCGCCCGGGCCGCGGGGGTGCCCGTGCTCGGCTCCTCGGCCCCCTCCACCGACGTGGACGAACTGGTCCGGGCCGCCGACGACATCGGCTTCCCCGTGTTCGTCAAGGCCGTCGCGGGCGGCGGCGGGCGCGGGATGCGGCGGGTCGCGGACCCGGCCGCGCTGCGGGAGTCCATCGAGGCCGCCTCCCGCGAGGCCGCCTCCGCCTTCGGCGACCCCACCGTCTTCCTGGAGAAGGCCGTCGTGGAACCCCGCCACATCGAGGTGCAGATCCTTGCCGACGGCACCGGGGAGGTCATCCACCTCTTCGAGCGGGACTGTTCGCTCCAGCGCCGCCACCAGAAGGTCATCGAACTCGCCCCCGCGCCGAACCTGGACCCGGACCTGCGCGAGCGCATCTGTGCCGACGCGGTCCGCTTCGCCCGCGAGATCGGCTACCGCAACGCGGGCACCGTGGAGTTCCTGCTCGACCGCGCGGGCCACCACGTCTTCATCGAGATGAACCCGCGCATCCAGGTCGAGCACACGGTGACCGAAGAGGTCACCGACGTCGACCTGGTCCAGGCGCAGCTGCGCATCGCCGCCGGCGAGAGCCTGGCCGATCTCGGACTGTCCCAGGACACCGTGCGGTTGCGCGGCGCGGCCCTGCAGTGCCGGATCACCACCGAGGACCCGGCCAACGGCTTCCGCCCCGACACCGGCCGGATCAGCGCCTACCGCTCACCGGGCGGCTCCGGAATCCGCCTCGACGGCGGAACCACCCACGCCGGTACGGAGATCAGCGCCCACTTCGACTCCATGCTCGTCAAACTCACCTGCCGCGGACGGGACTTCAAGACGGCGATCGGCCGGGCCCGGCGCGCGGTGGCCGAGTTCCGCATCCGCGGCGTGTCCACCAACATCCCCTTCCTCCAGGCCGTCCTCGACGACCCCGACTTCCAGGCCGGGCGGGTCACCACCTCGTTCATCGAACAGCGCCCGCACCTGCTCACCGCACGCTCCTCCGCCGACCGCGGCACCAAACTGCTCACGTACCTCGCCGACGTGACGGTCAACAAGCCGCACGGCGAGCGCCCCGGGACCGTCGACCCCGTCACCAAGCTGCCGCCGCTGCCCGCCGGCGAGCCGCCCGCGGGCTCCCGGCAGCGGCTGGTCGAACTCGGCCCCGAAGGCTTCGCCCGGCACCTGCGCGAGTCACCCGGCCTCGGCGTCACCGACACCACCTTCCGCGACGCCCACCAGTCACTGCTCGCCACGCGGGTGCGCACCAAGGACCTCCTGGCCGTCGCCCCCGCCGTGGCCCGCACCCTGCCCGGCCTGCTCTCCCTGGAGTGCTGGGGCGGCGCCACCTACGACGTCGCGCTGCGCTTCCTCGCCGAGGACCCGTGGGAACGCCTGGCCGCCCTGCGCGAGGCCGTGCCCAACATCTGCCTGCAGATGCTGCTGCGCGGCCGGAACACCGTCGGCTACACCCCGTACCCGACCGAGGTCACCGACGCCTTCGTGCAGGAGGCCGCGGCCACCGGCATCGACATCTTCCGCATCTTCGACGCGCTCAACGACGTCGGCCAGATGCGGCCGGCCATCGACGCCGTACGGGAGACCGGGACAGCCGTCGCCGAGGTCGCCCTGTGCTACACGTCCGACCTCTCCGACCCCGCCGAGCGCCTGTACACCCTGGACTACTACCTGCGGCTGGCCGAGCAGATCGTCGAGGCGGGCGCACACGTGCTGGCCGTCAAGGACATGGCCGGACTGCTGCGGGCGCCCGCAGCGGCCACGCTGGTCTCGGCGCTGCGCCGCGAGTTCGGCCTCCCGGTCCACCTGCACACCCACGACACCGCGGGCGGTCAGCTCGCCACCTACCTCGCCGCGATCCAGGCCGGCGCCGACGCGGTGGACGGCGCGGTCGCCTCGATGGCCGGCACCACCTCCCAGCCGTCGCTGTCGGCGCTCGTCGCCGCCACCGACCACTCCGAGCACCCCACCGGCCTGGACCTGAAGGCCGTCGGCGACCTGGAGCCGTACTGGGAGAGCGTCCGCAGGATCTACGCCCCCTTCGAGGCGGGCCTGGCCTCGCCCACCGGACGCGTCTACCACCACGAGATCCCCGGCGGGCAGCTGTCCAACCTGCGCACCCAGGCGGTCGCCCTCGGCCTCGGCGACCGCTTCGAGGACATCGAGGCGATGTACGCCGCCGCCGACCGGATCCTGGGCCGCCTGGTGAAGGTCACCCCTTCCTCCAAGGTGGTCGGCGACCTCGCACTGCACCTGGTGGGCGCGGGCGTCGACCCGGCGGACTTCGAGCAGACCCCGGACCGGTTCGACATCCCCGACTCCGTCATCGGCTTCCTGCGCGGCGAGCTCGGCACCCCGCCCGGCGGCTGGCCGGAACCCTTCCGCACCAAGGCGCTCAAAGGCCGGGCCGAGGCCAAGCCGGTCGCGGAGCTGAGCACCGAGGACCGCGAGGGCCTGGACAAGTCCCGGCGCGCGACCCTGAACCGGCTGCTGTTCCCCGGGCCCACGCGCGCCTTCGAACAGCACCGCCAGGCCTACGGCGACACGAGCGTGCTGGACAGCAAGGACTTCTTCTACGGCCTGCGCCCCGCCAAGGAGTACGCCGTCGACCTCGAACCCGGCGTACGCCTGCTGATCGAGCTGCAGGCCGTCGGCGAGGCGGACGAACGCGGCATGCGGACCGTGATGTCCTCCCTCAACGGCCAACTGCGCCCGATCCAGGTGCGGGACACCGCCGCCGCCTCCGACGTGCCCGTGACGGAGAAGGCGGACCGGGGCGACCCCGGGCATGTGGCGGCGCCGTTCGCCGGTGTGGTGACCCTCGCGGTGGCCGAGGGCGAGGAGGTCGCGGCCGGGGCGACCATCGCCACGATCGAGGCGATGAAGATGGAGGCCGCGATCACGGCCCCGAAGTCGGGCCGCGTGAGCCGGCTGGCCATCAACCGCATCCAGCAGGTGGAGGGCGGCGACCTGCTCATCGAGGTCGTCTGAGCCGCTCCCACCGCCGGTACTACGTGCGGTGACGACGGGGAGGGGCGCCGCGCGCGGGCCGGGAACGGCGCCCCTCCCGGCGCGCTTGCGGGCGCGCGTCGCCCTCCGGGTCCCGTCGGGCGGCTGCCGGCAGGGTCCCCGCCGGGCGACCCTCCGGGACGGGTGGCGTGCGCGAGCCCGCACCGTCCCGCGCCGGAGACCGAGGCCGTTCACCGTCCTGTGCGAACAGCCCCGCCACTGGGCCGTTCGTCGTCCTGCGCGAGGACTTCGGCCATTCGGTCGTCGAACAGCCGGGCCGGTCGGCCGCGGACCGGCCGGCCCCGCGAAGCCTGGCGAGGGTGAGCGTGCGGCCGTGTCACCCCGTGGCGGTGTCCCGGTCGTTCACCTGGCCGTGAGCCAGGCCCGGGCGGCGGCGGACAGGGTCGCGACACCCGCGCGGAGCGTCGGCTCGACCACCGGGGCGAACAGCGGGGAGTGGTTGGACGGCAGGGCGCGGGCCACCCGGCCGACGTCCTCGACGGTGCGGGCGGCGGCGAACTCGGCCGGGTCGGCGCCGCCCAGCAGCCAGTAGACGCACGGGGCCCCCGCGGCCTCGGCGAGCATGCCGACGTCCTCGCTGGCGGTCGCGGGCCCGGGATCGACCACCTGTGCCTCGCCCAGGGCCCCGGCGAGCGCCCGCCGCGTCCGCTTCGACGCCTCGGGGTCGTTGACGACCGCCGGGAACGACTCGGTCACGGAGATCTCCGGATCGCGGGGCGCGCCGGAGGCGGCGGCCTCGGCCCGTACGATCCGCTCCACGGCCCGCAGGACCGACGTGCGCACCGCGGGCTCGTAGGTGCGCACGCTCAGCAGCAGTTCGGCGTGGTCCGCGATGATGTTCGGCTTGGTCCCGGCGTGCAGGGCGCCCACGGTGACCACCGCGGTGGAGGTGCCCGCGACCTCCCGGGCGACCACGCCCTGCAGACGGAGCACGGTCGCGGCGGCCATCACGACCGGGTCGACGCACGCCTCGGGCCGCGAACCGTGGCCCCCGCTGCCGTGCAGGACCACACGCAGCGAGTCGGAGGCGGCGAAAGCGGGCCCGGCGTGCAGCCCGGCGTAGCCCGCGGGCAGCGGCGCCACGTGCTGGCCGAGCACCACGTCCGGCCGGGCGAACCGCTCGAAGAGACCGTCGTCGATCATCGCGCCCGCGCCCCGGCCGACCTCCTCCGCGGGCTGGAACACCAGCAGCAGCGTGCCGCGCCACGAGGAGCGGTCCGCCGCGAGCCGTGCCGCCGCGCCCAGCAGGCAGCTGACGTGGACGTCGTGGCCGCAGGCGTGCATCAGGGGCACCGCGTTGCCGTTCCCGTCGGTCGCCCGCGCGCTGCTGGCGTAGGGCAGGCCGGTTTGCTCCTCCACCGGCAGGGCGTCCATGTCGGCGCGCAGCGCCACGGTGGGCCCGTCGCCGTTGCGCAGGACGCCGACGACGCCCGTACCGCCGACACCGGTCGCGGTCTCGTACCCGCAGGCGCCCAGCCGCTCGGCCACGATCAGCGCGGTGCGGTGTTCGCAGAAGGCGAGTTCGGGGTGGGCGTGGAGATCGCGGTAGAGACCGGCGAGGGCCGGCAGGTCGGTGAGGTCGGTGTGCGGGGACGGGCTGCTGGGCATCGTGCCACCTTCCGGAACGGGGCCGGCGCTGCCGCCGGACAGACCCTGACGCTCGTCAAACTAACCGGCGCACGATCTCGTGGTCGTGCCCGGCCGAATTGCGGCGGCGGCGTCGGCGGGGACGATGGAGGAGGGAAGCGCCCGGGGCGTGCCCGTGCCGGGCGCTTGAGCCCCCGGCGGTGTCCGGCCGCGCGTGCGCGTGCTCTCCTCCCCCGTGTTTCCCCTGCTTCACCTGTGTTCCCGACTTCTCCCGGGACATCCCGCGACCTGCTGCGACCGGCGAAAGGTGTCGAGCATGCCCGTGTGCACCACGCGAGACGGTGTCGAGATCTTCTACAAGGACTGGGGGCGGGGACGGCCGGTGGTGTTCATCCACGGCTGGCCCCTGAACGGCGACGCCTGGTACGACCAGCTCAAGGCGGTCGCCGACGCCGGATACCGGGGCATCGCCCACGACCGCCGAGGCCACGGCCGCTCCACCCCGGTCTACGACGGCTACGACTTCGACACGTTCGCCGACGACCTCGACGACCTGCTCACCCACCTCGACCTGCGCGACGTCACGCTGGTGGCGCACTCCATGGGCGGCGGCGAACTCGCCCGCTACATCGGCCGCCACGGCACCGGACGGGTGCGCTCGACCGTGCTCCTGTCCGCCATCACCCCCCTGATGCTGCAAGGCCCGGACAACCCCGAGGGTGTCCCGCAGAGCGTCTTCGACGACCTCAAGGCCGGCATCCTGAAGGAGCGTTCGCAGTTCTGGAAGGACACCTCCGAGGGCTTCTTCTCCGCGGACCGCGAGGGCGGCGGGGTCACTCAGGGCAACCGGGACGCGTTCTGGTACATGGCCATGGCCCAGACCGTCGAGGGCGCCGTCGCCTGCGTCGACGCCTTCGGCACCACGCCCTTCCACGGCGACCTGGCGAAGTTCGACGTCCCGACCCTGGTCGTGCACGGCGACGACGACCGGATCGTGCCCGTCGACGCCACCGCGCGCAAGACCGCGCAGCTCGTCCACGGCGCCGAACTCAAGGTCTACGAGGGCGGCAGCCACGGCATCGCCATGGTCGACGGGGACAAGCAGCGCTTCAACCGGGACCTGCTCGACTTCCTCGGACGCTGAGCACCGGCGGCGCCCGCCCCCCCCGCCGTGGCGACGGGCCGGCAGGAGGCCGCCGCGTACCTGCCCCGGCGCACGCCACGCCCGGTCCTCACCCGGTCGGCGGGGTGGGAGGAGGCGGCGCGGACCGTCCGGCTTCCTCCGTACGGCCCGGTCGGCCGGACGATCCCGCGCGCACCCGGCGGAGGGAGGCTACGGCGTCCTGGGGCGGCGGGCCGCCATCACGGCGTAGACGAGGACGCCCGCGAACAGGAACAGCACTCCCTGGTACACGGCCGCGTAGCCCGCGCCCGCCACCAGCCACATCGAGAAGGCCGCCGCGACGGCCGCGACCACGCAGTCCCGCGCCAGACGGGCCCGGTTCACCAGGTGGCCGCGCCCGGCGACGAGGTGGAAGATCTGCGCGGCGGTGGCCAGCAGGTAGGGAACGGTCGCGGTGAACGTGGTGACGAGCACCAGGACCTGGAAGACCTTCGCCGAGCCCGACGTGTAGTTGTAGACGGTGAGCAGCGAGGCGAGGACGACGGTGACACCGACACCGACGGTCGGCACCCCGCGCCGCCGCCGTGCGAAGGCGGCGGGGAACAGGCCGTCCTGGGCGGCGGCGTACGGGGTCTGGGCGCTGAGCAGGGTCCAGCCGTTGAGGCAGCCGGTCATCGACACCAGTGCGGCGAGCGCGACCGCCCAGCCGCCCCAGGAGCCGCCGAACATGGCGTTCACGGCGTCCGAGAAGGGCGCGGAGGACCCGACCAGACGGCTGTGGGCGACCGTGCCGAAGACGGACAGCGTGCCCAGCAGGTAGACGAGGGCCGCGCCGGCGGTGCCGATGACGGTGGCCCGTCCGACGTTGCGCCGCGGGTTCTTGACCTCGCCCGCGCTGACGGCGGCCGACTCCACGCCGAGGTAGGAGAAGAGCAGGATCGCCGCGGAGGCGGAGACCGCGCCGACCGCGCTGTGGCCGCTCGCGTTGAACGGGCCGAGGTTGTGCGGGTCGAAGAAGAACAGCCCGCCGACCGCGACCAGCAGCAGCGGTACGAACTTCAGCACGGTGGAGACGACCTGCACGGCACCCACGTACCGGGTGCCCGCGAAGTTGGAGAGTGCGGGCAGCCACTGCAGGGCGAGCGCGGCCAGGCACGCCGTCCAGCGGTGATCGTTCACCGGGACCAGCACGTCGAGGTAGCCGACGGCGGCCACGGCCAGCGCCGCGTTCGACACCCAGGTCGTGATCCAGTACGCCCACGCGGCCAGGAAGCCGGCGAAGTCGCCGAAGGCCTCACGGGCGTAGACGTAGGGGCCGCCGGTGCGCGGGTCCCGCTGGGCGAGCCGGCCGAAGACCAGCGCGAGCGCGATGGCGCCCACGGTCAGCACGCCGAAGGCGACCAGGCTGACCGTGCCGTAGGGGGCGACGGACGCCGGGAGCAGGAAGATACCGCCCCCGATGATGTTGCCCATGACCAGGGCGGTGGCGACGGGCAGCCCGAAGCGGCGGGAGTGCCTGCCCAAGGCAGGAGCGGCCGGTTCACCGGCGGGGGTGTGCCCGGCCGGGGCGGGGGCCGCGGGGTTCTCCCGCGGGGCCGGAGCCGACTGCGGGGCGGTCCCGGGGACGTGCATGGAAGTGGTGCGCCTCTCGTCTAACAGGGCCCGGGATCGCCGGGCACGCCCATGGTCGGGCAGAAGCCGGCGTTCCTCCAAATCACACGGGTTTGTCCGGTATGGGCGCACCGGGGACCGTAAAAAGTGCACGCCGAGACCCTCCGCGGCGGGAATCGTCCGGTCGGCGGGGTGGCGGTACGTACGGCGCGCGCACCGGCCGCTCGGTGCGAGGAGTCACCGTGAAATGACCTAGCGTGGTCGCCATGTCCGAGTTGCCGCACGGTGAGCACGGCCGGCCGCCCGCCCCGGGCGAGCGCTGGGCCGCCTTCCGGAAGTCGCCCTTCCTGCCCGCCACCGTTCTGACGCTGATCCTCGCCGCCGCGGCCGGACTCTTCGCCGGCTCCTACACGTACGCCATGGCCAACCCCACCCCGCACACCATCCCCACGGCGGTCGTCGGCGCCTACGACCAGCCGCAGGGCGGGCGCTTCGTCACCGGCATGGAGCAGGCGCTCGCCGCCTCGCTGAAGCTGCACCCGTACCCCAGCCTGCCCGCGGCGCGCACGGCGGTGGACGACCAGAAGGTGTTCGCCGTGCTGGAGATCCCAGCCGGCCGGGGAACCGTCGTCCTCGACGTGTCCGGCGCCTCGGGCGCCACGGTCGCCCAGGTGCTGGAGGAGGCCGCGGAGAAGGTCGGCCAGAGCACCGGCGTCCCCGTCACCGTGCGCGACCTCAACCCGCTCCAGCACGGCGACCCGCGCGGCCTCGCGATCTTCTACATCTCGCTCGCCGCCGTGATCATCGGCTTCGTCGGCGCCATCCAGCTCAGCGTCCACGCCCGGGCGCTGAACCCACTCGAACGCATCGCCTTCACCGCCGCCTACGCCCTGCTGGGCGGCTTCGTGATCGCCGCCGTCGTGGACTGGATGCTGGGCGCCCTGCGCCTGCCGTTCGTCGAGTCCTGGCTGATCCTCGCGCTGACCATGTTCACGTCCGGCATGGTCTTCACCATGTTCAACACCCTCTTCGGACGCTGGGCCATGCTGCCGACGTGGGGGCTGATGGTGCTGCTCGGCAACCCCTCCTCCGGCGGCGCGGTCTCCTGGCCCCTGCTGCCCTCCCCCCTCGGCCGGATCGGCCGCTGGCTGCCGCCCGGCGCCTCGGTCAACGCCCAGCACACCGCCGTCTACTTCGCCGGTCACCAGCACGCCTTCCCGTTCCTGGTCCTCGCGGCCTGGGCCGTCGTCTCCTGCGCCGTCTTCTGGGCCTGGCGCCACCGCCACCCCGGCGGCCGCGAGGCACGCCCGGCGCACGCGGCCGACTGACGGACCGGCCGCCCTGAGCGGTGCTTACCCGAGAGGTCATCGACGCCTCCCCGCCCCGGTGCGAGGATCACCGCGTACGCACCGCAGCCCGCCCCACCGACCGGAGGACGCCATGCCCGCCTACGTCATAGGCCACCTGCGCGACGCCGCCCCGCACCCGGAGATCGCCGAGTACATCGAGCGCATCACCGCCACCTTCGCGCCCTACGGCGGTCGCTTCCTGGTGCATGCCGGCGGGCACGAGGTGAAGGAGGGCGCCTGGCCCGGGCACGTCGTCGTCATCGGGTTCCCCGGGATGAAGGAGGCGCGGGCCTGGTGGGACTCCGCCGCCTACCAGGAGATCGCGCCCCTGCGCTCCCGCCACATCGAGGGCGATATCATCCTGGTCCCGGGCGTCCCCGAGGACTACGACCCGGTCGGCACCGCCCGGGCGATGCGCGACACGCTCGCCGTCGGGGCGACCGGGGCGACCGGGGCCGCCGCAGAGCGCTAGCCGCGCCGCGGCGGCCGGTGCCCGTGCGTGCCAGGACGTCCGGGCTCGCGGGCCCGGACGCGGTGGGCGTCAGCGGGCCGGGACCCGCCGACCGGTGAGCTGTTCCGTACAGGGGGCCGCGCTCCGCGCGGGCGGTGGCGGGGGAACGGCGCCGGCGGCGGGAGCGCCCGTCCGGCTCAGCCACTCGCGGTACGCCGGCGCCTGGAACGCCGCCTCCCAGTAGGCCTCCTCCAACTCCGCGTAACCGCAGTCGAGTTCGGCCTCCGTGCGGGCCGCGAGCAGCAGCCGCACACCGATCGGGTCGCCCTGGAGAGGACGGATGGCGAGGTCCGAACGGGGGCGCGCGGTGGGCTGGCTGACGGTGACCACCTCACCGGTGGCGGCCAGGGAGTACGCGGTGAGGTAGTCGCCGTGCAGCATGTCGGGTTGCAGCCCCGCTGAGCGCAGCACCCGGCACAGGGCGTCCCACTCGCCGTCGACCGTGGAGTCGACCATCCAGCGGTCCGCCGCGAGATCGCCGAGCCGCACCTCGCGGCGCGCCGCCGCCGGATGGTCGACGGCGAGGGAGACGAACTGCGGTTCGCGTTCCACCAGCACCCGCACGCGGAGCCCGGGCGGCACACGCAGCGGACTGCCTTCGACCTCGTGCACGAAGGCCATGTCGAGCCGGCCCGAGGCGACCATGGCCAGCAGGGAGTTCGCGGAGACGTCCATCTGCAGCGTCGGTTCCGTCCGGGGCGTACGGGCGCGCAGCCTTCGCAGCCAGCCCGGCAGGGCACGGCTCGCCGTGGCGCCGATGCGCAGGCGGGGGCCGCCGGACGCGCGGGCGGCCGCCGCCCGGGTCTCGGTGACCAGCGCGCTCAGTTCGCTGACGAGGGGGCGGGCCCGGCTGAGCACCGCGTGGCCCAGCGGGGTGGGCCGGCAGCCGGTGCGCGCACGGACGAAGAGCTGACCGCCGAGCGCGTGCTCGATCCGGCGCAGCTGCGTGCTCAACGAGGGCTGTGCCACGCCGAGTTCGCGTGCCGCCCGGTGCAGACTGCCGGTGTCGGCGATGGCGCAGAGCACGCGCAGATGCCTCACCTCGAGCTCCATGAGGGGGAGCGTAGGGCGGTGCGGCCGCACCGCACCAGACGTTCAAATACCGACGGAACCGTACGAGTCGGCCGCCGATAGCTCCGGGCTATCCCCAGTTGCCATCATCCCCCGGGCGTCGGCCTGCCCGAGACTCATGCGCAACCGATCGTTCACACCCCACGACGAACGAGTAGGAGCCCCCCATGATGTCGCGTTCCACGACCGCCAAGTCCCCGAAGTCCTCCAGGAGACTCGTGGCCCTCGCGCTCGGCCTCGGCCTGGCGTCCGCCGCGCTGGGCACCGCGATGCCGGCGAGCGCCGCCCAGAGCACCGCCCCGGCCGTCGCCTCCTCCGCCAAGGCCCCCGTCGCCCGGTACACGGGCTCCGCCGGACACGCCGCCGACAACCAGGCGTTCTTCGACGCCGTGATGAAGTCGGTCGCCGAGAAGCAGGCCGCCCACCCGAACCTCAAGTCGGTGACCGTCTACTACAACGCCTCCCAGGCACCGAGCTTCCGCTCCCAGATATCGAGCGCCGCCTCGATCTGGAACAGCTCCGTCTCGAACGTGAAGCTGGCGGCGACCTCGGGCGGCGGCGACTTCTCCTACTACGAGGGCAACGACCCCTCGAACGGCTCCTACGCCTCCACCGACGGCCACGGCAGCGGCTACATCTTCCTGGACTACTCGCAGAACCAGCAGTACGACTCGATCCGCGTCGTCGCGCACGAGACCGGGCACGTGCTGGGGCTGCCGGACCACTACAGCGGCCCGTGCAGCGAGCTGATGTCGGGCGGCGGCCCCGGCCCGTCCTGCACCAACCGCTACCCGAACGCCACCGAGCGCTCCCGTGTGAACCAGCTGTGGGCCAACGGTCTGGCCAAGGCGCTGCACGAGGTCGCCCGCGTGCACTGACGCCCCGGCGGCCCACCTCCCCGCCCGCACCGCAGGCACCACCTGCACCACCCGCACCGCCCGCACCGCGCGGACCGTGGCCCCGGCCGCGGTCCGCGCGGTGTGCTGCGGTCACCTCCCGCGGCCCCCGCCCGGACGGTAACGTCACACCGTGCGTGCCGGTGGACGCTCCGCACGGCACACGACCAGGCGCGAGGGGGAGACATCGCATGAGCGGTCCCACCGGTGGTTGCGGCCACGGCGTGCCGCCGCGTGACCGTACGGGGCAGGCCGAGGCCTTCGACTCCATCGGCGAGAGCTACGACGCCGCCTTCCCGCACAAGGAGGGGCAGATCGCGGCGACCGACTGGCTCATCGCCTCCCTGCCCGCCGGGGCCCGGGTCCTGGACCTGGGGTGCGGCACGGGCGTACCCACGGCCCGGCGGCTGACCCGGGCGGGCCTCGACGTCGTGGGCGTCGACCTGTCGGCCGGGATGCTCGCGCTGGCCCGTGCGCGGGTGCCCGGAGCGCGGTTCCACCAGGCCGACATCGCGGACATCGGTCCCCACGGTCCCGTCGGCCTCGGGCGGTTCGACGCGGTCGCGGCCTTCTTCTCCCTGCTCATGCTGGGCCGGGCGGAGATCCCGGCCGCGCTGGCCTCGGTCCGTGAACTGCTCGCTCCCAAAGGCCTGTTCGCGCTCGCGATGGTCGAGGCCGACGCGGACGATCTCCCCGTGCCGTTCCTCGGCCGCACCATCCGGGTCTCCGGCTATCCGCGGGGCGATCTGCGCGCGGTGGTGGAGCGGGCCGGCTTCGAAGTCGTGGAGGAGTCCTCGCGCTCGTACGCGCCCCACACCCCTGACGGTGCCGGGGCACCGCCCGAGGTGCAGCTCTTCCTGCGCTGCAGACGGCTCGACTGAGGCACCGCCCCGCCCGGCCGCCGGTCCGCCCGCACGCCGAGCCGTCCGGACGTGGGTCCCTCCGCGCGCAGGTTCACCCGGTTCGCCGGTTCATCCGGACGTCGGACGCAGGACCAGGCACACGAAGCCGAAGCAGTCCCGGTAGCCGCGCAGCCATTCGTCACGGTGGGTGCCGGCCGCCGCGAGGGCCTGGTCGCGGTCCGGGTCGGCGGGGTGGTCCAGGGCCCATGAGCCCAGCGATCCGGTCCACGCCCATTCGTAGGCGTCCAGTTCGCCGCGCGCGCTGATGTGCCCGCCGACGGGGGTCCAGCCGCCGGCGGCGACGGTGTCCATGACGGACGGGAGGTCGCCGAGGTCCCCCAGCACCTCCTCGGCCTCCGGGGAGGGCGCCCGTTCCCAGAACCCGTCCCCGATCAGGACCCGTCCGCCCGGCGCCAGGTGCCTGCGGGCTGCCGCGAGAGTGGCGCGCAGGCCCCCGAAGGCGTGCGTGGCCCCCACGCTGAGCACCACGTCGAAGGTGTGCGCGGGAGCGAAATCGGCCGCGTCCTCGCGGTGCAGCACCAGGCGGTCCTGGACGCCGAGGGCGTGCGCGGCCTCACGGGCGCGGGCCAGGGCGTCGGCGGAGACGTCCACCCCTTCGGCGCGCAGCCGGGGGCGCGCGGCGAGCGCGCGCAGCAGCCACTCCGCACCGCCGCAGCCCAGGTCCAGCACCCGGGCGTCCACGTGGGGCAGGACCCGGTCCAGCAGCAGGCGGACGGAGTCGTCGTCGAGCGGGGCGGCGATCGGGTGGTCGGCATGGGCGAGCAGGGAGATCTGAGCACGATTCACCGGCGGAGCCTGACACGGACCGAAGTCCCCCCGCATCCGCTTTTCCCCGGCCGCCGCTCCTGCGGCGCCCCGCCGACGGAAAGGCCGGTTCGGGACCCGGGGAGATTTCCGGGCGAACGGGCGCAGGACGGACCCGCCGTGGAGCGTGCCGGACACCCCAGGCACACTTTGGGTGTCGCAAGTCCCATGACCAGAGGATGATCAACGGATGATTACGCTGACGAAGGAAGACGGCCCGGCGGACCTGGACGGTGTCACCCATCTGTCCATCGGAGTGTCGTGGGACCCCACGGCGGGCGCCAGTGGCGGCGTGATGGGCATGCTGCGCCGCAAGACCGGTACGGATCTGGACCTGATCGCCGTCGCGATGCAGGGCGGCGACCCGGTGCGCCTGGCCGGTCTGGACTCGCTCGATCCGATGGGCAACGGCTCGCTGGTGCACAGCGGGGACAACCAGACCGGGCGGGGCGACGGCGACGACGAGACGGTGACGGTGGAGTTCGCCCGGATCCCGCAGCAGATCACCTCGATCGTGTTCGTGGCCGCCGCCTTCAAGAAGGGCAGTTCCTTCCAGAAGGCCCGCAACATCAGCTTCAAGGTGTACGACGCCACGGGCGGGACCAGCCAGCAGGTCGCCGACATCTGGCCCAGCCTGCTCACCCAGGACAACGGCTGCGCCGTGGCCAAGGCGGTGCGGGCGGGCGGCTCGTGGAAGCTCGAGGTGATCAATGTGACGGGCAAGATCAAGCAGGGCGACGAGCACGCCCTGATGCGCTTCGCCGTGAGCAAGTGACCCCGGGCCCGGGGCGGCACGTCGCCAGGGGCCGGGGCCGGGGCCCGGTCCCGGTGGCGGGCGGGTGCGCCACCGGGCCGGGTGCGGCCTCTGCGAACGGGGCCGCCGCAGCGGTCAGTTCAGCGGGGGAGGACCGGCCTGGGCGTCCGTGCCCCAGGCCGAGGGCTCAGCGCCGACGGTGAACGCCAGCGACCGTGTGTGCCGCAGGTCGCCCGTCGTGAGATACGTGCGCCCGTAGGCGGAGCCGTCGACGCGCGCCGACTGGACGTAGTGCCGGGTGTCGGAGGTGCCGGGCGCCGTGATCGTGAGGGCGCCGTGCGGGTAGTAGTGCCGGTCGAGGGTCAGGTCGACCCGTTCGAAGACGGGGGTGGACAGGCCCCAGGTGTCGTAGCCGGGCTGCACCGGGAAGACGCCGATCGACGAGAGCACGTTCCAGGCGGACATCGTGCCCAGGTCGTCGTTCCCGGTCATGCCGGTCGGCGTGTCCGTGAACAGGGTCAGGGCGGCGTGCACCACGTCGGTCGTCTTCCACGGCTGTCCGGTCGACAGGTACGTGTAGGGCGCGATGAGGTCGGGCTCGTTCTGCGGGTTGTACTTGTCCGCGTTGTAGTAGTCGTACGGGCCGTTCACCCACACCTCGCGGGCGGTCTTCGCGGGGTCCTTCACCAGCCGGTCGTAGGCGAAGAAGGAGTCCAGCCGGTCGTTGGCCGCCTGCTTGCCGCCGATCAGGCCGATCATGCCGGGCAGGTCCTGCGGCACCAGCCACTGGTACTGCCAGGCCGTGCCCTCGTGGAACCCTTCGCTCTGGGCGGGGTCGGCCGGCCCGGTGAAGGCGCCGGAGGCGTCGCGGGCCCGGAAGAAACCGGTCGAGGCGTCGAAGATCTTCCGGTAGTTCTGCGCCCGAGCGGCATAGCGCGCCGCGTCCGCGTCATGGCCGAGGCCACGGGCCATCTCGGCGAGCATGGCGTCCGACAGGGCGTACTCCAGCGTCGCGGACGGGCCGTGGTCGTAGTCCGAGTCGCCGGGCTTGGCGTGCGGGCGGCCCTTGATGTAGGGCGCGAAGCCCTCGGCCAGGTACTCCTTGTTGGCCTCGCGGCCCACCGCCGGGGAGTCGGCGGGCGGCACGCCGTCGGCGTTCTTCTTCAGGGCGCGGTAGGCGCGGTCCTCGTAGCCCTTGAGCAGGCCCTGCTGGTAGGCGTTGGTCAGGAACGGGGTGACCGGGTCGCCGGTCATGATGTTCGTCTCGACGGTGCCGTAGCCCCACTTGGGCAGCCAGCCGCTCTCCTCGTCGATGTGGATGACGGAGATCGCCATGTCGCGCGCCTCACGCGGCGCGAGCAGCGACAGCAGCTGGGACTGGGTGCGGTAGGTGTCCCACAGCGACCAGTTCTGGTAGTAGGTGAAACCCCGTGCGCGGTGGACGCGCTGGTCCCAGCCCGTGTAGCGGCCGTCGACGTCGCTGCCCACGTTGGGCGCGAGGAAGGACCGGTACAGGGACGAGTAGAAGGTACGGCGGAGCGTGTCGCCACCGCCCCGCACCCGGACGTCGTCGAGCCGGTCCTCCCAGGCGCGCTGTGCGGCCTTGCGGACCTTGTCGAAGGAACGTCCGCCCTCGGCGCGGAGGTTGAGGGCGGCACCGTGCGCGTCGACGTAGGACAGGGCCGTCGTCGCCTCGACGGTACGGTCCTTGGTCGTGTCGAAGCGGACGTACGCCCCGCCCTGCCCGGTCCGGGACCCGGCGGTGACGGTGGAGCCGTCCCAGGTGCCGTACGCGGTGAAGGGCCGGTCGAAGCGGGTGATCGTGTACACGGTGTACGGCTTGGTGTCCTGGCAGAAGCCGCTGCCGGTGATGGCGGTGCGCACGGTCCGGTTGTCGAGCACCTCGACCTTGGTGGAGAGCGTGCGGTGCAGTGACTGGCCCGCGTCGAGCAGGACGTTGGCCTTGTCGGTGGCCGGGAAGGTGTAGCGCTGCACGCCCGTGCGGGCGGTCGCGCTCAGCTCGGCGTCGATGCCGTTCTTCAGCCCGACCTTGTAGTAGCCGGGGCTCGCCTTCTCGGTGTCGTGGCTGAACTCCGCCTGGTACTTGGCGTAGTCGGTCTCGGTGACGTCGCCGGTGGTGGGCAGCACGGGCAGGTCGCCGCCGAGTCCGCAGCCGACGCCGGAGAGGTGGACGAGGGAGAAGCCCCGGATGTGGTTCTGGGAGTGGTCGTACCCGGTGTTGTGCCCGGTGTCCGGCGAGAACTGCACCATCCCGAAGGGCACGGCCGCGCCGGGATAGGTGTTGCCCTCGTTCTCGGTCCCGATGAACGGGTTGACGAGATCGGTGAGCGGCGCGTTCCGGGCGGTGGCGGCCTGGGCGGTGGGCGCGGCCAGGGCGGCGCCGAGGAGTGCGGCCGCGGTCACGGCCGTTCCCGCGCCGCGTATGCGCTGGATCCATCTCATGGGCGTCAGCCCCTCTCCGCGAGCAACTGGACAACGTTGTCAGAAGCGGCGCTCATTCTTCGGCCTGTACGTGTACTCGTCAAGAGTGGGTGCAGGCGCCGGGGAGGGAGGCGTGCGTCGAGGGCGGCCGGGGCGGGCGGACCCGCCCCGGCCCGCCCGCCGGCCTTTTGGCGGGGCGCTGTTGACGATGCGTCGGTGACGACGCGTCGGGCGTCGGTGCGCCGCGCGGACTGCGTGGTCCGGAGGTCCGGCGGTCAGGGCCGGCCGCTCGGCCGCTTCCTACGCTCGCGCCCTCGGCCCCGGCCGGGTCAGGCCGAGCGCGTGGCGTCCTCGCGGCGGACGGCGTGCGCGAAGGGGAGGCCGGCCGTGTAGCGGGCCAGTTCGTCGGCGGCGGCCGCCGCCATGCGGTGCAGTTCGCCGCCGAGGGAGCCCGCGACGTGCGGGGTGAGCAGGACGTTGGGCAGGTCGTACAACGGCGAGTCGGCGGGCAGGACTTCCGGGACGGTGACGTCCAGGACCGCGTTGAGCCGGCCGGTGCGCAGTTCCGCGACGAGCGCGTCCTGGTCGACGAGGGAGCCCCGGGAGGTGTTGACCAAGGTGGCGTCGTCGCGGAACAGGGCGAGGCGGCGGCGGTCGATGAGGTGCCGTGTGGTGGGCAGCTCGGGCGCGTGCACCGTGACCACGTCGCTGCCCGCGCACAGCTCGTCCAGCTCGACCGCGCGGGCGCCGAGCGCGGCGGCCTCGGCGGTGCCGATGTAGGGGTCGTGCAACAGCAGGTCGAGGTCGTGGGGGCGGAGCAGTTCCAGGACCCGGCGGCCGATGCGGGAGGCGCCGACGACACCGACCGTGCGCCGGTAGTTGCCGGCGCCGGTGTAGGCCGCCTGCCAGTCGTGGTCGGCGCGCCGGGTGCGGTAGTCGTCCCGGATGCGCAGGAGTTGCTTGTTGGCGAGCAGCACGACGGCCACGGTGTACTCGGCGACCGGCAGCGCGTTGGCCCAGGCCGCCGAGGTGACCTGGATCCCGCGCCGCCAGCAGGCCTCGGTGACGTGGTGCTTGACCGAACCGGCCGCGTGGATGACGGCTCGCAGCGCGGGCGCCCGGTCCAGGACCGCTTCGTCCAGCGGCGGGCACCCCCAGCTGCTGACGATGACCTCGGTCTCGCGCAGCGCGGCGGCGGCCCGCGGGGCGGCGAAGTCGTCGACGACGAGGGCGGGGTCGAGGTCGGCGAGCGTGGTGAGCCGGGTCAGGGTGGCCGGGTCGATCAGCCGGGCGGCGAGGTCGGTGTGCATGGCCAGCAGGGTGCGCGGACGCCGGTGAGCGCGGGGCGCCGTGTCCGGCCGCGCGAAGGGGCTGTCGGGGGGGTTGGACACTCGGTTCTCCGGTACGTGTGCGGCAGGGGCGGACGTCACTTGACGCTTCCTGCGGTGAGGCCGGCCTTCCAGTGGCGCTGGAGGGCGACGAAGGCGATGACCAGCGGGACGATGCCGAGCAGGGAGCCGGTGACGACCAGCGGGTAGTACTCGGGGAATGCGTGGGTCTGCGTGTTCCAGCTGTACAGGCCGAGGCTGACGGGGAAGAGCCGGTTGTCGGAAAGCATCACCAGGGGGAGGAAGAAGTTGTTCCAGATGGCGGTGAACTGGAACAGGAAGACGGTGACGAAGCCGGGCATCACCATGCGCAGACCCACCGACCAGAAGGTCCGCAGCTCACCGGCGCCGTCCATGCGGGCGGCCTCCAGCACCTCGCCCGGCACGTATCCGGCGCAGAAGACCCGTGCCAGGTAGACCCCGAAGGGGTTGACCAGGCTGGGGACGAAGACGGCCCAGAAGGTGTTGACGATGCCCACCTTGGAGGCGAGCAGGTACATCGGCAGGGCCAGCGCGGTGGTCGGCACCAGCACGCCGAGCAGGACGAGGCCGAAGAGCTTCTCCTTGCCGGGGAAGGCGTAGACGTGGAAGGCGTATCCCGCGCACACGCACACCAGCGCGCACAGCACGGCACCGATCCCGGCGTACAGCAGGGAGTTGAGGTACCAGCGGAAGTAGATGCCGTCGCCGGTGGTGACGAGGGCGTGCAGGTTGGCGCCGAGGTGCCAGGTGGAGGGGGAGAGAGCACGGCCGCCGAGCAGGTCGCCGGTGTTCTTGGCGGCGGCGGTCAGCAGCCAGCCGAGCGGCAGCAGGGTGTAGGCGGTGGCCAGTACCAGGGCGCCGTTGACGGCGGTCCGGGACAGCGACCAGGGACGGCCGCGTCCGCGGGCGGCACCGGGCTGTGCGGTGGCGGTGGTCATACGGCGGCCTCCGTGGCGTGCTGGGACCGGGCCCGCTCGCCCCGGCCGCGGGTGGCGCGGGTGACGACGAAGGAGAGCGCGGCGGCGGCCAGCGCGAGCAGGACGGAGGACGCGGCGGCCAGGCCGTAGTCGTGCCGCTCGAAGGCCGCGGTGTAGGCGTACATGTTGGGGGACCAGGTGGAGACGACGCTGGGCGTGGCGCCGTGCAGGATCACCGGCTCGGTGAACAGCTGCAGCGAGCCGATGACGGTGAACAGGCCGACGACCGTGAGCGAGGAACGGATCAGCGGGAGCTTGATGCTGAGCGCGGTGCGCAGCGGTCCGGCGCCGTCGACCACGGCGGCCTCCAGGACCTCGCGCGGGATGGCCTGCAGTGCGGCGAAGAAGATCACCATGTTGTAGCCGGTCCACTCCCACACCGCCATGTTGACGACGGCCGGCAACGGGTGGCCCAGCAGGTCGGTCCGGCCGCCCAGGGAGTTCAGCGCGCCGATGACCGGGCTGATGCCGGGCGTGTAGAGGTACACCCAGACCAGCGCGGCGATGGTGCCGGGCACGGCGTGCGGCAGAAACAGCGCGAGCTGGAAGAAGCGGCGCGCCCGCACCAGCGCGGAGTCCAGCAGCAGGGCGAGGGCCAGGGCGAGGGCCATCATCAGCGGGATGTACAGCAGGCAGTACTGGAGGAGGTTGAGGAAGCCGCCGCGGAAGGCGCTGTCGCCCAGGGCACGGGTGTAGTTGCCGAGGCCGGTGAAGACGGTCTCGCTGCCGCCGAAGCCGAGGCCGGAACGGTGCTCCGCGTACAGGCTCAGGTAGACGGCGTAGCCGATCGGGACCAGGGTGGCGGCGGTGAAGAGCAGGAAGAACGGTGCGAGCAGGACGGCGGGCGCCCCGTACCGCCGCCGCCGGGCGGCAGCGGTACGGGAGGGCGCGGCGGGATGCGCGCGGGCTGCCGTGGGAGCGGTCGGTGTCATCGCGCGGAGACCTTCAGGCCGCGGGTCTTCATCTCGCCGACGGTGTCCTTCTGCGCGGTGGCCAGTGCCTGGGCGATGCTGCCGGAGCCGGAGGCGAGCTTGCCGAAGGAGTCCTTGAGGGAGTTGTTGGTGACGCCCATCGCCGGTCCCCAGGTCCACTTCTGCCCGATGGAGCGCGCGCCGCTCTTGTAGACGGCGTAGATGTCCTGGCCGCCGTAGAACTCGGTGGAGAAGGCCTTCGCGGCGACCGGGACCAGCTCGGGGTCGGCCGGGTAGGCCGAGGAGTCGCCGGAGGAGATCCGGGCCTGGATGCCCTGGGCGGTGGTGGTGGCCCAGGTGGCGAACTCCACGGCGGCCTTGGCCTTCTTGCTGTCCTTGGAGACGGCGAACGTGCTGCCGCCGAGCATGCCGCTGGCCGGGGTGCCGTTCCAGGAGGGCAGCGGGGCGACGGCCCACTTGCCGGCCTGGTCCTTGGGGAGGGTGGCCTTCAGCACGCCGCCGCCCCACGAGGCGCCCAGGTAGCCGGCGGTCTGCCCCTTCTGCAAGGAGGCCGTCCACTGCTGGCTGAACGAGGGTTCCACCCGGACCAGATCGTCGTCGATCATCTTCTGCCAGTAGGCGGCGACCTTCTGGGTCCCGGCCCCCTCCAGACTCACCTGCCAGGTGTCGCCGGCCGTGCCGAACCAGGGGGCGCCGGCCTGCCACGCCATCGCCTCGAATGTGGTCGGGTCGTCGGGGAAGAAGGTGGCGATGCGGCTGCCCGGCTCGGCCTTCTTCAGCTTCTCGGCGGCCGAGCGGAACTCGTCCCAGGTCGTGGGCGCCTTGACGCCGGCCTTGGCGAACAGGTCCTTGCGGTAGTAGAAGGCCTGTGGGGCGGCGTCCAGCGGCAGGGCGTACGTGGCGCCGCCGAGCGTGGTCAACTGCACCGCCTGCGGCAGGTACTTGTTCTTCAGAGCGGAGTCGACGTACTGGCTGATGTCCTGTACGGCGCCCTGGCTGACGAAGTCGGGAAGCTGCGGGTACTCGACGTTGAAGACGTCGGGGGCGTTGCCGGCCTTCACGGCGTTCGACAGCTTGGCGTAGCCGCCGGCCGAGCCGGAGGGGATCTCCTCGTAGCTGACGTGGACGTCCTTGTGGGAGGCGTTGAAGGCGTCCACCACCTGCTTGGTCCCCTTGGCCCAGCCCCAGAACGTGATGTCCACGGCCTTGCCCGCACCGGCCGAGGGCCCGTCGTCGCCACCGCCGCCGCAGGCGGCGAGGAGGGTGGCGGACAGGGCGGCGGCGGTGAGCGCGGCGGCGGCGCGGAGGGCTCTGCGACTGCGGGCGGGGGCAGCGGACATGGCTCGGCTCCTGGGGACGTGACGGGTGGAAGGTGCCCGGTGGGAACCGGCGGCGACGAGGCCTGCCGGACTCCGTGGCCGCCGGGCCCGGGTAGGCACATCTTGGGAACACATCCGATCGAAGTCAATACCTATCGATCGAACGATCGAACCTGATCAGATGGAGGAGGGGGGCGGATGGGCATATGCTGCGTATTTCATGACACCGGCGCCGCGATGGCGGATCATTCGATCAACAGCATTGACGATCGATCGGACAGTCTCCTAGATTCGGCATCCCGAGCCAGGAGCCGTCGACATGTCCCTTCCGCCCTTCCCGCCCGAGGACCGCACGCTCAGCCCGTACACCGGCTGGACCCGCGCCCACTGGGAGACGGCGGCGGACCGGCTGCTCGGCGCCGCGCTGCGGCACGCCGGCCCGGGGCACGCCCTGATCGCGCTGCCCGGCCCGCGCCCGAGTCGGTCCGGTCCGCGTTCGGACGCGCTGGAGGGGTACGTCCGCACGTTCCTGCTGGCCGCGTTCCGCGTCGCGGGTGCCGGCGGCCGGGGCCCACGGGGACTGCTCGACCGGTACGCCGAGGGACTGACCGCCGGCACCCGTTCCCCCACGACCGACAGGGAACTGACCGGCCGCGATCCGGTGGCCTGGCCGGCGGTCGCCGACCGTGGGCAGGCCATGGTGGAGGCGGCCTCGGTCGCGCTCGCCCTGCGCCTGACCCGCCCGTGGCTGTGGGACCGCCTCCCGGCACCCACCCGCGCCCGCGCGGCCGACTGGCTCGCCGGCGCCCTCCACCACACCCCGGTCGACAACAACTGGTGGCTCTTCCAGGTCACCGTCGGTGGATTCCTGGCCGAGGCGGGCCATCACACCGAGGCCGCCGAACGCGCCGTGGAGCAGGGCCTGGGCAGGATCGAGCGGTGGTACCTGGGCGACGGCTGGTACACCGACGGCCGGCCGCGCGCCGTCGACCACTACAACGGGTGGGCCTTCCACCTCTACCCCGTCCTGCACGCCCACCTGTCGGGCGACACGGGCCTGCTCGACCGCTACGGCACCCGGCTCGCCGCCCATCTGCGCCAGTACGCGCACACCTTCGGCTCCGACGGCGCCCCGCTGCACCAGGGCCGCTCGCTCATCTCCCGGTTCGCCTCGGCCGCCGCGCTGTGGGCCGGCGCCCTGACGGACCGGACCCCGCTGACGCCGGGCACCACGCGGCGCCTCGCCTCCGGCGCCCTGCGCCACTTCCTCGACCGGGGCGCCGTGGACGGGGACGGCCTCCTCACGCTCGGCTGGTACGGCCCCTGCCCGCCGCTGGTGCAGCCGTACTCGGGTCCCGCCTCGCCGTACTGGGCGGGCAAGGGCTTCCTCGGGCTGCTGCTGCCGCCGGACCACCCGGTGTGGACCGCCACCGAGGAACCCGCCCCGGCCGAGCGGGCCGACACCGTCCTCGTGCTGCCCGCGCCGGGCTGGCTGGTCCAGTCCACCGCCGCGGACGGGCTGGTGCGCCTGCACAACCACGGCAGCGACGACCAGCCGGCCGACGAGGTGCTGCCGGACGATCCGCTGTACGCCCGCCTCGCGTACTCCACCGCCACCGGCCGGTCTTCGAGGGGACCCTGGACAACCACTTCACGCTGCTGGTCGGCGGCGAGGCCGGCGACCGCGGCCCGATCCACCCGCTCGGCGCGGGCCACGGCTGGGCCGCCTCCGCGCACCGCCCCCGGATCGCGGGCGCCGAACTGCCCGGCGTCGCCGTCACCTCCCTGGTGCTCGTCTCGGGCGACCTCGAGGTCCATGCCCACCTGGTCCGGGGAGCCGCCGCCGGAACCGGGGTACGGCACACCGGATGGGCCGTGGCCGGGCACACGGTGCGCACCACCCGCACGGACGGGCGGGCGCACGTGCGCGCCGAGCGGACCGGCGGGCCCGCGCTGCTGTCCGAGGCCGTCGTGCTGCACGGATTCCACACCGCGCGGACGCGGGACGTGCCCGCCGGAACCGCCTTCGGGCCCTCCGCGGCGCTCCCGGTGCTGACCGGCACGGTCACCGGCGAGGAGTGCCTGTTCGTCTCGGCGATGCGGCTGACCGGTACGGACACCGCCGCGCCGATCGCCGTGACGATCGAGGCCGAGGCCGTGCCGCAGGGGCACCGGCTGCTCGTCCACTGGCCCGGCGGCGGCCGGCCCGACGGCTGCGACCGGCCCGGCGGCGGCTGCGAGGCGCTGTTCCACGCGGACGGCGTCACCGTCACCGCCGGCGCGGTCCGGCCGGCGGCGCGGCAGGGGCCGGGGCCGACGGCCGCCGGTCACAGCCCGGGGCCGTCGTACGCGCCGCGGCCGGGCTCGGCCGTGGACGAGACCGGCGCACCCCGGTAGTCGCGGCCCCCGCCCTGAGGCGGTTGGACCGTCGCGTCGTGGTCGCCGAGCGGCAGGTCGTACCGGCTGCGACGGCCAGGACTGGAGACGCGGAGACCGGTGGCCGAGTCAATACGGATGAACCACTCGATCGAATATCGGTCACGGAGCGATCGGAACGACAAGAGTGGCCAAGTAATGAGCACTAGATCAATTTGAGATCGAATGATATCCTGGAAAGAGAGTCGGACCACTGAGAAAGGGACCGCCATGTCGATCGCGGCGGACGAGCGCCGGACGCGGATCCTCGAGATCCTCCGCAAGCTCGGCACGGTCCGGGTGACGGACCTCGCGGACCGCCTGGACCTGCCTGCGGTCACGGTACGCCGTGATGTCGCCGCCCTGGCCGAAGCCGGCCTGCTGCGCCGCGCGCACGGCTCGGTCTCGGTCCCCGAGGAGCGTTCCGGTGTGCCGTCCGACGCCCGCACCCTGGGCCTGATCGTGCCCACCGTGAGCCACACTGTCAGCCAGTACTTCGACGAAGTGATCGCCGGGGCGCGTGCCGCCGCCGCCGACGCCGGAGCGCATCTGGTGCTCGGCATCTCCTCCTACGACCCGGGTTCGGACCGCGTCCAGGCCGAACAGCTCCTCAGGTCGGGCGCGGAGGGGCTCATGCTCACGCCCAACTGGATGTCCACGAACAACACCCAGGACCGGCGCTGGCTCAACGAACTGCCGGTGCCGACCGTGCTGGTGGAACGCCGGGCCGCCGCCGGCACCCCCGCCGCGGAGCTGGACTCCGTCAGCTCCGACCACCACCACGGAGTCCTGCTCGCCCTGCGCCACCTGGCCGAGCTGGGCCACGAGACGGTCGCCCTCGCCGCCCGCCGCGACACCTGGACCGCGATGAAGGTGCGCAGCGGCTACGCCGAGGCGTGTGAGTCGCTGGAGCTGACGCCGCGGCCGGTGATCGACATCGACGACCCCGCCACGGCTCCGGAGGAGGTGAGCCGCAAGCTCGCCGAGGGCGTCGAGAAGGGCGTGCGGGCCGCGCTCGTGCACAACGACCAGGACGCCATCCAGCTTCCGGCCCTGCTGCGTGCGAGAGGTCTGGCCGTGCCCGAGGATCTGGCGCTGATCAGTTACGACGACGTCTTCGCGGCCCTGGGGGCGCCGCCGCTCACCGCCGTGGCCCCGCCCAAGAAGGCCGTCGGCGCCGCGGCCGTCGACCTGCTGCTGCGCCGGCTGCGGCACGGAGCGGCCCTGCCGGTCCACCGGGTCGAACTGCTGCCGGAACTGAAGGTCCGCGCCTCCTGCGGCGGCGCCTGAACCGGGCTCCGGACTCCGGACCCGGACCCCGGAGCGCGGCATCGCTGCCCCCCGGGGGAGTGGCGCCGGGCTCGTCCGCCGGCGTGCGTACGGACGTACACTTCGGAGGCGTACGATCGTACGCATGGACTACTTCGCCGGCGATCCCCGTACGAACCGGGAGCGGATGCTCGCCGGTGACCTCTACATCGCCGACGACCCGGACCTGGCCCGCCAGGCGCAGCGTGCCGTACGCCTGACCGCGGCGTACCAGGCCGCCTACGCCGAGGACGTCGACGCGGCCCGGCCGCTGATCGAGGAGCTGCTCGGCAGCCTCGGCCCGGACGCCCACGTCAGGCCGCCGCTCTGTGTCGACTACGGCAGCCACATCAGCATCGGCGCGAGGACCTTCGTCAACCACAACCTCACCGCCCTCGACGTCGCCCCGATCACGATCGGCGAGGACTGCCAGATCGGTCCGAACGTCCAGCTGCTCACGCCCGTCCATCCCCTGGAGCCGCAGCCCCGCCGTGACAAGCTGGAGGCGGCCCGCCCGATCACGATCGGGGACAACGTCTGGCTCGGCGGCGGCGTGATCGTGCTGCCCGGAGTGAGCATCGGCGACAACAGCGTCGTCGGGGCCGGTGCCGTGGTCACCAAGGACATTCCGGCCGACGTGGTCGCCGTGGGCAACCCCGCCCGGGTGACCCGCGCCCTCTAGGGGGCCCGGTGGCGACCGGACATGTCGACCCCCGCCGCCGCGAGCGGATCATCGCGGCGGCGCTGGACCTCATCGCCGAAGAGGGGGTGGCGGGCACCTCGCACCGCAAGGTCGCGGCCCGCGCGGGCGTCCCCCTCGGGTCGATGACGTACCACTTCCAGAACATGGACGAACTGCTGCGCGAGGCCTTCACCGCCTTCGCCGCCGGTGTCGTCGCCCTCTTCGAGGAGTTCCTCGGCACCGCCACCACGCCCCAGGAGGCAAGGGCGGCGGTCACCGATCTCGTGCACCGGATCTCGGAGGGTGACCGACGGGACGTGGTGCTCACCCATGAGCTGTACACCCTGGCCGCCCGGCAGCCCGCCTACCGGGAACTGACCCGAGCCTGGATGGAGGCGAGCCGGCGGGTGCTGGGACGGCACTTCGACCCCGTGACGGTCCGCCAGCTCGACGCGCTCATCGAAGGCCTCTCCCTGCACCGCGCGCTGGACACCCGGCCGCACGACCGGGCGCTGACGGCGGACGCGGTCGCCCGCATCACCGCGCCGGGCTCCTCGCCCGCCTCCGAGCCCCAGCCCTCTTCCGAGCCCTCCTCCGCCCCCGAGCCCTCCTCCGCCCCCGAGCCCTCCTCCGTGCCCGCCCCGGAGCCGGCACCCGCCCCCGCGCCCCCGTCCCCGGAGGCCGATCAGGCGGCGGGGGGCGAGCGGGGCCGATCGGGGCGGCTCGGGGTCGCCCGGGGCCCTCGCCCAGGACCGATCTGCGGACAGGCTATTGGCAATCCATTCATCGACCCATAGTCTGCATAGCCATATGCAGTCGGTCCGAGCGCTCGCCCGGCCAAGCGACATCGTCCGGCGCCTACCAGGACGGAGCAGGAAATGGCCCAGGCATTTGTGGAACGACGTTCCATCGACGTCGTCCCCGACGAGGAGCGCCACGGCACGGCGTTCTCGCAGTTCACTCTCTGGCTGGGGGCCAACCTCCAGATCACCACGGTGGTCACCGGCGGCCTCGCCGTGGTCCTCGGCGGCGACGTGGTCTGGTCGCTGGTCGGCCTGCTGGCCGGCAACCTGCTCGGCGGCGCCGTCATGGCCCTGCACTCGGCCCAGGGGCCCCGGCTCGGGCTGCCGCAGATGATCTCCTCGCGGGCCCAGTTCGGGGTGCGCGGAGCGGTCGTGCCCCTGGCCCTGGTCGTGGTGATGTACGTCGGCTTCTTCGCCAGCGGATCGGTGCTCGCCGGGCAGGCCGTCGGCAAGCTGACCCACCTCGGCCCGGTGCCCGGCATCATCATTTTCGCGCTGGTCACCGCGGTGATGGCGACCGTCGGCTACCGCGTCATCCACGCGCTGGGCCGGGTGGCCAGCGTGGTGTGCGCGCTCAGCTTCCTCTACCTGGGCGGCCGGCTCCTGAGCCGGATCGACCTCGGGCACGTAGCCCACCAGCACCACTTCGCGCTGCCGATGTTCCTGCTGGCCATGTCCCTGTCGGCGTCCTGGCAGCTGGCCTTCGGGCCGTACGTTGCGGACTACTCGCGCTACCTGCCCCGGACGACCTCGCCCCGCGCGACCTTCGGCTGGACGCTCGCCGGCACCGTGCTGGGCGCCCAGTGGTCCATGGCCTTCGGCGTCCTCGTGGCGGCGACTGCGGGCACGGCCTTCCTCGACGACCAGGTCGGCTATGTCGTGGGCCTGGGCGGCGCGGGCCTGATCGCGTCCTTCCTCTACTTCGTCATCGCGCTCGGCAAACTGACCGTCAACGTGCTCAACACCTACGGCGGCTTCATGTCGATCGTGACCAGCGTGAGCGGTTTCCGCGGTCAGCGGGTCCTGACGCGGGGCGGCCGCACGGCCTACATCGCCGCCATCATGGTCGCGGGCACGGCCGTCGCGCTGGCCGGGCGGAACTCCTTCCTGGACTCCTTCGCCGACTTCCTGCTCTTCCTGCTGACGTTCTTCACCCCGTGGTCGGCCGTCAACCTGGTCGACTACTACCTCATCTCCAAGGAACGCTACGACCTGCCCGCCCTCTCCGACCCGAACGGCCGCTACGGCGGCTGGCGCTGGGAGGCCCTGCTCGTCTACGGCATCGGACTCGCCGCCCAGTTCCCGTTCCTGTCCACGAGCTTCTACACCGGATCGTTCGTCGGCCCGCTGGGCGGCGCGGACATCTCCTGGATCGTGGGCCTGGTCGTCCCGGCGGTGCTCTACCGGTTCCTCGGCGCCCGGCGGCACCGCTCGACGCCCGCCCCCGGCCCCGGCGCCCCCGCGCAGGCGTCCGGAACGGCCGGGCCGTCCGGCGACACGCCCCGGCCGGCCGCGACCGCGGACCCCACGGCCGTCGCCCCCGCCGCGCCGCAGGCGGACTGACCGGCCGCGCGCACCCGGGCGCGCGCCTCGGCCCGTGCGCGGGGACGGCCCGGCGGACCGGACCCGACCGCCCCCGCGCGGGTCACGGACGGGGCCGGGACAGCAGCACCTGGAGGGTGCCGCCGACCGCACGCTCGCCCGTCGCGTCCGAGGGGTTGGTGACCAGGACCCCGTCGACGGCCATGGCGGTGGAGCCACCGCCGTCGAGGGCGAGGGCGTCCACGGCACCGAGCGAGCGCATGAACGAGGCGGCCTCCTGGAGGGTGAAACCCTCGCTGCCGTCCATACGGCGGCCGTCCACCGTCGCCAGGATCAGCCGGCCCCGCGCGTCGACCCCGGCCATGGTGCGCGGCTGGCGTGCGTTGGCCCAGGCGTAGCCGAAGGACAGGTCCCGGGGGTCGACGACCCCCTCGGCCGCCGCGTCGATGCGGGTGCGGCCGCGGCTGACCAGCGTGGGGGCGGCGCTGACGATGCTGTCGCCGCGGCCGAGCCGTACGCTCCGTCCCGCGGTGTCGCGCACGTCCTCGCGGACCTCGATCCGCTGCCCCTTGCGGGCGTGGGCCCTGAGCCAGTCGGCGGCCGGGCCGATCCCCTGGACGACCCTCGCGTGCGCCGGGACGGAGCCGCCCCGGGCGCCGGCCGACACCACGCGGCCCTGCGCGTCCAGTACGACCTGGGCGCCGGGCCCGGTGGGCAGCCGCGCACCGAACTCGTCGGTGAACAGCACCAGCTCGTCGCTGCTGTGACAGGTCACGTCCTGCCAGGGCCGCTCGCTGGGCGTCGCGCCCGGACGCCCGCAGTCGCGGACGAGTCCGGGCGTCCGGTTGATGCCCTGGGCCTCGTGGCCGTACGTGCCGGCGGACACGGTGACCGTCGTCGTCAGATCCGCCACCCGAGCCCGCCGCCCCCCGTCCTCGATGACCAGCGCCGCCCGGGAGCCGGCGGCCATCGACTGCAGCTCGCCGTCGTCCGCGCTGATGCCCGACTGGGTGCCCTGGACGCCGTCGGCGTCGGAGGTGACGAAGAACCCCGCGTTGACACCCACCACGGAACCCAGCTTCGCGGCGACCGACGAGGTGGTCGCGCGCCGGGCCACGTCGCCGTCGTGGGTGCCCTGCACGGTGCCCAGGAACCGCTGCGGATCGACGACGGCGACGTGCACGTTCTGCCGGTCGGCGGGCTGGTCGGCGTCGTAGCCCGTCCAGTCCGCCGCGGTGTGGAAGCCCGCCGCCGTCACCGCCTGCGCCGCCCTCCGCGCGGCGGCCTCGGTGGCGTACGTGCCCACTCTGACGCGCAGGCCCATCACGCCGTGCGGGGTGTCGGCGTAGGCGGGCCAGTACACCTTCTCCACCCGCGGTGCGAAGCCGCCCGCCCGCAGCCGCTCGGCGGTGGCGTCGGCCCAGTACCGCGCTCCCACCGGTGCCCAGGTCGCGGAGCCGCTGAGGCGGCCGGTGGCGGGGGCCTGGACGGTGACCGTCCAGAGAGGCTCGGCGCCGCGGTTCTTGAGGGTGGCGCTGCGCACCTGCACGCCCGGTGCGACCGTGGTGGTCGTCCAGGTGGTGGCCGCCGCGGCCGGGCCGGGCGCCGCGGCCTGCGCCGTGCCCCACAGCCCGCCCGACGTGATGACGCCGAGCACCGCGGCGGTGCTCAGCAGGACTCGTGTGCGCGCGGCGGACCTGCGCTGGTGACCCATGGCGTCCTCCCCATTCGATGACCGCGGCCGCACGAGCCGTGCGGTGCCGGTCGCCTGCTGCGACCGATGACAACCGGCGGGCGAAGCGACCGCGGCTCCCGGCGGTGACGGCGCGGGGAACACTCGGCGAACAGCTGCACGGCGCCCTGCGGCACACCGCCGCGACCGCCCGGCGGCGGGGCCCGGCACCGCCGCCGGGCGAGCCTGGACCGTGACCCGCAGTACACGCTTCATCACCATGAGGACACACTGCACCGGCGCCGCGGGGCGCAAACGGCGCACTCGGGCGGTGCGTGAAGAGCGTGCATCGGGGCAGCCGACCCAGCACACATGTTGCCGATCTTCAGCAGAATGCCAATACATTACGAACAGTGCAAAGCGGGCAAAAGGCGAGTGAACGGGCGAGGTGACGGGTCGTGGACGTGACACCTGAGGGGCAGACGGGCCCCTCCAGCGGGGAGCGACTGCGGGGGACCGTCGCGCACCTGCCCCGGCAGGTCCGTGAGGAACTGACCCGCAGACTGCGGCGCAGCAGGCGTGCGCTGCGCAAGGAGGACGTGCAGGTGGTCGAGCCGCCGCTGCTCAGGCGCGCGGTCGGGGCCTCCGCCCTCGGGAACTGCATGGAGTGGTTCGACTTCGGCGTCTACAGCTACCTCGCCGCCACCATCGGCAAGGTCTTCTTCCCCGGTGCCTCACCCGGCGCCCAGGTGATCTCCTCCTTCGCGACCTTCGCCGCCGCGTTCGTGGTGCGGCCCCTGGGCGGTCTCTTCTTCGGCCCCCTCGGCGACCGCCTCGGACGCCAGAAGGTGCTCGCCACCACCATGATCATGATGGCGGCCGGCACCTTCGCCATCGGCCTCATCCCGAGCTACGGGACGATCGGCCTCGCAGCGCCGGTGCTCCTGCTGCTCGCCCGTATGGTCCAGGGCTTCTCCACCGGCGGCGAGTACGGCGGCGCCACCACCTTCGTGGCCGAGTACTCGCCCGACCGCCGCCGTGGCTTCCTCTCCAGCTGGCTGGACTTCGGCACCTTCGTCGGATACGCGCTCGGCTCCGCCCTGGTCACCGTGCTGAACTTCCTGCTCAGCGACGGCCAGATGCTCTCGTGGGGCTGGCGGATCCCGTTCCTGATCGCCGGGCCGCTCGGCGTCATCGGCCTGTACATGCGGCTCAAGCTGGAGGAGTCGCCCGCCTTCCAGCAGCAGCTCGACGAGCACGAGAAGAGCCTCGCGCAGAAGTCGGCGGGCAGCGAGTTCAAGACCATCGTGAAGAACCACTGGGGAGCCCTGCTCATCTGCATGGGCATCGTGCTGCTCTACAACGTCACCAACTACATGGTGACCGGCTACCTGCCCACCTATCAGACGGAGACCCTCCACCGCTCCAGCAGCTCGGCCGATCTCCTGGTGCTGATGGGCATGGTGTGGATCGTGCTGCTGATCACCTTCATCGGCCGGCTCAGCGACCACGTCGGCAGGCGCCCCGTCTACGCCGTCGCCGCCGCCGCGATGATCGTCCTCGCCATCCCCTCCTTCCTGCTGCTCAAGATGCACGGCACCTGGCCGCCGGTCGCAGGCGTGCTCATCCTCTCCACGCTGCTGGCCGGCTTCGCCGCGCCCAGCGCCGCCACCCTGCCCGCGCTGTTCCCGACCGCCATCCGCTACGCCGCCATGGGCATCGGCTTCAACTTCGCCGTCGCCGCGTTCGGCGGCACCACCCCGCTGGTCACCGCGGCCCTGGTCAACGCCACCGGGGACGACCTGATGCCGGCCTACTACCTGATGCTGGCCGGTGTCATCGGCCTGGTGACCGTGAAGTTCCTGCCGGAGAGCGCGCAGGTGCCGCTGCACGGATCGCAGCCGATGGTGGGCTCCGAGGAGGAGCAGCGCGAGCTGCTCTCCACCTCCGAGGCGCTCTACCGCGCCACCCGGAAGACGCGGCAAGGGCCGTGACGGCCCCTTTCCTTACCGTCATTTGATAGGACACCTATATAGGAGCGTGATACGAAGGAAGCGTGGACCAGTCGCACTCCGCACCCGGCACGGAGGACACCGCACGGGCCCTGGCCGACGTGGCCTCGGCGGTGATCAGGGCACTGACGGACCGGCGCCAGCTGAGTCTGACCGCCGCCGCCACCCTCGCCCGGCTCGAACGCGACGGCCCGGCCCGGCTGACCGCGCTCGCCGCGGCCGAGGGCGTCACCCAGCCGTCCATGACCCAGCTGGTGCAGCGACTGCGGGCCCAGGACCTCGTCGCACGGGTCGGCGACCCCGACGACGGCCGGGTCAGCCTGATCACCCTCACCGCCACCGGCCGCGCCGTCCTGGCCGCCCGCAGGAAGGCCCGCGACGCCCGACTGGCCCAGCTGCTGGCCGCCCTGCCCGACGAGGACCAGCGGGCCCTCGGGGCGGCGATGCGGACCGCCCTGCCGCTCGTGCTGCGGATGCTCGAGGAAAGCGCGCAACCGTCCCCGCTTCCCGAACACCAGCCCACCGGGAGCACGTGATGACCACCGTCCAGCAGCGCGGCCGCAGATCGTGGATCGGCGTGGACCACCCCGGCTACAAGTGGGTGGCCCTGACCAACACCACCGTGGGCATGCTGCTCGCCACGATCAACAGCTCGATCGTGCTGATCTCGCTGCCCGGCATCTTCACCGGCATCCGCCTCGACCCGCTCGAACCCGCCAACGTCAGCTACCTGCTGTGGATGCTGATGGGCTACATGCTCGTCACCGCCGTCCTGGTGGTCGCCCTCGGCCGGCTCGGCGACATGAAGGGCCGGGTGCGGATCTACAACGCCGGGTTCCTCATCTTCACGCTCACCTCGGTCGTCCTCTCGCTCGACCCGTTCCACGGCGGCGGTGGGGCGCTGTGGCTGATCGGCTGGCGCATCGTGCAGGCGGTCGGCGGGTCGATGCTGATGGCCAACTCCGCCGCCATCCTCACCGACGCCTTCCCGGCACGGCAGCGGGGCATGGCTCTGGGCGTCAACATGGTGGCCGGCATCGCGGGCTCGTTCCTCGGCCTGGTCCTGGGCGGTGTGCTCGTCACCTGGAACTGGCGGTCCGTGTTCTGGGTCAACGTGCCCATCGGTCTGATCGGCACCGTATGGGCGTACAAGTCGCTGCACGAGACCGGTGTGCGCAGGCCGGGGCGGATGGACTGGTGGGGCAACGTCACCTTCGCGGCCGGTCTGACGGTGCTGCTCGCCGCGATCACCTACGGTATCCAGCCCTACGGCGGCCACACCATGGGCTGGACCAACCCCTGGGTCATGGCCGGACTGATCGGCGGCCTGGTGCTCCTCGGCGTGTTCTGCCTCGTCGAGACCAAGGTGCCCGAGCCGATGTTCCCGCTCGGCCTGTTCCGCAACGCCGCCTTCGCGGGCGGCAACGCGGCCACCCTGCTCGGTGCCGTCGCCCGAGGCGGACTGCAGTTCATGCTCATCATCTGGCTCCAGGGCATCTGGCTGCCCCTGCACGGCTACGACTACGCCGACACTCCCCTGTGGGCCGGCATCTACATGCTGCCGCTGACCATCGGCTTCCTGCTCGCCGGCCCCGTGGCCGGGGCGCTGTCCGACCGGTTCGGGGCACGGCTGTTCGCCGCGTCCGGGTTCGTGGTGATGGCCGTGTCGTTCGCCGGACTGCTCGTCCTGCCCAGCGACTTCGGCTACTGGGTCTTCGCCGGGCTGATCCTCCTCAACGGACTGGGCGGGGGCCTGTTCGCGGCGCCCAACACCTCCGTCATCATGTCCAGCGTGCCCGCCGACGCCCGGGGCGCCGCCTCCGGCATGCGGGCCACCTTCCAGAACGCCGGCATGGTGCTGTCCATGGGCGTGTTCTTCTCGCTCATGGTCGCCGGGCTCTCGGGAACCCTGCCCCACACCCTGGCCTCGGGCCTGACCGCCCAGGGCGTCCCGGCGGACGCCGCCCACACGGTCGCCGAACTGCCCCCGGTCGGCGTCCTGTTCGCCGCGTTCCTCGGCTACAACCCCATCCAGAACCTGCTCGGGCCGGACATCCTCGGCCACCTCTCGCCGTCCGCCGCCGCGCACCTCACCGGCCGCGAGTACTTCCCGCACCTGATCGCGCAGCCGTTCCACCACGGCCTCGTCGTCGTCTTCTCGCTGGCCATCGCCATGTCCCTGGCCGCTGCCGCCGCCTCGCTCGTCCGCGGTCGCCCGGGCGCCCCGGCGCCTGCCGGTCCCGTCGGCGTGCCGCGTCCGGCAGGCCCGGTCCGCGCGGCCACCGGGGCCGCCCTGCGGGGCCGCGTGCGCGGCGGTGCGGACGGCCCGCCGGCCGGGGCCACCCTGACCGTCGTGGACGAGCACGGCCGTGAGCACGACGTCGCCCGGGCCCGCGAGGACGGCGGTTTCACGCTGCCCGACCCCGGGCCGGGCCACTGGAGCCTCATCGTGTCCGCCGAGGGGTACCGGCCGTGCACCGTCCGGCTCACCGCGGCGAACCGGACGGCCCCGCACGACATCGTGCTGGACGGTGCCGCGGCCCTGCGCGGCACCGTCCGCCACCCCGAGTCAGGCAGGCCCCTCGCCGGTGCCCGCCTGACCGTGCTGAACGAGCGGGGCGACGCGGTCGGCTCGGCCACGTCCGCCGCGGACGGCACGTACGGGGTCGCCGGTCTGACACCGGGGACGTACACCGTCGGCGTCGCCGACCGCCCGTCCCTCACGACCGAGGTCGTCATCGCCGACGGCACCGCGACCGTCCACGCCGACCTGGGCCCCGGCCGCCGGCCCGGCTGACGCGCCCGGGTCACCCGCCGATCGCGAAAGGGGGGCGCGGGCCGGGGCGGCGGGGGTCTACAGTCGACGGGCCGTGACGAGGGGGTAGTGTCCATGAGCATCGTCGATCTGGCCGCGCTCGGTGAGTCGTTCACCCGGGATCCCCATCCCGTGTACGCCCGGCTGCGGGCGAAGGGGCCGGTGCACCGCATCCGGATGCCCGAAGGGGGCGCGGAGGCCTGGCTGGTCGTCGGGTACGAGGCCGGCCGCGCCGCGCTCGCCGACGCCGGACTCTCCAAGGACTGGGCGAAGGCGTCGCCCGCGCTGCCGCTGGGAACGGTCTCCTCCGGACCCCACATGCTCCGGTACGACCCGCCGGACCACACCCGGCTGCGCCGACTGGTCGCCCGTGAGTTCACGGCCCGCCGGGTCGAGGAACTCGCCCCGCGCGTCCAGCGGACCACCAACACGCTCCTGGACCGGATGCTCGGCGCCCCCGACGGGCGTGCCGACCTCGTCGAGGCCCTGTCCTTCCCGCTGCCCATCTCCGTCATCTGCGAACTCCTCGGCGTCCCCGGCCTGGACCGCGCGTCCTTCCGCACCTGGTCCAACGACGCGATCGGCGCGGCCGACGTCGCTCAGCGCAGGGCCGCCGCGGACGCGATGGCCCGGTACATGCGGGAACTGGTGGCGGACAAGCGGCAACGGCCGGGCGAGGACCTGCTGAGCGCGCTGATCCACGGCGAGGACGACGACGGCGACCGCCTCTCCCACGAGGAACTGGTCGGCATGGCCTGGCTGCTGCTCGTCGCGGGCCACGAGACCACCGTCAACCTGATCTCCAACGGAGTCCTCGCGCTGCTCACCCACCCCGGCCAACTGGCCGCCCTGCGCGCGGACCTCACGCTGATCGACGCCGCCGTCGAGGAGATGCTCCGTTACGACGGCCCGTTGGAGACCCCCACCTACCGCTTCACCACCGAGCCGGTGACGATCGGCGACACCGTCGTCCCCGGCGGCGGTGAACTCGTCCTCGTCGCCATCGCCGACGCCAACCGCGATCCCGGGCGTTTTTCCGACCCCGAACGCTTCGACATCACCCGCGACGCCCGCGGCCATGTGGCGTTCGGCCACGGCATCCACCACTGCCTGGGCGCGCCGCTGGCCCGCCTGGAGGCGCGCATCGCCGTGCGGACCCTGCTGGAGCGCTGCCCCGATCTGGCCCTGGACATCCACCCGGCGGCGATCACCTGGCGCCCCGGGCTGATGATCCGGGGCCCGCGGAGCCTGCCCGTACGGTTCGGCCGGTGAGGCCGGACGGCGTCAGCGGGTGCGGATCCCGAGATCGGCCGCCACCGCGTCGGCGCGCACGAAGAGCGACACCGGGTACTGGCCGTCGCAGTACTTGTTGCCGGCCGACACGATCCCGACGACCTTCCCGCCGCCGTCGAGCGGCCCCCCGGAGTCGCCCGGGCAGACGCTGTCGGCGCTGCCCGGCCGGGACGTGCCGCACAGCATCTGGGCCGGGTCCGTGTCCGTGTCGGCGTAGGGCCGGCAGCGGGCGAGCGGGGACAGGACCAGCCGGGCCTGCTTCAGCCGGGTGGCCGCGGTGCCGGGGCCGGTGCGCCCCCAGCCCAGGACGAGCGCCGTCCGGCCGTCGGCGACCAGAGCGGCGTCCCGCAGCCCGGCCACCGGGATCGTCCGGTAGGGCATCGGGCGGTCGAGCGTGAGGATTGCCGCGTCGTGCGCGGCGCCGGGCGAGCCGTAGCGCGAGTCGAGCCGGTAGGAGGCCACCCGGCGCACCGTCCCGCCGGTGCCGTCCACCCGGATCCGGCCGCCGATCACCCGCAGCGCGGAGACCTTGCCGGCGTCCTGCACGCAGTGTCCGGCGGTGAGCACCTTGGGGGGTGCGACGAGCGTCCCGCCGCAGAACTGGCTGCCGTCGCATTCGATGAGCATGGTGTACGGACGCGCCGCGGTGGTGGCGGGACCGCCGCCCTTCACCGCGGCGGCGGGCCCGGCGCCGGCCAGGAGCGTGCCCACCGCGACCAGTGCGGTGGCGACGGCCGCGCCGCGCGCGCCCGTCCGCGCGGAGCTGACGGAACGGATACGCACGGATGTCTCCCCCCGGGGATCGGCTGCTCGCCCGGCCGCCGTTCGGCGGCCGCGGTCGTCGGTCGGTGGGGAAGACACGTGATCGCGGGGGCTGGTTTCGAAGAACCGTGCCCCTCGGCTGCGGTCAGCTCCCGGCGCGGGCCCGGCGCGCCCACGCGTGCACGACCGGGACGCAGGACTCGGCGAACCGCTCGTAGTCGGCAGGGGTGTTGTAGACGTGGGCCGACAGGCGCAGGTACCCGACCCCGTCGAAACTGGTGAAGGCGGTCTCCGCCGCCAGTTCGGCCGTCGCCCGGTCGCGCAGGGCGTCCGCCGCGAGCCGGCTGGTCCCCAGCCCGTCGGGGAGGCGTACCAGCCGCATGCCGGGCACGGGCATGCCGACCTCGGCGCGCTCCACCGGCCCCGCCGAGCCGGCGAACGCCGCGCCGACCACCCGGGCGCCGTAGTCGGCCAGTTCGTCCATGTAGCGGCGGGCCGTGTCCCAGCCCCAGGTGGCTTCGACGAAGTCCAGGGCCGCGGGCGCCGCGAGCGGACCGGTGGCGTCCAGGGTGCCCTGCTGGTCGAACCGGTCCGGGAACGGCTCGTCCGCCGCCCAGGAGTCGATCAGCGGGTAGAGGTGCTCGCGCAGCGGCCCGCGTGCGACCAGCGCCGCCGTGCCGCGCGGCGCGCAGCCCCACTTGTGGAGGTTGCCGACCCAGGCGTCGCAGACCAGACCGTCCAGCGGGGCGGCCAGCAGGCCGGGGGCGTGGGCGCCGTCCACGAGCAGTGCGACGCCGCGCCGGGCCAGTTCCGCTCCGACCCGCTCCACGGGCAGCCCGCGGGCCGTGGCCGAGGTGATCTGGTCCAGCACCACGAGCGCGACGCCGTCGTCGACCTCGGCCATCACCGCCCGGTAGGCCTGGTCCGCGTCGGCGGCCAGCGGCACGCGGGCCGTGCGGACGCGGCGGCCCCAGCGGCGGGCGAGGCGTTGTGCTCCCATGGTGACCGCGCCGTAGCCGTGGTCGGTGACGACGATGTCGCCGCCCGGCTGCGCGGCCAGGGCGGCGTGGACGACGCTCGCGCCCGCGCTCGCGTTCGGCACCAGCGCGAGGTCGCGGGCCTCGACGCCCAGATGGCGGGCGACGGCGCCGCGGGTCGCGGCCATCCGGGCGGGCAGCCGGGGGAACCAGACGACCGGCGCGCGCTCCATCTCGGCCCGCAGGGCGTTCTGCCGCTCCTGGGCGACCAGCGGGACGGCGCCGAAGGACCCGTGGTTGAGGTGCAGCATGCCGGGGTCCAGGGACCACGCCGCGACGGCGGGCCGGCCGTCCTCCAGCAGCAGCGGGCGGGGCGCGGTGACGACCCCGGTCTCGGTCTCGCTCACGTGACTCCAGCTTCCTCGGTGCCTGCCACGAGCCGCCGGGCGGCGGCGCGGAGGCGGACCGCCTGTCATGGCTTGATCGGAACCCCCACACCCTACGCGCCGCCCACGTCGCCGCCGTCCGCCGCCCATGAGCAGTCCGTCCACCGCCCATATGCAGTCAACCTGCATGCGTCCGAAAGCAATATTGCGTCCGGCTGCAAGATTGCTTACGGTTCGAACATGGACGAAATGTGATGCTCCGGGCGGCCGAGGCGCGCCGCGGGCCGTGCGACGGCCGGACCTCGTGCGCCGACCGGACCCGATGCCGGGTCGGCCGGCGGCCTCCCGCCCGTGCGGACAGCCCCTGCAGATGGTTTCCCCCACCGAGAGGCGGCACCTCATGACCATCAGCGACCCCCAGGCGTTTCCGTTCCACGAGACCGACGAACTGCACATCGAGCCGCGTTTCGAGCAGCTGCGCACCAGCGAGCCGCTGTGCCCGGTGCGTCTGACCCACGGAGAACCGGCCTGGCTGGTGACCCGGTACGAGGACGTCAAGACCGTCCTGGGCGACCCACGGTTCAGCCGGGCCGAGGCGGTGGCGCGGGACGAACCCAGGACGCGGTACCACCGGGGCCTGGCCGGCAACATCCTGGCCTTCGACCCGCCCGAGCACACCCGGCTCAGGCGGGTGGTCGCCAAGGCGTTCACCGCGCGCCGCGTGGAGGAGCTGCGCAGGCGGGCCCAGGCGATCGCCGACGGCCTCGTCGACGCGATGACGGTCCGGGGCGCCCCCGCCGACCTGGTGGCCGACTTCGCCCTCCCGCTGCCCGTCACGGTCATCTGCGAACTGCTGGGGGTGCCCTTCGAGGACCGGACACGGTTCCGCCTCTGGTCGGACGCCCTGCTGTCGACCACCCGCTTCCGCCCCGAGGAGGTCGAACGCTACGCCGACGAGCTGTCCGCCTACATGGCCGCACTGGTCGCCGAGCGGCGCAAGGAGCCCCGGGACGACCTGCTCGGGGTGATGGTGGCGGCCCGGGACGAGGAGGACCGGCTCTCCGAGGACGAACTGGTCGCCATGGGGGTCAGCGTCCTGGTCGCGGGCCACGAGACCACCGCGAGCCAGATCCCCAACTTCGTGTACACGCTGCTCGGCCACCCCGACGAGCTGGCCCGGCTCCGCGCCGACCTGGACCTGGTGCCCCAGGCCGTGGAGGAACTCATGCGCTTCGTGCCCCTGGGCAGTGCCGGGATCGCGCGCTACGCCCTGGAGGACGTCGAACTGAGCGGCGGAGTGGTGCGTGCGGGCGAACCCGTCGTCGCCTCGAACGCGGCGGCCAACCGCGACACCGCCGTCTACACCTGCCCGGAAAGACTCGACCTGACCCGCCAGGAGGCGTCGCACGTCGGGTTCGGCCACGGCCCGCACCACTGCCTGGGCGCCCAACTCGCCCGGATGGAACTGCAGGTGGCCCTGTGCACCCTGCTGGAGCGGCTGCCCGGCCTGCGCCTGGCCGGCACCGGCGAGGACCTCGTGTGGAAGGCGGGCGCCGGGGTGAAGGGTCTGGAGAAGATGCTCGTGACCTGGGACGCGGCATGAGCGGCCGCGACGACGGGCCCGAGCGGCCGGGTCCCGGCGCGGTCCTGGGGCCGGGTGAGGACGTGTGGCGCGTCCGGGTCGACGAGAAGGCGTGCATGGCCACCGGCATCTGCGCGGGCGTCGCACCGGGGAGGTTCCAGGTGCGGGACGGTGCCTCGCACCCGACGTCGGAGACCGCCGCGCCCGCGCCGGAACTGGTCGACGCGGCCGAGTCCTGCCCGATGGAGGCGATCTCGGTGACCCACCGCGCCACCGGCGCCCGTATCGCCCCCGAGGAGTAGGCGGCGGTGCGGCGGGCGCGGAGCGGTCGTGACACCGCCCTCCGGCGAATGCGGCCTCCCCGGTCGGCCGTGAGCCGGGCGGCGGCCCGCCGCCGGCCGCCCGCGCCCGCCGCGCCGACTACGCTACGGCCATGACTGGCGAGACGAGGGCGTCCACGTCCCACCGGGAGCGCAGCAAGGCCAGACGCCGCGAGGCCATCAGACGCTCGGGGATGCGCCTGTTCGCCGAGCAGGGCTACGACGGCACGACCATCGCCGACATCGCGGAGGCGGCCGACGTCGCGCCGCGCACGGTCTCCCTCTACTTCCCCTCCAAGCACGACATCGCCCTGTCGGTGCCCGACGAGATCGCGGCCCGGCTCACCGCCGTCTTCAGGGACCGGCCCGGCTCGGGGTTCCTCGACGTCGTCGACGCCTGGCTCACCGGGGAGGCCGACGCCCTGGACCCGGAACTCGTCGCCCTGCTCACCGCGATGTACGAGGCCAACCCGGCGCTCAGGGCGCACGGCAGCAGCCAGATCACCGAGGCGGTACGCATCACCGGCCCCGCCCTGGCCGCCGCCACCGAACTGCCCGCGGACCATCCGATGAACGCCGTCGTCGGTGCCGCCGTCGGTGCCGCGCTCAGCCAGTACTTCGCGACCATCCTGCAGCAGGAGCACGCGGCCGGAACCCACCGCCTGTTCATGGCCTGCCTGCACGCCCTGGTCGACGCGGCCCGCGGCGGCGCCACCGGCACCTGACCCGCACCGCCGTCCCCGGGCGCCGGACCCTCACAGATAGGCGACGCCCTGCTCCACGCTGCCCGCGAGGAAGCCCGCGAGCCGGGCGCCGTAGCGGACCCACCGGCGGCGCAGCCCGGGTGAGCGGGCGAGGTCGGGGGAGTGCAGCAGCAGCCAGGACCAGTTCATGAGGACCGTGCCGCCGTCGCGGCGCTGGAACCCGGCGTGCCGGTAGGCGTCGTACAACCGGGCCCCGGAGCGGCCGTAGTTCCACTTCTGCCGTGCCAGCGAGGAGAGTTCGGCGCGCAGCCGGTAGTGCATGCGGGCGTCGGGCGCGTAGCCCACCCGGTGGTGGGACAGCCGGGCGCGCCAGGACAGGTCCATGTCCTCGCCGCCGCCCACGTAGGACTCGTCCCAGCCGCCGATGGCGGACAGCACCTCGGTCCACGCCGCGCAGTTGGCGCCCCTGGCGAAGGGCAGGAAGTCCGTCTGCGCGGTCATCGGGAGCGGCTGTTCGTCGGGGTGGGCCGGGCTGAGCAGGGCGGTGTCCAGGCTGCCGCCGATCAGCCCGGCGTCCGGCGCGGCCTCGGCCAGCGCGGCGAGCCAGCCCGCGGCGGCGACGTCGTCGGCGTCGCAGAAGGCGATGAGGTCGCCGCGCGCCGCGCGGATCCCGCGGTTGCGGGCGTGGCTCTCGCCCGCCCGGTCGGCGGCGTCCACGACACGCAGCGCGGGCAGCGCCGAGCGCGCCGCCTCGGCCACCTCGCGGGTGCCGTCCGTCGATCCGTTGTCGACGACGACGACCTCCCAGGGCCGGTCGTACGTCTGGCGGGCCAGCGCGTCCAGCTGGGCCGGCAGCGTGCGGGCGCCGTCGCGGACGGGGAGCACGACGGAGACCAGCTCCGGTGCGCGGCCCGGACGGGGCGGTTCGAGGTCCGGCTCGGTGACGCGCGACGACAGGCGGGTGGTGCGCAGGACATGGGCGCGGACGGCGAGGGCGGCGGCGCCCGCCGCCGCGCTGTCGTCGCTCCGGCGCCGCACCAGGAGCCGGGGCACGGTGATCCGCGCGGCCGGGACACCCCCCTCGGCGGCGTCCTCCCGGGGTTCGAGCAGGTCCCGGCGGACCGCGTAGGCGACGGGGGCACCGCCGGGTGCGATCGACGGCAGGACGATGCCGTCGATCAGGCCGCCGAGCGGGTTGCCGGACCGGCTCACGGCGGTCCGGTCATTGTCGCGCCGGTACGCGGCGCCTACGTCCGTGTCTGCGTCCAGGTCCACGTCGGCGTCCGGCGGGGCGACCGGGTCTTCGGGCCGCAGGCGCAGGCAGCCGTACTCGATCAGGCCCGCGTCGTCCGCCGCGGCCCGGGCGAGGTGCGCCGGCCAGCCCGGCAGCACCTCGTCCCGGCCCTGGAGGAACGCGACGTAGGGCGTACGCGCCGCACGGGCCGCCGCCAGGCAGGCCGCGCCGGCGGCGCCGGGGGCTGTACGCGCGACGCGCACCCCCGGTCCGCGCGGCTCCCGGCCGCCGGTGACCACGACGACCGCTGCGGCCTGCGGCACGTGGCGCGCCAGGCCGCGCAGCGCCGGCTCCCAGTCCCCTTCGGGCGCCGCGACGACCACGGTGAAGTCCGCTGCTCCCACGGTGCTCATCCGGCCGGTGCCACCGGGTGCAGCGTGAACTCGACGTCGTTGGGCGGGGCGACGAGCAGCGGCAGCAGTTCCTCGCGGGTGCGGGCGGCGCGGCGGCGGGCCTCCTGGTCGTTCATGGCCCGGGTGTAGGCCAGGCGCTCGGCGGAACCGAACCCGGTGCCCGGCGCCTGGGTCAGCGAGTCGGGCCAGATCCGGTACCGGTACAGGACGCGGCGCACGCTGCGCAGCCGGAACAGGCGCGCGGCCCGGAGGTGGAAGTCGGTGTCGGCGCCGAGCCGTACGGTGCCGTCGAATCCGCCGAGCCGCTCCAGCACCTCGCGGCGGACCACGCTGGAGGGGTGCAGCAGTACGGTCGACCGGCCCAGCCGCAGCCACAGGTTGCCGTTGCGGGGCATCCGGCGCCGCCCCGAACGCCGGCCCTCGGCGTCCATGTACTCGTAGGAGCAGCCCACCAGGTCGGCCTTGCCGCCCTCCAGCAGGGCGAGTTGGTGGCGCAGCCGGCCGGGCAGGCTGATGTCGTCGGCGTCCTGGAAGGCCACGTACGGGGTGTCCACCCGCCGCAGCACCTCGTTCTTGAGCCGCAGGTGCCCGACGTTGCGGGAGGCGCGCAGCACCGACAGCCGGGGGTCGGCGGCGTACGGACGCAGCGCGTGCGTCCAGGTCTCGCCGGGCGTGCAGTCGTCGACCACGACCAGGCGCAGGTCGGGCCGGTCCTGGGCGAGCACCGAGGCGACGGCGGCGCCGAGGTAGGCCGCGCAGTCGTAGTGCGGCAGGATGACGGTGACCGCCGGTTTCTCGTCTGCCGTTGCCCGCACCGCAGTCTCCCTTCCCGGGCCGCGCGGGGGCGGCCGTCGTGTGTCAGCGTTGGGCCGCCGCCACGGCCGTGGGCCGCCCCTCGGCCGCCGGGCTGCGGAAGTCGCCCTCGTCGCCCCACGGCACGTGCCGCAGCGGGCGGCCCAGCAGGCCGCGTGCGGCGAGGCCCGCGGCGACCGAGCAGAACCAGGCCGCCTGCACGGCCTTGACCGTCCACCGCTTGGCTCCCCAGGCCCATCCGCCGTCACCGTTCCAGGGCGCCAGCGGCCACAGGCCGTGGAAGAGCACCCCGGTGAGGTAGAGGCGGGCGACCGGCCACGGGTAGTCGGCCGTGCAGGTCACATGGCTGTAGAGGGAGCGGCGCAACCGGCGCAGCGTGTCGTGCGACCGGCCGACCCGGTAGAAGGAACCCCGGGCCTCGGGCAGCACCTCCAGGTCGTGCCACGGATCCGGCGCGGCCGGGTCGAGGAGTTCGAAGAGCACATGGCCGTCGTCCGCGAGCCGGCGGGCCGGGATGCCCCCGGCCAGGACCGGGGCGGCGACGAGCATGCAGGCCGCCGCCGGGCACGGCGCTGGCGGAGTCGTCACCCGGGAGACGCGGTCCATGGTGCGGGCGGCGGCCGACGCGCGCGGCAGGGCGGCCAGGTGCGCGCCGACGGCGCCGGTGGCACCGCGCTCCTGGAAGCGGGCGACGAGCCGGGCCAGGCAGCCGGGGGCGAGGTGGACGTCGTCGTCGGTCCACAGCCAGCCGGTGTGCCCCAGCGGCCGGGACAGGCGCAGGGCCGCGTTGACGGTGCGGATCTTCCCGGGGCCCGGCAGCGCGAACCCCACCACATCCGCCGGAAAGGCCCCGGCCGCGCCCGCCCCGGTGGTGTCGGCCGCGTGCGCCGGGACGGTGCCGGCAGCGTCCTCCGACGCGCCGGCCCCGGCCCCATCCGCCGACGTGCCGGTCTCGACAGCGTCCACCGACGCGCCGGCCCCGGCCCCGCCCGCCGAGGCAGTGGGCCCGGCCCCGTCCGCAGCAGCGGTGGTCCCGGCCCCCTCCGCCCGCGCCGCCGTGCCGGTCAGTGCGCGCAGCCGGTGCACCGCCTCGCCCAGTTCTCCGGGCCCGTACTGCATCCCGAGCCAGAGGGTCAGCGGCAGGCCGGGACGGGAGGCGCGCACCTCGGCGAGCGCGTCGAGCAGGTGCCGCAGAGCGGTGCGCTGCTCGTCGAGTCCGCAGCGGGCGACGTAGGTGGGCAGCAGGACGCCGAGCCCGCCGGTGGGCAGGGCCGTCAGCGCGTCGTGGTCCGGCAGCACCCGGCCGTCGCGCACCAGCGCCACGGGCCCGTCGGGAGCGGGCGCCGGATCGAAACCGCGGGCCACCGCGCGCTGCCACCACAGGCGGCCGTCCTCGACGCCCCCTCGCATGCGTGTCCCTTTCGCCGGCCGCGCCGCCCGTTCGGACTTCCGCTCCGGCCCCGGGCCGGTTTCCGGCGACCGGGGTGAACCGGATTTCGCCGCGAGTGCCGCCTCCGGCGGAGAATGCGGCGGATTCAGAGATTTCGACGGGCGTACGCTAACCAGCGCCGCCTGCTGATCACAAGAGCGGGCCGCCTCTCCCGCCGACAGGGAGACGGCTTGGCCGAAATACCGGGGTTGCGGCCGTGACCGTTCGGTGAATTCGCCGGACAGCCGTCCGGAGACGGCTTCCGGCAGCGGCCGAATTCCGCCCGGTGGCCGGGAAGGAGCCCGGTGGCGGGGGCCACGGGCCCCGGAATCGGCCGAAAAACGCCGGACCGGACTCCCGGGCGCCGCGCGGAGCGTGAGCCGCCGGGCCCCGGCGCACCCCTGTGGCACCCTGACGGCACGAGGTGCGGCAGACTGGCCGCCCGGTGCCCGGCGGCCCGGCCCCGGCCGGCCGCGGACCGGCCCGACCGCACAGACACAGGCCGGTGTTCCGCGCCACGCGCCGCGGGCGACGGCAGGAGGGTGACACGCATGAGGTACTCCGCGAGCACGGATCAGCGGTTAGGGGGCGCGCCCGCATCCGCCGGACGCGAGGTGCTCCTGAACGCGCACGCCATCGTGAAGAGCTACGGCCGCCGCCGCGTCCTGGACGGCGTCGATCTCGTCGTGCGCGCCGGCGAGGTCGCGGCGATCGTCGGCAGCAACGGGGCGGGCAAGTCCACGCTGCTGAAGATCTGCGCCGGTCTGCTCTCCCCGGACAAGGGGCGGGTCACCGTCGCCGGAAAGCTCGGCTACTGCCCGCAGGACGCCGGGGTCATGGACTTCCTCAAGCCGCGCGAGCACTTCACCCTGTTCGGTGCGGGACGCGGCATGAGCCGCCCGGACGCCGACCGGCGCGGCCGCGAACTCGCCGCGCGGCTCGACTGGTCCGTCGCCCGCGGCACCCTGGCCAAGGACCTGTCCGGCGGCACCCGGCAGAAGCTGAACGTCGTCCTGTCCGCCCTCGCCGACCCCGAGGTGCTGCTGCTCGACGAGCCCTACCAGGGCTTCGACCGCGGCTCCTACGTCGACTTCTGGCAGAACGTGTGGCGTTGGCGGGAGGAGGGCAAGGCGGTCGTCGTCGTCACCCACATGCTCAACCAGCTCGACCAGGTGGACACCGTACTGGACCTCAGCCCCAGGAAACGGGGGGCCGGCCGGTGATCCGCACCCTGCGCATGGCGGAGATGACCCTGCGTGAACTGCTGCGCCGCCGAGGCGTACTGGGCCTGCTGCTGCTCGTGCCGCTCGTGTTCTACCTCGGCCGGCACGACCAGGCGGGCCAGGCCATACGGTTCGCCAGCCTGGGCGTGGGCTTCGCCGTCAGCACGGCGGCCCTGTTCTCCGCCGTGACCGGTCGTCAGGCCGCGCCCCGCCTCGCCCTGTCCGGCTTCCGTCCCCGGCACCTGTACCTGGGCCGCACCCTCGCGCTCGTCGTCGCCGGACTGCTCGTCTCCGCGCTCTACGCCGTCGTCGTCACCGTCGACCAGAAGGTGGCGCACCCGCAGGCCGTGGCCGCGGAACTGGTCCTGACGACCCTTGTCGCGGTCCCCCTCGGCCTGCTGCTCGGCCTGGCCGTGCCCCGGGATCTGGAGGGCACGCTGCTGCTGATCTGCGTCATCGGCGCCCAGATGGTGATCGACCCGGCGAAGAGTTCCGCGAAGGTGCTGCCCTTCTGGTCCACCAGGGAGATCATCACGTACGCCGTGGACGGCGCCCGAAGCGGCTCCCTCACCTCCGGAGTGACGCACGCCGTCGTGGTGGCGGCGCTGCTGGCGGTCGCCAGCGGCACGGTGATGTCGGTCCGGCTGCGCCGGCGCGCCCACATGCGGTTCGTGTGAAACCACCGCCCACCCAGGCGTGTTCACCCCGCGGTGTGGGGCCGGGCCGCTCCCGGTCCCGCATCACCGGCCGGCTCCCGGCCCGGCGCCGCCGGTCCGCTTCCGTCCGGGGGAATTCCGCCCTACCTCGCCGAAACGAACGCGTGTAGGATCGGGAAATCGTCTGCCGCCGCAGCGCGCGCACGGCGGCACGGTGGCCCGGCTCGTCGCCTCTCCCCGGAATGGAGAGTACGTGAACGGTGCACAGCGATTACCCCTCGATGAATCGGTCCGGCAAGCCCTGGGCGCGGCAACGGAATTCCTCCGGTCGGCGCGCGACGAGAACGGCTGGTGGAACGACTACGAAGTCCGCGGCCCCGGGCAATTCTGGGCCACCGCCTTCGTCGGAGCCTGCCTCGCGGAATTGCCCGACGGACCGGGGCGCGCGGCGGCGGCCGGCTCCTGGCAGTTGCTGCGCCGCTCCCGCGGCCCCTCGGACGGCTGGGGTTACTGCCCGCGCGTACCCGGCGACGCCGACATCACCTCCTGGGTCCTGCGCCTGGCCGAAGCGCTCGGCGAGGACACCGGCCCCCGCGCTGACGAGGGGTACCGCTTCGTCGCGGCCCACCTCCAGCCCGACGACGGCATCTCCAGCTACCTGCCCCAGATCGCCCAGCCCTTCCTGGAGCGGGTGGCACCCCGCTGGGACGCCTGGTACGCGAGCCACCCCTGCGTGACCGCGGCGGCAGCCGGACTGCGCCGCCTGCCGGTCCGCGAACGGCTGCTGGACCGGCTCCGCCGCATCCAGCGCCCCGACGGGGCGTGGCCCGCCTACTGGTGGCCCGACCGCGAGTACCCCACCGCGCTGGCGGTCGAAGCGCTCAGCGCGGACCGTACGGACCCGCCGAGCCCGTCCGCACGCCACGGCGCCCGGTGGGCCGCGGCGCGGATCGGCCCGGACGGCGCCGTGCGCACCGCCCAGGAACCCGCCGGGTCGGCCTTCGCCACCGCCTTCGCGCTGCGCGCCGCCGTGGCCGCGGCCGCCGACCCGAGCGCCGACGCCGCCCGCCGGGCGGTGGCCTACCTCACCGACTCCCAGCGGGCGGACGGAAGTTGGCGGCCCTCCGCCTGGTGCCGTGTGCCCGGGCCCCTGGAACGGGACCCGGACGCCAGGCCGCACTGGGAGCGCGGGCGGCGCGGCAAGGCCGCGCTCGGCTCGCTGGTCCTGGACGGCAACGCCCTCTACACCACCGCGTCCGTCGTCGCCGCACTGGCCAGAGCCGCGGCCGTGCTCGCGCCGTCGGCGGCCGCACGGGCGGACCACGCGCCCCACGCGTGACGACACGGACCCACCACGAAAGCACGTAGGACAGCACGTACGACGGCACGTGCGCCAGGCGTCCTGGGCGTACGAGGCCGCACGCCCAGGACGTACGACAGACGCACGACAGACGCACGACCGGACGACAAGGGGGTAAGGCCGGTGCGCCCGACACCACACCCGGTCCCGAACGACACCGCCCGCACGCAGCCGGCACTGCTCGGCCCGGGGGACGTCCTCACCCGGCTGCGCGGTCACGCCCGCGGACCGGTCCACATCATCGACCCGTTCAAGGTGCCGCAGGAGGAGGCCGTGGAGAAGGCGAAGGTCCTCGACGACCTCGGCTTCCCGGCCATCATCCTCGCCAGCACCGACTACGAGTCCTTCGAGACCCGTATGAACCCCTACATCGCGGCGATCAAGGAGGTCAGCAACCTCCCGGTCCTGCTGCACTTCCCGCCCCGCAAGGGCGCCGGGTTCCCGCTGGCCCGCGGCGCCGACGCCGTGATGCTGCCCGCGCTGCTCGGCTCCCGCGACGACTACTACGTCTGGAAGAGCTACCTGGAGACCGTCGCCGCGCTGCCCGCCCGTGCGGACCGCGAGCGCTGGCCCGAACTGCTGCTCACCGTCGCCCTCACCTTCGGCGAGGACCACAAGACGGGAGACCTGCTCGGCACCGTGCCGGTCGCCACCGCCGGCACCGAGCAGATCGACCGGCACATCGCGGTCACCCGCAGCTTCGGCTTCCACATGGTCTACCTGTACTCGCGCTACGCCCGGGTGCCGGCCGAGGTCGTGCGCCACTTCCGGGACCGGCTCGACCCCGGCCAGATCCTCTTCGTCAGCGGCAACGTGCGCCGCCGCGACCACGTCGACGCCTACCTGGAGGCCGGCGCCGACTACGTGGGCTTCGCCGGGGCGCTGGAACACCTGGACTGGCGCTCGACCCTGACCGAGATGGCGGGGGCGGCACGGTGACCGGGGCCCTGCCCGAGACGTACACCGCCGCGATGCTCGCCACCGAGGCCGCCAACCGGGACCACGTGGCCGGCTTCGTCGCCCTCAACGGCGGATCGGCCCGACTCGTGGAGCACACCGCGGCGTTGCGGCTCTACCTGCGTGTGCCGCACTTCCTGACCGAGTGGATCACCGACCCGCCGCTGCGCGCCCGGGTCGCCCGCGCCCTCGCCCTGGACATCGTCGCCATGAAACTCCTCGACGACCTCATGGACGACGACACCGGACTCGACCGCGTCGAACTGGCCTGCCTCTGCCTGCACCTGCACCTGACGGCCCTGCGGGAGATGTGCGCGCTCGCGGAGGACGCCCGGGACGTCACCGACGTCCTGGAGGACGACTTCACCACCGTCTGCACCGGTCAGATCCGCGTCAAGAGCCACCGCGCCCGCACCCTCGACGAGTGGCGGGACGGCGCCAGCACCTACGGAGCGGCCTTCCTGGGCTGCTACGGCGCACTGGCCGCCCTCTGCGGCCGGGCCAGCGGATCCGTGGGGCCCGCGCGCCGCTTCGCCGAGGCGTTCGGGACGATCATCACCATCGCCGACGACCTCACCGACTACGACCGCCACGGCGAACGCGCGGGCAACCTCGGCCACTTGGTGCGCACCGGCGCCGTACCCGCCGAGGACGTCGCCGCTCTGCTGCGGCGGCTGCGGGCCGACGCCCTGGACGCGGTGCGGGAGCAGCCGGCCGCCCTCGGTCTGGAGCCGGTGACACAGCTGTACACCGCCGACGTCCTGGACCGGCTGCTCCCCCTGCACGCGGCGCCCTGACCGGCCCCCGCGCGCGAGGGCGCACGGCGACGGCCTACCGGGTCCCCTTCCGGTGGGCCGTCACGTCGTCGAAGACGTACAGGTCGACGTCGCTGTCCGCGAAGTCCTCCAGGACGTGGCGCGCCGTGTGCGCGATGGCCCGGCCGGGACCGTTCAGAGAGGTGTTGATCAGGGCCGGCACGCCGGTGGCCGCCTCGAAGTCGGCGAGCAGCCCGTGCAGGCGGTGCCGGCCGGGGTCCAGGGTCTGGATGCGGCAGGTGCCGTTGACGTGCCGGGCCTCGGGCGCGGTGCCCTCGGGCAGCAGGTACTCGAAGAGCATGTACGGCGAGGGGTGGTCGCCCGGGTACAGCTCGGCGAAGCGCTCCTCGCGCATCACCGCCCCCAGCGGCCGGTACCACTCGCGCCGCTTGAGCTCCTCGCTCATCCGCTTGCGCATGCCGGGCACGGCCGGGCTGCCCAGCAGGGAGCGGTGTCCGAGGGCGCGCGGCCCCAGTTCGGCGGCGCCCTCCACGTAGGCCACCACACCGCCGTCGGCCAGCACCCGGACCACCTCGGCCGCGTCGTACGGCCGGGCCGTCAGTCCCGCCTGCTCGAGGGCGGCCAGGACGTCGGCCGGGGCCTCGCCGGCGCCGTTGCCGTAGACGTCGATCGGGGCCGGCGGCTGCCCGAGGACGTACGTCAGGGCGTAGACGCCGGCACCCGCGAGATGGCCCGCGTCGCCGCAGGCGGGCGGGATGGCGATGTCCCGGCCGAAGGCCCCGCGCAGCGCCGAGTTGGCGACGATGTTCAGGGCGCAGCCGCCGCCCAGGGCGAGCGGCCCGACTCCCGCGCCGGTACGGGTGGCGTACCGGTCCAGGACCGCGTGCACGGCCTGCGTGAACAACTCCTGGAAGGTGGCCACGACATGGGCCGCCGTCTCGAACTCCGGGGCGAACTCGGGACGTTCGGCGAGCCGGGCCCGCACCTCCTCGGCCAGGCCCAGGTCGTGCATCACCCGGGGGTCGACGGCCTCCAACTGCTCCCGGACGGCGGGATCCGGACGGCCGTAGCCGCCCAGCGCCATCACCTTGCCGGCCACGCTCGGGCTCTTGCCGAACCCCAGCAGGTGGCCGATCGCCGTCCAGCCGAAGCCGTTGCCGTACCAGGGCAGCGGATCCTTGGCGACCCAGGTCAGCGCGGCGCCCTCGACCCGGAACAGGGAACTGCGGGTGAGCTGGCCGCGGCCCTCGTTGACCAGGACCAGGGTGCCGTCCTCGTGGCCGGCGTAGTGCGCGGCCAGCGCGGCGTGCGACACCTCGTGGGTGACGACGACGCACTCCACCCGCCGCCCGAGCAGGTCGCACACCGTGCGGTGGTGCGGCGCGCCCGCCCCGATGCGCCGCATCGCCTCGTCCAGGTCGGGGATCTTCAGCAGCGCGCTGCGCACCGGGGTGCTCACCGCCACCAGGTCGATCCCGTCGGCGTCCACCCCCGGCTGGGACAGCACGTGCCGCAGGGCGATGTCGCTGCGGTGGTCGTGCTTGACGCGGGTGAGCCGTTCGGTCTCGACGGCGAACGCGAGCCGGCCGTCCTCGAAGTAGCCGACGCCGGTGTCGTGACCGGCGGAGTGCAGGGACAGTACCTTCATCGGCGCTCCTGGTCAGCAGGGGAGGGGGTGCGGACCGCCGAGTAAGGGGCCCACTCGATGCGGCGCAGCGGCCGGCCGGCCAGCCCGCGCAGGTACAGCTCGGCGCCCACGCTCGCGAACCAGGCGAAGTACAGCCATTTGATCGCCGCCTTCCGGGCGCCGTGGCGCACGCCCCGGGAGCCGTCGAAGCCGGTCAGCGGCCACAGGCCGGAGAAGAGGACGTGCCGGAAGTAGTAACGGGCCGCGGGCAGCGGCCAGTCGGCGAGGTCGACGAGGTGGTTGAGCAGCAGCCGGCGGATCCTGCGGCGGGTCTCGCCCGCGGGACCGGCGACGAAGTAGTGGCAGCGGGCGTCCGGCACGAGCCGCAGGTGGGCCAGCGGGTCGGGCAGGCGCGCATCGAGGAGGCGGAAGCAGACGTACCCGTCGTCGGAGACGTACCGGCCCGGCATGCCGCCGGACACGACGTCCGTGGCCACCAGGATGCAGCAGCCGTGCGGGTAGTTCACCGCGGGCGCCGCGACGGCCTTGGCCCGGGCCAGCAGCCGCGAGGTGGCGTACTGCTTGGTGTGCGGGACCTTCGTGGCGCCCACCGCGCCCCGGCAGCCGGCCGCCAGGAAGTCGCGGACCATCCGGGCCAGGCACCCGTCGGCGGGTGTCACGTCGTCGTCGACCCAGGCCACGCCCACGCAGCCGAGGAGTTCGGCCACCTCGATGGCGGCGTTCAGGGTGCGGGGCTTGCCCGGGCCGGGCAGTGACAGACCGCACACCGGCAGCCGCGGCTGCCGGGCCCGGGCCCGCGCCACCAGCTCCCGCAGCCGCCGCAGCGCCTCGCGTTCCTCCCCGGCGTCGGCCCACTGCATGCCGAGGAAGAGCGCGACCGGCGTCTCGGGGTGCGCCGCCTTTGTCGCGGCGAGCTGGTCGAGGAGGGCGTCGAGCCGGTCCTCCTGCTCCTGGAGCGTCCCGCGCGAGACACAGGTCGGGGCGACCAGCGCCAGCGCGGGCCGCACACCGGCGCTCAGCACCGCGGCGGCGCCCCGAGCGCCCGCCCCGGTCCCGTCCGTCCCGTCCGTCTCCCCCGTCCCGTCCGTCCCGTCCGGGGTGCCGGCCGTTCCCCCCGTCCGCGGCAGGACGTGCCGCACGGGGACGGTCCAGGACGCGGGCGGCCGGTAGCCGCGGGCCATGCCGCGGCGCAGGTGGCGCAGCCACCACGGCTCGTCGCGGCGGGCCCGGGCGCGGGCGGGCAGGGGCTCGTTGAGTCTCGGGGGCGGGCCCGGACGCGGCCGGGTGTCCGGGCGGGCCGCCTCAGAAGTCACGGTCGGTGTTGGAGGTCGAACGGGCGAGGCTGCGCAGGCCGTCCAGCGTGTTGCGCCACTGGCCGGTCGCGGCCATGTGGCTCAGCAGCGGCTTGACCATGCCGCGGCGCAGGAAGAACGCCCGGTAGGCGGCCTGGGCCCGGTGCTGGGCGTCCGGGACGAGATAGCCGATCCGGCTGTCGAACTCGCCCCGCACGAACCGGTCCCAGTAGTCGGCGGGGATCCGTCCGGCCTCCACCGACTCGGTGTGCAGCGGTGTCCCGGGCAGCGGGGTCGCCGTGTAGAAGCTCGCGTAGTCCAGCGGTATCCGGCAGGCCAGGTCGACGGTGCGCCGGAACTGCTCCCGGCTCTCGTCGAGCCAGCCCACGATGAAGTAGCCGAAGCCCTTGATGCCGGCCTCGTGCGCCGAGGTGACGGCCTTCTCGATCTTCTCGATGTCGCTCTCCTTGCGCATCCGGCGCAGGATCTCGGGATCGCCGTGCTCGATGCCGAACCGCAGCCGTACGCAGCCCGCCCCGGCCATCGCCTTCAGCAGCGGCTCGGGCACCAGGTCGACCCGGGTGGGCGCCTCCCAGCGCACCTTCAGGCCCCGCTCGCCGATCAGCGCGCAGATCTCCCGGACCCGACCGCGGTGCAGGGTGAACACGTCGTCGTAGAACATGATCTCCTTCACCCCCCAGCGGTCCTTCAGTTCGGTCATCTCGCCGACGACGTCCTCGGGGCTGCGGTACATCGACTTCTTGTCGACGGCCTGTTTGAAGCAGAAGCTGCACTTGAAGGGGCAGCCGCGGCTGGAGATCATCGTGGCGAACGGCCGGGGCGCCATGATCGAGTAGTAGCGGTCCATGGGCAGGCCGCCGCGCTCGGGCCAGCCGACCTCCTCCAGGTTCACCATGGGCGCCGCGCCGCCGTCGTGGTCGCGGGAGACCAGGCCGCGGATGCCCTCGGGCTTCGCGCCCTGCTCCAGGGCCTCCGCCAGCTCCGGCATGATCGTGATGCCCTCTCCGACACCGACGTAGTCGATGCACTCGTGGTGCAGGTTCTCGTGGGCGTAGACCTCGGTGTGCGGGCCGCCGAGGATCACCTTGGCGCCGGTGCTCTTGGCCACCTCGCAGGCTTCGACGGCGCCGGGCAGTCCGGGGGTGGTGGTGCTGACGCCGACCAGGTCGGGTCCGAAGTCGGCGAGCAGGCGGCGCAACCCCTCGGCGTCCAGGCCCAGGGCGGGGGTGTCGATCTGGATGACGTTGTGGAATCCGGCCGTCTTCAGCGCGGTGTGGATGTAGCCGAGCCCGAGGTGCGGCAGGACCCCGGCGCGTTTCTGGATCTGCGTGATCTGGCGGGTGTTCAGGCACAGGTCGTGGTGGCGGACCAGGGCGATGCGCAGGGTGCGCCGGCGCCACCGGGGCAGTCCCGGCCTGGCCGGTGCCGCGGCGACGGTCGAGCAGCCGCCCGACCCCGTCGCCGGACCGGTGCTGATGACGGGCAGTGTCTTCCGCATGCTGTCCCCTCCTTCGGGGGTCGTGCCCGACCGGCCGGTGCCGGGGGCCGGTGAGGCCGCTCAGGAAGTGCGTCCGCTTGCGAGGGACTCCAGCTGGAGCAGGTACAGGGCGAGCGGCTGCAGGCGGCTGACCCGTCTGGCGGCGCCGGGCCCGCGGCCCGCGGCCAGCAGCCGCGGCAGGACCCGGTCGCCGCCGCGCCACCAGTGCGGTTCGGCGCACGCCGCGTGGGTCAGCAGCCGCACGAGATACGCCAGCCGGTGCGCGACCAGGACGGCGCCGTGCCGCTGCGGCACGGCGGCGGCGAAACCGAGGTGGGCGTGGGCCGGGTAGGCGCGGCGCAGCGCCTCGTCGTGCAGCGTGCCGTCCAGGAGGTGACGGGAGGGCACCGAGGACAGGTGGTCGACCAGCGCGTGGTCGAGGTACGGCGTGTGGACCACGAGCCGGTCGCCGCCCAGCGCGAAGGGGGCCAGGGCGATGGAGCGCCGGGTGCGGTTGTGGAAGAAGAACGAGCCGAGCGGGAGGGCGGCCGGCGCGTGCCGGGCGAGTTCGGTCACGAGCCGGTCGCGGGCGCGCTCCCGGCTCCACAGCCGTGCGGTGCGCGGCCCGAGCAGGTGCTCGACGTGTGCGCCGGTGCGTCCGGCCGTCAGCAGCCGGTCGGCCAGCCGGGGCAGCGCGGCCGGGTCGTAGGGGGTGCGCCGGATGAGGTCGATGCTCGGGTTCTGCGCCAGCTCGCCCCCGCCGAGCCCGTCGTAGGACAGGCCGCCGTGGCGACGCAGCCACGCCTGCAGCGGCAGCGTCCAGGCGCCGTCGAGGGTGCCCATGCCCTGGGCCGGGTTCGCGGCGAGTTCGGCCCGGAACTGCGAGCGCGGCCGGGGCAGGGTGCGGTGGGCCAGGCCGAGCCGTGCGGCGAGCGCGGCGGCGACCTCGGCGTCGGCGCCGGGGTCGGGCGGGAACTTGGCGCCGCTCACGCACAGCCGGGGAGCGGCACCCTGGCGGCACAGTTCCAGCAGGATGTGCCGGGAGTCGCGGCCGCCGCTCAGCGGGAGGGCGTAGGGCCGGTGGGGCAGCCGCCGGGCCACGGCGGCGCGGAAGAGGTCGACGAACCCGTCCACGGCCTCCGCCCGGCTCATGGCGGCGGGCCCGGCCGGGGCGGGCGCCGCCGACCGCAGACGCAGGCCCGCGCGCGACCAGGTCAGGGTGGCGGCGGGGGGCAGCGCGCGGACGGCGGCGAAGGGCGTGTCCTCGCCCAGGAAGAAGCCGAGGCGGACGAAGACGGCCAGCGCGTCGTGGTCGAGCGCGGCGCTCTCGCCGGGGCCGAGCAGGGCGAGCGGGTCGGGGGAGAGGGCGAGGCGGGCGCCGTCGGCGCGGTAGTACAGCGGGTGCATGCCGTACCGGTCGTTGCGGGCGCGCAGGCGTTCGCCGTCCCAGCTCCAGGCGGCGAAGACGCCCTCGGGCGGCGGCCCGTCGGCGAGCGGGTCGCCGCGCAGCACGTGCCCGAGCCGCACCTCCTCGTCGCCCTCGGCACGGACGCCGTCGGGGCCCGCGACCAGCCGCAGCCGGGGCCTCACCTGGCCTCCAGCAGGGGCCGGACCGCGGCCCCGATGCGGGCGGTGACCGCGTCCTGGTCGAGCACGGACTCCGCGAAGGAGACGGCGGCCTTCTTGTGCGTCTCGATCGTCGCGGGACGGGTGAGCCAGTCGTCGACGGTGCGCAGCAGTTCCTCCGGGCCGGCGCAGGCCCGGCCCAGACCGTGCTCGTGGATCAGCCCCGGCACCCACCGCTCCATCGGCAGCCCCGACTCCAGCATCAGCACCGGGATGCCGAAGTACGCCGCCTCCAGCGTGGTGTTGGGCCCCGCCTTGGAGAGGAGCAGGCCGTGCGGGGCGCGGGCGGCGCGGTCGATGTACTCGAAGTACTGGGCCTGGGTCAGGCGGCTGTGGAAGCGCCAGTGCGCGAGGCGGGCGGCCCCGGCGGCGGCGCGCTGGGCCAGCTCCGGGTCGTCGTACCCGACGAAGACCAGGTCGGTGTCCGGGTGGGTGTCCGCGATGTGCCGCACCAGGTCCAGGTAGACGTCGCCGCCCCGGTTGCAGAACACGATCAGGCGCGGCCGGCCGGGGTCGTCGTCGCCTCCCCAGGGGCCCTGCGCCTCCTCGGCGGGCTGGGCGGACCCGCTGGTCATGAAGGAGCGCAGATCGTGCTGGGCGACCAGCGGGCCGACCACCCGCACCCGCGCGGGATCGCCGCCGCACTCGGCCAGCAGGTGGTCGCGGGCCCAGTCGAAGCCGACGAGGGTGAGGTCCGGGTACGGGCTGCGGTGCAGGGGGAGTTGGAGCAGGCCCGGGTTGGTGACGTGGCTGACCACCCGGGTGCGGACCCCGGCCAGCCGTACGGCGGCCACGCACAGCCGTGCCACGAAACCCTTGGTGCCGACCACGACGTCCGGCGCTGTCGTGGACAGGTGCGCGGCGAGCGGGGCGAGCGCGGCGCGCTGCGCGGGCGTGGGGGCGGCCTCGAAACCGGCCGGGAACCGCTCCTGGAGCCGGCCCATGAGACCCATGTAGCGCCTGGTGCGGGTCGCCGCGTCCGGGCTGGTCAGGGAGATGGTGCGGATCTCGGCGCCGGCCTCGCCCAGCCAGGGCAGGATCGGTTCCGCCTCCAGCAGCGTGACCTCCGCCTCGACGGAGGTGCGCAGCGCGCGGGAGAAGCGGGTCGCGGCGAGGTAGTTGCCGAACTCCCCCCACGTCCGGGGGGACAGCACCTGGATGGTCGGGCGGTCAGGGAGCACGGTGGGTCTCCTCGGGGAGGGCGAGGTGAGCGGGGGAGGAGGAGGTCAGGTTGCGGTACCAGAGCTGGTAGGCCAGCAGGGCCCACAGCTTGCGCGAGGTGTCGTGCCCGCCGCGGAGGTGGTCGTCGGTCAGCCGGCGCACGGCCTGCGCGTCGAACAGCCCGTCGCGGCGCAGCGCGGACGGCGCGAGGGTGTCCAGGAGCAGCGGGCGCAGCTCCTCGCGCAGCAGGGCCGCCAGCGGGGCGCGGAAGCCCAGTTTGGTGCGGTGGACGATGTCCTTCGGCAACCAGTCCGCCGCCACCCGGCGCAGCAGGTGCTTGCCGGTCAGGCGGCGCAGTTTCAGCGCCGTGGGCAGGGAGTTGACGTACTCGACCAGGTCCAGGTCGAGGAAGGGCGAGCGCACCTCCAGGGCGCCGCGCATGCCGCCGCGGTCGGTCTTGGTGAGGATGACGTCGCGCAGGAAGTGCGCGAAGACGGCGAGCTGGCTGCGCTGCACGCCGGTGAGGCCGTCCTGCCCGTCGAGCAGCCGGGAGATCTCCGCGAACGGGCCGGGCCCGGACAGGGCGGCGGCGCGGGCGTCCGGATGGAGCAGGGCGGTCAGTTCGCCCGGCTGGAAGGGGGCCGTGGAGAGGTAGAAGCGGTGCTCGGGCGCCGCCCGCAGGCCCCGGGCCAGCAGCCGCAGCGCCGCGGAGAGGGGCAGGTTGCCCGAACGTGCGGGCAGCGCCCGCACGAGTGCGCGCAGCAGCGACTCCAGCCGGTGCGTCGGCATCAGCCGCAGCAGCGTCTCGATGGCCCGCTCGGCCTGGAAGTACCGGTAGCCCAGGAGCAGTTCGTCGGCGCCGTCCCCGCTGAGCACCCCGCGCACCTGCTGCCGGGCGGCCCGGCAGACGATGCGGGTCGGCAGCAGCGACGGGTCGGCCAGCGGCTCGTCGGCCGCGGCGTACTCGGCCTCCACCACGTCGGCGAGGTCGCGGCCCGTGATGCGGACCGTGTGGTGCTCGGTGCCCAGGTGGCGGGCGACCGCGCGGGCGTGCCCGCTCTCGTCGAAGTCCCGGTCGGCGAAGCCCGCGCTGAAGGTCGGCACCGGCCGGCCCGGGGAGAGCTGCTGGGCCACGGCGGCCACCGCGCTGGAGTCCAGCCCGCCGCTGAGCAGCACGCCCAGGCGCCGTTCGGTGCTGCGGACCCGGCGGGCCACGGCCGCGCGGAACAGCTCCTCGAACCGGGCGGCGGCCTGCCGCAGGGGCACCCGTGGCCCGGGATCCAGCCGGGGCCGCCAGAACTCCACCTCGGTGAGCGCGCCGCCGCTGAACGTCACGTAGTGGCCGGGGCGCACCTTGTGCACGCCGGCCACCGCCGAGCCGGGCGCGCAGAACGCCTGGAGCGTCAGGTAGCGGGCCAGCGCCGCCGGGTCGGGGGTGCGCGGGGTGCCGGGGTGGCGCAGCAGCGCGGTCAGTTCGGAGGCGAAGGCGAGACCGTCCGGGACGCGGGTGTAGTACAGCGGCTTCTTGCCCATCGGGTCGCGGGCCAGCACGGTGGTCGCCGTGCGCGCGTCGTGCAGCGCGAACGCGTACATGCCGCGCAGCCGCTCCAGCACCGCCATGCCGCGGCGCTCGTACAGCTCGACGAGCACCTCGGTGTCGCTGCCGGTGCGCAACCGCACGCCCTCGGCGCGCAGTTCGCGGCGCAGCTCGGCGTGGTTGTAGATCTCCCCGTTGAGGACCAGCACGGTCGCCCCGCCGGCGGAACGCAGCGGCTGGCGGGCCCGGTCAGGGTCGACGAAGGTCAGCGCGCAGTGCGCGAAGGTCACGCCCCGGTGGTGGCACCAGCTGGACCCGTCGGGCCCGCGGTGCGCCACGGCGGCGAGCATCCGCCGGGCGGTGTCCGGGGCCGGCGCCCGGCCGCCGTCCGCGTCGCTGAATCCCACGAAGCCGCACATGCCGGCTACGCCCGGTCGGTGGGCGTCATCCCGATGCGTCCGCCGTCGGTCGTCGGGGCGTGCGGCGACGCCGTCAGCGTCCGCCTGGCCCACTCGACCTGGGTGGCGAGCCCGGCCCGCAGCGGCGTGCGCGCGGTGAACCCGAGCCGCCGCTCGGCCCGGGACACGTCCGCGGTGGTGCAGCGCACGTCGCCGATGCGCGCCGCCCCGTACCGCACGTCGGGCCGCACGCCGGTCAGCTCGCCGGTGAGGGCGAGGATTTCGTTGACCGAGGAGGCGCTGCCCGTGCCCACGTTCAGGACGGTGCTGCCCCGCCCCGGGGCGCCGGCCGCGAGGGTCAGCGCGCGCACGATGTCGAAGACGTGCACGAAGTCGCGTACCTGCGTGCCGTCGCCGTACACCTCGATGGGCCTGCCCTGCAGGGCGGCGCCGATGACCCGGGAGATGAACATGTCGGGGCGCTGCCCCGGGCCGTACACGGTGAAGAAACGCAGGGCGCTGACCGTGAGCGCGGCGTCCCGGCGGGCGGCGAAGGCGAGCGCCAGCCGTTCCGCGGCCAGTTTGGTGACGCCGTAGGGCGACAGGGGCCGCGGCAGGTCGTCCTCGCTCATCCGTCCCTCCGCGCCGCCGTACACGCTCGACGACGAGGCCATGACCACGCGGGGGACCCCGGCGCGCACACACGCGTCCATCAGGCGCTGGGTGGCCAGCACGTTGCAGTGCAGATACTCGGGGAATTGCGTCCAGGACGGCCGGACGCCCGGTAACGCGGCCAAGTGGAAGACCACGGAGGCGTCTTCCAGACATTCCGCAAGATCCGAGAAGGCGAGGTCACCGCGGATGGCGCGTAATGATCCCATCGTCGCGGACGGCTGGATCTCACGCTCCGTCCAGGACGCTTTACGATCAATCCCCACGACGTGCGCGCCGCCGCGCCTGAGGGATTCCACGAGGTGCGACCCGATGAAACCGGCCGCCCCCGTGACCACCACTTTCCCGGTCTGAGCGGATGATTTCCCGGTGGACCCGCCGGGCTCTTTCCCGGCCGCGCCGTCCTCGTCCCGCGCGTCACCCGACATGAGAATCCCCCTTGCGTCGAACGAACCCGAATGTTCAAGGCGGTGCTCTGTGCTGGTGCCGGCCCCGGGCGCCGGACGGCCGGGACCACGGTCCCTCGGACGCACCCGGAAGAAAACAGGGCCAAGGAATTGTGGCCGAAAACAGTCGGCCCACTCCGCTGTCGAACGCGATCAATCGGCCCAGAAGACCCGTGGAGTCTAGCAGCGCGCCGAAACCGCAGCAACGGTCCGCATTTCCCCGGGTCCCGCACGATTCCCCCCGAGCGGGCCGGACTTTATCCTGGGGCTTTCCGCCGCCCGGCGAAGGGGGAGGAACGCGTTGACGGCCAGTCCGTTACGGCAGCTGTCCCTGCTGATCCGCTATCTGCGCGGCGAACGGCCGGCCGTCGCACTGCTGGCGGTGCTCGTGCCGCTCGGCATCGCACTCCAGCTCGCCGCCCCCTACCTGCTGCGCCGGTTCGTCGACGACACGCTCTCGCAGCGGCCCTCCGCCGCCCTGCTCGGCGTCGCCCTGTGGTACCTGGCCGCCGCCCTCGGCCTGCTCGCGGCGACCATCACCACCGACGCCGTCGCCTCCAGGCTCGCCTGGCGCGGCACCAACCGGCTCAGGGCCGACCTGGTCGACCACAGCCTGCGCCGCTGCGCACGCTTCTACCAGAGCCACCCGCCAGGCGAACTCGTCGACCGCATCGACGGCGACGTCACCCGCCTCGCCGCCGTGATGTCCGCACTGCTCCTCGAAGTCGCCGCGCAGGCCCTGCTGGCCGTCGGCATCCTCGCCGCCCTCTTCCTGCTCGACTGGCGCCTCGCCCTGGTCTTCGCCCCGCTCGCCGCGGGCACCCTCGTCCTGCTGCGGCGCCTGGCCGGCCGCGCCATGCCCTTCGTCGCCGCCCGCCGCCAGGCCTCCGCCGACCTGCTCGGCTTCCTGGAGGAGCGGCTGGCCGCCGCCGAGGACCTGCGCGTCAACGGCGCCCGCGACGCGACCCTCGCCGCCCTGACGGCGCGCCAGGACGAGCTGTACCGGCGGGCCCGCCGGGCGGCGCGCGTCTCGGTGCGCTGGCCCGCCACCGTGCAGGGCCTGTCCACCGCGAGCGTCGTCCTCGCCCTCGCCGTCAGCGTGTGGCTGCACTCCCAGGGCCGCCTCACCACCGGCACGGCGTTCGCCGCCCTCTCCTACGCCATGCTGCTGCGCCGCCCCCTGCTCGCGATCACGACCCGCTTCCAGGACCTGGAGGAAGCGGCGGTCTGCGTACGGCGGCTGCGGGAGCTGCTGCCCACCCAGGACACCGCACGCCCCGGCACCGGACGCCGCCTGCCCCCAGGACCGCTCACCGCCGCCCTCGACCGCGTGACCTTCTCCTACGAGCCCGGCGAGCCCGTGCTGCGGGAGGTGTCCTTCCGGCTGGAGCCCGGGGAACGGCTCGGCGTCGTCGGCCGCACCGGAAGCGGCAAGTCCACCGTCCTGCGGCTGCTGTTCGCACTCCACCACCCCGAGCACGGCACCGCGCGGGTCGGCGGACAGGACGTGCGCGCCCTCGACCCCGGGTCGCTGCGCCGCCGGGTCGCCCTGGTCACCCAGGAGGTCCAGGTCTTCCACGCCACCCTCCGGGAGAACCTGACCTTCTACGACCCCGCCGTCGACGACGACCGGCTGTGCGCCGCGCTGGACGAGGCCGGGCTCACCGACTGGCGCCGCGCCCTGCCCGACGGACTCGACACCGTGCTCGGCGCCGGCGGGCGCGGCATGTCCGCCGGGGAGGAACAACTGCTCGCCCTCGCCCGGGTGTTCCTGCGCGACCCCGCACTGGTGCTCATGGACGAGCCCACGGCGCGGCTCGACCCGCACACCGAAGCGCTCCTGCTGCCCGCGCTGGAACGCCTCCTCGCGGACCGCACGGCCGTCGTCGTCCAGCACCGGCCGCACGCCCTGAGCCACGTCGACCGCATCCTCGTCCTCGACGAGGGCGCGGTCGTCGAGGACGGGCACCGCACCACCCTGGCCGCCGACCCGACCTCCCGCTTCCACGGACTGCTGCACACCGGCCGGGGGACCACGTGAAGACCACTCCACCGGCACCCGGCGCACAGGACACCGGCGGCGCGGGCCCGGCCGACGGAGCACGGGCCACCGTCGGACGGCTCACGACGGCCCTGCGCGGTTCGGCCACGGCCTACTGGACGCTGACCGCCCTGTGGGTGCTGCTGCGGGCCGGGACCCTCGCCGTCGGACTGCTCTTCCAGCGCCTGTTCGACGGCTTCGACCGCGGCGACGGGGTCTGGCTGCTCATCGCCTGGGTCGCCGCGGTCGAGACGGCACGGCTGTGCCTGCAGTTCGGCGTGATGATCAACCGGCTGGAGCCGCGGGTGCAGTACCGCACCACCGCCCGGTTGCGCCACGCGCTGCTGGGCACCGCGCTGCGCCGGCCGGGAACCACGGTGAGCACGCCCGGGGAGACGCTGCGCGCGGTCGGCGAGGACGTCGACGAGACCGGCTTCTTCGTCGCCTGGGCCCCCACCAACCTCGCGCACTGGCTGTTCGTCATCGCCTCCGTCACGCTCATGATGCGCATCGACGCCGTCGTCACCAGCGCGCTGCTGGTCCTGCTCGTCCTGATCACGGCGGTCACGGGCGCCGTGCACGGCCGGTTCCTGCGCTACCGGCGCACCACGCGCACCGCCTCGGCCCGGGTGGCCGGCGCGCTGCGGGAGGCGGTCGGCAACGTCCGCGCCGTCCAGGCCGCGGCCGCCGAGGACCACGTGAGCGCGCACATCGCCCGGCTCGACGACGCGCGCGCCCGGGCCGCCGTGCGCGAGGAACTCTTCGCCGGGGTGCAGCGCACGGTGATCGCCAACGCGGCACCGGTCGGCGTCGGCGTGGTGCTGCTGCTCACCTCCGGGCGGGCCCGCCACGGCGCTTTCAGCGTCGGCGACCTGGCCCTGTTCATGTTCTACCTGCAGATCCTGGCCGAAGCCCTGGCCTCGATCGGCATCCTCTCCGTCCGCCTGCAGAGGGTCTCCGTGGCGCTCGCCCGGATCGCCGGGTTCCTCGGCGCCCACCCGCCCGAGCCGCCCGACGGCGCCGGACCCGAGCCGCCCGACGACGCCGGACCCGACGGCCCGGACGGCCCGGGCGACCGACCGGGCGGCGGCCCCCCGCTGCGGGAGCTGACCGTACGCGGACTGACCGCCCGGTACGCCGGCACCGGACACGGCGTCCACGACGTCGACCTGAGCGTCGTACGCCACGGCGTGACCGTGGTGACCGGCGGTGTCGGCGCGGGCAAGACCACGCTGCTGCGGGCCGTGCTGGGACTCGTGCCGTGCGAGCACGGCAGCGTGCTGTGGAACGGCGAACCGGTGCGCGACCCCTGCGCCTTCCTCGTCGCCCCGCGCTGCGGGTACACCCCGCAGGCGCCCCGGCTGTTCAGCGGCTCGGTCCGCGAGAACGTGCTGATCGGCGCGGACGACGACGCCGCCGTCCTCACCGGTGCCGTGCACACGGCGGTGCTCGGCCCCGACCTGGCCGCCATGCGGGACGGCGCGGACACCGTCGTGGGGCCGCGCGGGCTGCGGCTGTCCGGCGGCCAGCTGCAACGGGTCGCCGTCGCCCGGATGCTGGCCCGGCGCCCCGAGCTCCTGATCCTCGACGACGTCTCCAGTGCCCTCGACCCCGACACCGAACGCCTGCTGTGGCAACGGCTGCTGGCCCGGCGCGCCACCGTCCTCGCGGTGACGCACCGGCCCGCGCTGCTGCGCGCGGCGGCCCGGGTGGTCGTCCTCAAGGACGGGCGGGTGGACGCGGCCGGAACCCTGGAGGAGGTGCTCGCCGCGTCGCGGGAGATGCGGCGGATCTGGACGGGGGGCGACAGCGGCACCGACCGGTGAGAGGGCAGCCCGGAAGAGAGCACCGACCGGTGAGAGGACATCCCGGAAGAGAGCACCGACCGGAGCGGGGACATCCGTCGGTGAGAGAAGACCCGCCGGTGTGAGCGCACCCACCGGTGAGGGGTGAGCGACCGCATGCGGCCGGTGGTGCCGTCCGTCAGCCGGGGCCGGGACGGTGCTGCTTCACCGCAGCCGGGCGACCTCGCGCGGCAGGCTCCCGCGCGGCGCCTCCAGCTCGGACCAGACGGCGTCCAGGGCGGCGGCGAACTCCCGCACGGCGGCGGGTTCGTGCACCGCGGACGGCGCGACCCGCAGGATCTCCTCACCGGCCGGGACACTGGGCGCGTTCACGGCCTGCACGTAGATGCCGTACCGCTCCAGCAGCCGGGCGGACATCCGCTTGCACAGGCGGTCCTCGCCCACCAGCACGGACACGATGTGGGTCCGGTCGGACAGGAACGGGATGCCACGCTCGCGCAACAACCCGTGCAGCAGACGGGCGTTGACGGCCAGCCGCTCCCTCTCCTGTTCGGAGCCCCGCAGGTGGCGCACCGCGGCGAGGGCGCCCGCGGCGACCGCGGGAGGCAGCGCGGTGGTGAAGATGAACGAGCGCGCGAAGGCGCGGACCGCGTCCATGAGCACCGTGGGCCCGGCCACGTAGCCGCCCGTCATGCCGAACCCCTTGGCGAGCGTGCCCATCACCAGTGTGAAGGAGGAGGCGATGCCCTCCCGCGCGGCGATGCCCGCGCCCTGGGGGCCGTACATGCCGACGGCGTGCACCTCGTCCAGGAAGGTCACCGCGTCGTACCGCCGGGCGAGGTCGGCGATCCGGGCCAGCGGGGCGATGTCCCCGCGCATCGAATGCACCGACTCCGTGACGACGAGTTTCGGCCGACCGGCGTCCACGGAGGCCAGCAGTTCCTCCAGGTGCGCGCAGTCGTTGTGGCGGTAGATGAATTTCTCGGCGCCGCTGTGCCGCAACCCGTCGATGATCGACGCGTGGTTCAACTGGTCGGAGAAGACGGCGCAGTCGTCGATGCGTCCCGCGAGCACCGACAGCGCCCCCTCGTTGGCCGAATAACCGGAGGTGAACAGCACCGCGTCCTCCTTTCCGTGCAGCGCGGCGAGTTCCTCCTCCAGGGCCACGTGGCAGTGGTTCGTGCCGCCTATGTTGCGCGAACCCCCGGAACCCGCACCGTATTCGTCGACGGCGTCCTTCATCGCGGCGAGAACCTTCGGGTGCTGCCCCATACCCAAGTAGTCGTTGCTGCACCAGACGGCGATTTCGCCATGGTGCGCGGTGTCCGCGGCGGGGAATCGGCCGGCGACACGGCCGAGCTGGAGGAACTCCCTTTTCCGTTCGGCCGTTTCCTCGGCGAGACGAGCGAAGAAATCCATGTACTCGGACATGTCGGGGCCCACTCCCTGTCGCTTCCCAACCGGCGCGGGCCATCGTAGGATGCGCTGCGGTGCTTGCACAGTGCGCGTTGCACGCTCTCGAAATCGCTCGAAGCGGAGTGCAGATGACCGAATGTGAAGCCGCCGGCGCAGGTGAAGATTCTTTTTCCCGGCTTCCTCAATTCCCTTGCCGCCCCACCGGGACGGTCAGCTGTCCGCGGAGCCCCGCCGCGACGGACGGGCGGCGATGACGGGCGGTGCGACCCTGTCGGCGGCCCACGTCCTCGCGGACACCGCGCGGCTGCGCCCCGACGCCACCGCTCTGGTGGCCGACGGCGCGCGCGTCCCCTACGGCGCACTGTGGCAGGACGCCCTGCGGTACGCGGCGGCGCTGCGCCGGCAGGGCGTCGGCCCCGGCGACCGCCTGGCGCTGCTGCTGTCCAACACCGCCGAGTTCCCGAAGGCCTATTACGGGGCGCTCGCCGCCGGCGCCACCGTGGTCCCGGTGAACGCCCTGCTGAAGACGGCGGAGATCACCTACATCCTGCGGCACTCGGGCGCACGGGCCCTGGTCTGCGAGGGTGCCCTGCTGGCCGAGGGCGAACAGGCGGCGACGGCGGCGCGGGTCCCGCTGCTGACCGTGGCGGCCCCCGGCCCGGCCCCCGCGGGCCCTTTGGCCCTGGACGTGCTCGCCGCCGGCACGCCGCCGCTGGACGCCGCCGTGCCGCGCGCCCCGGGCGACATCGCGGTCGTCCTCTACACCTCGGGCACCACGGGCCGCCCCAAGGGCGTCATGATCAGCCACTTCAACCTGGTGATGAACATCGACACGACGATGCTCGCACCGTTCGCCATGCGCCCCGAGGACGTGGTGCTCGGCGCCCTGCCGCTCTTCCACACCTTCGGACAGGTCTGTGCCATGGGCACGTGCTTCCGCGCCGGGGCGACCCTCGTGCTGATGCGGCGCTTCAGCGCGGAAGGAGCGCTCGCGCTGATGACCGCCGAGCGGTGCACCGTGCTCATGGGGGTGCCGACGATGTACGTCGCGCTGCTCCAGGCCGTACGCGACAGCCCGGCGCGGCCCCGCCCCGACCGGGCGTACTCCGGCGGCTCGGCCCTGCCCGTCCAGGTCCTGGCGGACTTCGAAGCCGCCTTCGGCTGCCCGGTCTACGAGGGCTACGGCCTGACCGAGGCCTCCCCGTGCGTCGCCTACAACCAGCCGGGCCTGCCCCGGCGGCCCGGCACCGTGGGGCACCCGATCAGGGGGGTCGAGGTGCGGATCGCCCGGCCCGGCACGGCGGACCGCGTCGAGGTGCTTCCGGCGGGGCAGAGGGGCGAGATCGTGGTCCGCGGCCACAACGTCATGGCGGGCTACCTCGACGACCCCGGGGCGACCGGGGCCGCGCTGGTCGACGGCTGGCTGCGCACCGGCGACCTGGGCGTCCTGGACGCGGACGGCCGTCTGACCGTCGTCGACCGTACGAAGGACCTGATCGTGCGCGGCGGTTACAACGTCTACCCGCGGGAGGTGGAGGAACTGCTCGCCACCCACCCGGCGGTGGCCCAGTGCGCGGTGGTCGGCGTCCCGGACGCCCGCCTGGGCCAGGAGGTGTGCGCCGTGGTGGTGCCGCGCCCGGGGCGCGCCCCGGACGGCCGTCTGGCCGAGGAGATCATCGCCTGGAGCAGGGAGCGGATCGCCGCCTACAAGTACCCGAGGCGCGTCGAGTTCGCCGGCGCGCTCCCGCTGGGCCCCAGCGGCAAGGTCCTCAAACGCCGGCTCACCGCGGACCTCGGCGCCCCGCGCCCGGGAGGCTGACGGCCTCCCGGACGCGGGAGCGGCTCAGGACGCCGGGCCGGCCGGCGGGGCGCCGGTGACCGCGGCCCGGTAGAGCGCGCTCACGGCGGTCCCGAAGTAGGCGCTGTAGGAGACCTGCGAGGTGTTGCCGCCGGTGTGGTAGCCGCCGATCACCCCGACCACCGCCCAGCCGCCGAACCACGGCACCAGCATCGGCCCGCCGCTCGTCCCGCCGACGAAGGCGTCGCAGGCGATGCGCGGGAACGTCCCGGGCTCCGCCGGGTCGTCACTGGCCCACGGCGTGGTCCAGCTCCAGCACTCCAGCGGCTCGGCGGCGCCCGCCGGGTAGCCGATCATCCGTACGGGCGCGTGGACGTACCCGGTACCGGTGAGCAGCCGGATTCCGCCGACGGCGTCCTGGAGCGGTGTCCCGTCCTGGTCCGGCTCGGTGACGGCGAGGGCCACGTCGTACTCGGCCCCGGCACGGGAGCCCAGGTCGTAGTACTGCTGCGGGACGTAGACCCCTCCGACGCGGACCGGGAAGACACCGAACGGCTTCAGCCCGTCGTGGTACTGCGGCACGAAGGCCAGGTGCCGCTTCGGCGACGTGCCGGCGTAACCCTTCAGGCAGTGCCCGGCGCTGAGCACGAGCGAGCGGCCGGGGCTGCGCACCACGGAGCCGCTGCAGGTGCGTCCGGTGCCGCCGGCGTCCGTCCAGAAGAAGGTGCCCGCCTGCGGTATGCCGGTGAAGCTTCTGCTGGGCGGGATGTACTCGCCGGGCCGGGGCCCGTCCACCGCGGGCGGGGCGGCGGAGGCGGCCGGCCCGGCCCCGGCGCCCTTGGCGGTGTCGCCGGGCAGGGCCGCCGCCATCCTGGCCGGTGTCCAGTAGGCGTCGAGCCCGGCCGCGACGGGGTTCGGACCGGCCGGGCCGCCGTCGGCGAAGGCCGCCGGGGCGAGTCCGGCGCAGAGCATCAGGGCCGACGCGCAGGCGGCGGCGTAGCGGACGATCCTTGTATTGCGCACCATCAGTTCCCCTCGGAGCGGACACAAGTGACGGTTCACCCTACGGGCGGCCCGTGCCCGCGTCCGCCGTTCCGCACAGCGGGAGGGCCGGTCGGTGCGGGCCGGTCCGGTGCGCGCTCACTGGCCCATGACGTACTTCACCGTCGGCCCGGTGGTCCAGCCGCCGTCCACGGCGAGTTCGGCGCCCGTGACGTACGACGCGGCGTCCGAGAGCAGGTACACGACGGCGCTCGCGATCTCGTGCGGCTCACCGACCCGTCCCATGGGGGTGTTCGGGTACTTGCCCTCGCCGCGCTCGATACCGACGGACGCGGTCATCGGGGTGTACGTCATCCCGGGGTGCACCGAGTTGACCCGGATCCGGGCGGTGCCCAGTTCCACCGCGCCGATCTTCGTCAGCCCCCGCACGCCCCACTTGGAGGCGCCGTAACCGGCGGTCAGGGCGAGACCCATCAGGCCCGCCGCCGAGGAGACGTTGACGATGGAACCGCCGCCGGCCTCCTTCATCGCGGGGATCACGCTCCGCATGCCGATGAAGACACCGGTGAGGTTGATGTCGAGCACCTTGCGGAAGTGCTCGACGGACTCGGACTCCAGCAGCTGCCCGGTCGAGATGCCGGCGTTGTTGACGAGTCCGTGCAGGCCGCCGAACTCCGCGACGGCGAAGTCGGCGACCGCGCGCCAGTCCTGCTCCGAGGTGACGTCGTGCCGCAGGAAGCGGGCGTGCGGGCCGAGTTCGGCGGCGGTGGCCTCGCCCTCGCTCTCCAGTACGTCGGTGATGACGACGCGGGCGCCGGCGGCGACCGCCTGACGTGCCGCCTCGGCGCCCAGGCCGCGGGCCGCGCCGGTGACGACGACGGTCCTGCCGGTGAGGTCGTGCATGATGTGCTCCTTGGGGTGTGATCCTGGCGGGCGGGCGCCCGCGCGGACGGCCGGCGGCCCGTCAGAAGTGGGTGCCGCCGTCGATGCGGACCTCGGTGCCGGTGATGAACCGGCCGTCCTCGCTGGCGAGCATCGCGACCACGGACGCCACCGTCTCGGGGCCCGCGAAGCCCTGGCCGAGCGCCGGGGCGAGCTTCACGAACAGGCTCATGTCGGCGTCCTCGGGCAGCCCCGGGCCCGCGCTCTGCCCGCTGGCGCCGCTGCCGTCCGTCATGCCGGAGGAGATGGAACCCGGCTGCACGGCCGTGAACCGGATGCCGCGCCCCGCGTACTCGGCGGCCAGCGCGTGCGTCATGGACTGGATGCCGCCCTTGCTCGCCGCGTACGCCGCCATGTAGGGGTGCGCGAACATCGCGGAGGTCGAGCTGAAGTTGACGACCGCCGCGTCCCGCCCCTCCAGCAGCGCCGGTATGCACTCGCGGATCACCAGGAAGGTGCCGACCAGGTTGACCTGGAGGACGCGGGTGAAGGCCTCCAGGCTCGTCTCGTGGGTGTGCGAGGAGCGCAGGATCCCGGCCGCGTTGACCAGGACGTCCAAGCCGCCGAGCGCGGTGAGGGCCGAGGCGGCCCCCTCGCGTACCGAGGTCTCGTCGGCGATGTCGACCACGAGCGGGGTGAGCCGGTCCGCCGCGGCACCGGCCTTCGCGACGGTGTCCCGCAGACCCCGCTCGCTGACGTCGGCGGCCACGACGGTGCCGCCCTCCGACAGGATGCGCAGCACGGTGGCCTGGCCGATGCCCGAGCCGCCGCCGGTGATCAGTGCGCGACGGCCTTCATAGCGGTTCATGTGCGTGTCTCCAACCCGGCCCCGGCGGTCGCCGACGGGGCCATGCGGCGCCGGGTCTTCTCGCGCCCGGCGCTCCCGATGCCGTCACGGTACGCCTCGATGACACGTTTTGCCACATCGTCGTACCGTGCCGGACATCGCTTCGGAGGCGTAGGCTTCGGCGGGTGAGCACGAAGCCGTCCGCGACCCTGACAGAGCGCCGCAAGGCCGCCACCCAGCTCGACATCGCCCACGCGGCGGCCGAACTCTTCGCCACGAGGGGCCCCGACGGCACGACGGCCGAGGAGATCGCCCGGCGGGCGGGGGTCGCGCTGCGCACCTTCTACCGGTACTTCCGCTCCAAGCAGGACGCCGTCAGCCCGCTGCTCGCCGACGGCGCCGACCGCTGGCGGTCCCTGCTGGAGGCCGCCGAGCCCGGCACCCCCCTCCCGCAGGCACTTGAGAACGCGGTCTCCCAGGCTCTCGCCACACCGGACGACGAAGCGGTGCAGGCGCTGCTGCGCACCCGCGGGCTGCTGCGCGCCGCGGCGGACGATCCGGCGCTGCGGGCGGTCTGGTACCGCGTCAACCAGGAGTCCGAGGAGCGGCTCCTCCCGGTGCTCGCCCGGCTCGTGGGGCAGGACGCCAGGTCACTCGAGGTGCGGCTGGCGGCGGCCGCCGCCACCGACGCGATCCGTATCGCGCTGGAGACCTGGGCGGGCACCGAGGCCGGCACGCAGGGTCCCGACTCACCCGCCGGTCTCGCGCTGCGCTGCCTGCACCGCTTGGTCGGCGTCATGGAGCCGTGGGGACGGCAGGAAGCCGCCGGGGCCAAGGCCCGCTGAGGCGTGCCTGCCGGGCGGGGCCCGCAGGTGCAAGGCGCCGCCGGACGCGAAAGGCCTCGGCCCGCCGGGAAGACCTCAGCCCCGCCGAAAGACCTCAGCCCCGCCGAAAGACCTCGGCCCCGCCGGAAGGATCCGGCGGGGCCGAGGGGACGGGTGCCCGGGGCGGGCGGCGGGGCGGCGGGGCGGCGGCGGGGCGTCAGCCGGCCACCGGCGCGGGCTGCTGCGGCTCGCTGTAGACGCTCTCCACCTCGTCGACCGGGGAGGCCGTCGCGTGGTCGTACTTCGTGTGGTCGAGGATCTTCTCGCGGGCGGCGACGAGGACCGGGATGAGTGCCTGGCCCGCCACGTTGGTCGCGGTGCGCATCATGTCCAGGATCGGGTCGATCGCGAGCAGCAGGCCCACGCCCTCCATCGGCAGGCCGAGGGTGGACAGGGTGAGTGTCAGCATGACCGTCGCACCGGTCAGACCGGCGGTGGCCGCCGAGCCGATCACCGAGACGAAGGCGATGAGCAGGTACTCCTTGACCCCCATGTGCACGTCGAAGATCTGCGCCACGAAGATCGCGGAGATGGCCGGGTAGATCGCCGCGCAGCCGTCCATCTTGGTCGTCGCGCCGAACGGCACGGCGAAGGAGGCGTAGTCCTTGGGGACGCCGAGGCGGATCGCCGACTGCTGGGTGACCGGCATGGTGCCGACCGAGGAGCGGGAGACGAACGCCAGCTGGATCGCCGGCCAGGCGCCCTTGAAGAACTGCAGCGGGTTGAGCTTGGCCACGGTGGCGAGCAGCAGCGGGTACACGCCGAACAGGACCAGGGCGCAACCGACGTAGATGTCCACGGTGAAGGTGGCGTAGTTGCCGAGCAGGTTCCAGCCGTACTGCACGATGGCGCGGCCGATGAGGCCCGCGGAGCCGATCGGGGCGAGCAGGATCACCCACCACAGGGCCTTCTGCAGCAGTTCGAGGATGGACTCGGACAGGGTGAGGATCGGCTGGGCCTTCGGGCCGATCTTCAGGACCGCGACACCGGCGACGACCGCCATGAAGACGATCTGCAGGACGTTCAGTTCGGTGAACGGGGTGACGACGTCGGTCGGGATGATCCCGGTCAGGAAGTCGAGCCAGCTGCCCGCGTGGTCGGGCTTGGCGCCGTCGGCCGCGGTGAGGTCCGAGCCGGAGCCGGGGTTGGAGACCAGGCCGATCACGAGGCCGATCACCACCGCGATCAGCGAGGTGATCATGAACCAGAGCAGGGTGCGGCCGGCCAGCCGGGCCGCGTTGTTGACCTTGCGCAGGTTGGTGATGGACACCATGATCGCGAAGAAGACCAGCGGGGCCACGGCCAGCTTCAGCAGCTGGATGAAGATGCCGCCCACCTTGTCGAGGGTGGTGGCGAGCCAGGACACGTCGTAGGTACGGGCGACGAAGCCGAGTACCAGGCCGACGGCGAGGCCGAGCAGCACCTGGGCCCAGAAGGGGACGGGTATCCGGAAGCCGGACTTCGCGGGCTTGGGTTCAGCGGTGTTCGCGGACACGGACACACTCCAGTAGGAACGCGCGGGGCGGGACGAGCGGGGACGTACGTACAGGAAGCAGCGACCGTGAAGAAGTGTCAACGGCGCCGCCGCATCGGGAAGTTCGCGCTCAGGCGCGACAGGCCGCGGACATGCAGCGGCAGAGATCGACGTGCAGGCGCGCCACGAGCGGTACGCCCGTGACGGCGCGGCGGACGCCCGGGGAGGCGTCGGCGCGGTGCGCGGCTGCTGTCTTCATGACAGGAACGTTAACACTTGTACTTTGAGAACCTCAAAGCGAGTCTTTGATCGAAGCTGACCCGCTCGCTCCCATGGCGCCGGCCCGCTCGCTCCCATGGCGCCGGCCCGCTCGCTCCCATGGCGCCGGCGCCGCTCTCGGTGCCGCACCCCCGCACTCCGTGCCGCACCCCCCGCTCTCAGTGCCGCAGCGCCTCGAAAGCGTCGCGCGCGGCGGTCCCGATGGCGAGGTCGATGTCCGGGGCCAGTCCGGCCCGCCGGTCGGAGCGGGTGAGGGCGGCTATCGCCACCCGGTGCCCGGAGTCGGCCTCCACCACACCGATCTCGTGCCGCAGGTGCAAGAACGTGCCGGTCTTGCCGCTCACCCGCAGCGCGTCGGCGCGCAGCTCGCTCGCGAGCCGCTGGGTGAAGAGCTGCGCCCCCATCAGCCGGCGCAGCTCCGCGGTCGCCGCGGGCCGGGAGATCTCGTCGTGCCACACGCGGTGCAGCAGGTCGACGAGCGCTGTGGCGCTCCCGGCGTTGGCGCGCGCCGGATCCAGCATCTCCAGGGTGTGCCGGCCCGAGCGCTCGTCCCGGACGGCCAGCTCCAGGGCGAGGGAGAAGTCGTTCCCGGCCGCTCCGGCGGCGCACTCGTACATCCGGTTCATCCGGTGCCGCACCCGCAGGTCGCCGCAGTCCCAGGCACGCAGCCGGGCGTCGACGTCCGCCGCCGGGACCAGGCCGAAGAGCGCGTCCGCGGCGGCGTTGTCGCTGACCGACAGCATCAGGTGCAGCAGGTCGCCGACGGCCACGGTGGCCGGGTGCCGGAACGCCGACAGCCCCGTGGGCCCGACGCTGCTGGTGGCCGGGTCGACCGTCACCGGCCGGTCGGCGTCGAGGTCACCGGCCGCGATCCGGTCCAGCACCACCAGGGCGAACGGGACCTTGACGACCGAGGCGAGCGGCACGGGCGTCCGGGCGTCGAAGCCGAGCTGCGCGCCCGTGCCGAGGTCACGGGCGAGGAAGGAGCCGCGCATCCCGAGCGCCGCCCAGTGCGCCGCGATCGCCTCGGCGACATCGAGGAGCGCACCGTCACCGACGAAGTGCGCCGGACGGTACGGCGGGCCCGCGCTCACCCGTGCGCCGCCAGCCGCGCCACCGCGTCCGTGTCGCCGTCCCCGCCCGCGGACCGCGCCGCCGCCGGTCCGGGCGCCGCGGCACCGGTCCCGGAGGCCAGTACGGTCACCAGCCAGCGGGGCACCGGCCGCGCCACCGGCTGCCGCTCGCTCGCGTGCGGGGCGTACCCCCGGTGCAGCGAGGCGTCGTGCAGTGGCGCCCAGGCGACGCCGTGCAGCCGCGCGAACGGTTCGGTGCACAGCAGCCGCACCCGCCCGGCCAGGGTCTCCGCGAGCGCGGTCGCCGTCGGCCCCGCCGGGCGCAGCAGGCCTTCCGGCAGTCCGGCCCGTGCCACGGCGCGGCCGAGCCGGTCCGCCGCGAACGGAACCTGGTCCTCCGCCACGGTGAGCAGCGGGAGCGCGGTCCGCGGGGGCGCGGCGCCGCGCCCCCGGCGGGGCCGCAGGTCCTCCAGGTGGACCGGGCGGGCACCGGGCGCGCGGCTGCCCGGCGCTCCGGCCGGTGCAGCCGCCGGGTCCCGTGCCTCCGACGCTTCCCGCGGCTGCGGTGCGGGCGCGCTGCCCACACCGAGCGGCACCCGCAGCGGGGCGTTCTCCGGGGCCACCCGCACCAGCGCGTACGCCAGTGATCCGTCGGCCAGACCCGCCTCCCGCCGCTCCGGCGGCAGTTCCTGCACCCCGAGCGTCACGCCGTGCTCGGCGCCCGCGCGGATCACGCGCGCCAGGGCCGCGGGCCCGCAGTCGGCGGGCATCCCCACCATGCGCACGGCCGACTGCCGGGCCGAGCGCGCGGCCCGCCGCAGCCGCTCGGTCCGCTCCAGCACGTCCTGGGCGTACGGCAGCAGCAGGACCCCGAACTCCGTGGTCGCCACCTGGCGCCGCGAACGGTCGAACAGGAGGCCGCCGAAGTGCTCCTCCAGCGTCTTGATGCGACGGCTGAGGAGGGGCTGGGCGATCCCGAGCCGGTCGGCGGCACGGGAGAAGCTCGCCTCGTCGACGGTCGCGACGTAGGCCTCCAGGTGCGCGAGCAGATCCATGGCCCTTTCATATCAATAAGTAATGTGACCATCAATGTTCACTCTTGGACATGAGCGCCCTCCCGCTGATTCGCTGGTCCCCGTCGGCGGCTCCGGCTCCGGCGGCTCCGGCGGCCGGCGACGACAGCGAAACGGACGAACGGGAGATCTCTGTACATGACCAGTGACAGCCCCCTGCGGCGGCGCGGCCTCTTCAAGGCCGGCCTCGCCCTCTCCACGGCCGTGCTCGCCCCCGCCGTGACGGCCGCCCCGGCGAAGGCGGCGGCCGGGACACCCGCGTCGGCGAAGGCCGTACCGGCCGGGGCGGCGGCCGGATCGCGTCGCGCTGCGGACGAACTGGGTAGACTCGAACGAATGTACGATGCCCGGCTCGGCGTCCAGGCCCGCAACGCCCGCACCGGGCAGACCCTCTCCTACCGGGCGGGGGAGCGGTTCGCGATGTGTTCGACGTTCAAGGTCTTCGCCGCCGCGGCCGTCCTGCGCGACCACGGCCGCTGCGCGCCCCTGGACAAGGTCGTGCACTACCCCCCGGCGGACATCCTGCCGAACTCCCCGATCACCGAGAAGCACGTCGACAGCGGCATGACCGTGGGCGAGCTGTGCGCGGCGGCGATCCAGTACAGCGACAACGCAGCGGGCAACCTGCTGCTGCGCGAGCTGGGCGGACCGGCCGGCCTCACCCGCTTCTTCCGCTCCCTCGACGACCGGGTGACCGGCCTCGACCGCTGGGAGACCGATCTGAACACCGCGGTGCCGGGCGACCCGCGTGACACGACCACGCCCGGGGCGCTCGCGGCGAGCCTGGAGCGGCTGACCCTGGGGCGGGCGCTGACCGGCGGTGACCGTGAACAGCTCATCACCTGGCTGAAGGGCAACACCACCAGCGCCGAACGCTTCCGCAAGGGGCTGCCGGAGGGCTGGGTCGTCGCCGACAAGACGGGCACCGGGGACTACGCGTCCGCCAACGACATCGGCGTCGCCTGGACGACCCGCGGCACCCCCGTCGTGCTGACGGTCCTCACCTCGAAGTCCGCGAAGGACGCGGCCGTGGACAACGCCCTCGTCGCCGAGGCGGCCGGTGTCGTCGCGCGCACCCTCGCTCCGGGCGAGTGACGGGACCCACCCCGCTGGCCCCGCGTCCATCCTCTGACTAGAGTCAGAGGATGGACGCGGGACAGATCGAGCGGGTGCGGCGCTTCAACCGCACGGTGACCGGACGCGTGGGCGTGCTCCACGACCACTACCTGGGGCGCGACCGCCCAGTCGGCGAGGCCAGACTGCTCTGGGAGATCGGCGAGCAGGGCCAGGACGTACGACGGCTGCGCGAGCGCCTGGGGCTCGACTCCGGGTACGTCAGCCGGCTCCTGCGCTCCCTGGAGGCCGACGGGCTGGTGACCGTGGAGCCGCAGCCCCGCGACCGGCGGGTGCGCACTGTCCGGCTCACCGGCCGGGGCCGTGCCGAGCGCGCCCTGCTCGACGCCCGCAGCGACGACCTGGCCGGCTCGCTCCTCGCCCCGCTCAACGACGCCCAGCGCGCCCGGCTGGTCACCGCGATGGCCGAGGTCGAGCGGCTGCTGACCGCGGCGACCGTCACGCTGGACACGGTCGCCCCAGACCATCCCGACGCCCAGTACTGCCTGCGGTCCTACTTCACCGAGTTGCAGGAGCGCTTCGACACCGGCTTCGACCCGGCGCGGAGCCTGCTGCCCGACGCGGGCGAACTCCTGCCGCCCCGGGGCCTGTTCCTCGTCGCCCGGCTGCACGGCGAACCCGTGGGCTGCGCGGGCCTGAAGCTGCCGCCCGGCGCCCCGGCGGAGATCAAACGCATGTGGGTCGCCCCGCAGGCCCGCGGGCTCGGCCTCGGCCGCCGCTTCCTGGCCGAACTGGAGGCGCGGGCCGCCCGGCACGGCTGCGACCTGCTTCGCCTGGACACCAACAAGGCGCTGATCGCCGCGCGGTCGCTGTACCACTCCTGCGGCTTCGAGGAGGTGGCCGCCTTCAACGACGAGCCGTACGCCCACCACTGGTTCGAGAAGCGGATCACCGCGCCGGCGCCCGGCGGCCCCGGCACCGGCTGAGGATCGGCGCGGCCGGGCGGGGCGGCACGCTCAGCGGTCGGCGGCGAGGAAGGGCAGCAGCAACTCCAGCAGGGCGGCGGGACGGTCGAGCGGGATGATGTGGCCGCAGTCCTCCAGGACGTGCCCGGTCAGCCGGTCGGCGTGGGGCCGCAGCTGGTGTTCGAGCGCGCGGCCCACCGGGTGGGCGCCGATCGTGAGGGCGGGCACCGTCAGCCGGGCCGCGGCCGCGGCCGCGCGGATCTGCCGGTCGCTCTCCGGCAGCGCCCGGTAGGGGCCGAGCGCCCCGCGCAGTGCCCCCGGCCTCGCGTAGGCGGCGACGATCGCGTCGCGGACGTCCTTGCGCACGCCGCGCCCGAGCGTGCCGCGATCGAGGAACCACTCCACGTACGGCGCCTCGTTCCCGGAAAGGACGCGCTCCGCGAGCCCCGCTTCACCGTGGAAGCCGAACCACCAGGGCGGGCCGCCGGCCAGGAAGTCCCCGGCGCCGGGCAGGCTTCCCAGCAACGACTCCATCAGCACGACCCGCCGCACCAGGCCGGGCCGGCGCATGGCCAGCAGGAAGGCGGGCGGGGTGCCGGCGTCGATGCCCACCACCGCCGCCGAGGTCACGCCGAGGGCCGCCAGCAGGCTCTCGGCGTCGGCCGCCAGGGTGCCCGCGTCGTATCCGTCCGCCGGCCGGTCGCTGTCCCCGAAGCCGCGGAGGTCCGGGGCGATGACCCGGTACCGGCCGGCGAGTTCGGCGAGGACGTCGGTCCACAGCCGCCAGGTGTGCGGGAAGCCGTGCAGCAGCAGGACGGCCGGCCCCCGCCCGGCGAGCGCCACGTTCAGCTCGACACCGCCCACCGCGACCCGGCGCACCTCGACGTCGACGACGGTGCCCGTGGCGTCGACGGTGGTGCCTGTGACGTCGGGGCCGGTGCGTGCGGCGTCGGCGATGCTCGTCGCATCCGTCGTGTCCGCCGGGTTGATCGCGTTCGTCGTTTCCGTCGCACCCATGTTGTGCTCCCTTGAGTAACCGATGGTGACAAGGAAACCGTAGGGAACTAACCTGGACCGGCCAAGACCGCACTTCTCCCTCAGGTGGTGAGTTCCAGGTGACCTCCCAGGCCACGGACGTCCCCGCCCCCGCCCCCGGGCGCGGCGACCTGTTCGACCCGCAGTGCCCGACCCGCGCCCTGCTCGACCGTATCGGGACGAAGTGGACGTCGATGGCGGTCAAGGTGCTGGCGCGGGAGCACCCCGGCGAGGTGCGCTTCGGCGAGCTGCAACGCCGGATGCCGGGGGTCTCGCAGAAGATGCTGTCGGTCACCCTGCGCAACCTGGCGTGCGACGGTCTGGTCGCGCGCCGGGTCGAGCCGTCCGTCCCGCCCGGCGTGCACTACCGGCTCACGCCGCTCGGCCTGTCCCTGGAGAGCGTGCTCGCCGCGGTCCGGACCTGGGCCGAGGAGCACATGGCCGAGGTGGACCGGGCGAGGGAGGCGAGCCTTCGGGAGGGGACCTGAGCAGCCGACCGGCCCACGGCCCCGAGCCGGGGGCGGCCCGTGCCGTTCGGGTCAGTCCACCGGCCAGGTGTGCGCCGGAGCGTTGAGGTGCATGTAGTCGATGTACAACTGCGTCATCCGGCGCAGCGACTCATGACGGCCGGCGCGGCCGGCGGCGTCGAGGCGGTGGAACATCTCCTTCTGCCACACCGCACCGTTGCGGCCGGTCACGCACCGCTGCTCGATGATGCCGAGCAGTGGCTCCCGCCAGGCCTCGTCCATCCCGGAGAGTTCCAGTCCCTCGTGGGCCATCGGCAGCAGTCGCCGCAGGACGAGTTCGGGCACCGGGACCTCGCCCGTCCCGGGCCAGTACAGCCGGGCTTCGATACCGTGCCGTGCCGCCGTGTGGAGGTTGTCCTCGGCGGCCGAGAAGGACATCCGCGACCACACCGGCCGGTCCTCCTCCACCAGGGCCCGGGTGATCCCGTAGTAGAACGCCCCGTTGGCGAGGGTGTCGGCGACGGTCGGGCCCGCGGGCAGCACACGGTTCTCCACCCGCAGGTGCGGCTTGTCCTGGGCGACGGCGTAGACCGGACGGTTCCAGCGGTAGATGGTGCCGTTGTGCAGGGTCAGTTCGGCCAGTTCGGGGATGTCGCCGCGGTCCAGCGTCTCGGCGGGGTCCTGTTCGTCGCAGAGCGGCAGCAGCGCCGGGAAGTAGCGGAGGTTCTCCTCGAAGAGGTCGAAGACGCTGTTGATCCACCGCTCCCCGAACCAGACCCGCGGCCGCACCCCCTGCACCTTGATCTCCTGCGGGCGGGTGTCGGTGGCCTGCTCGAACAGCGGGATCCGGGTCTCGTGCCACAGTTCCCTGCCGAACAGGAACGGCGAGTTCGCCGCGAGCGCGACCTGGACCCCCGCGACCGCCTGCGCCGCGTTCCAGTAGCCGGCGAACTCCTCCGGTGAGACCTGGAGATGGAACTGGGTGCTGGTGCAGGCGGCCTCCGGGGTGATCGTGTCCGCGTACGTGCGCAGCCGGTCGACGCCGTCCACCTCGATGTGCAGATCCTCGCCCCGCGCCGCGAAGACCTGGTCGTTGAGCAACCGGTAGCGCGGGTTCTCCGAGAGCGCCGCCTGGCCCACGTCCTCCTGCCGCAGCGTGGGCAGGATGCCGACCATGATCAGGTGCGCGCCGACCGACCTGGCACGCCGGTCCGCGTGATTGAGCGCGGCCCGGATCTCGGACTCCCACGCGTCGGGGCCGCCCGCCGTCAGCGCCCGGGGCGGGATGTTGGTCTCCAGGTTGAACCGGCCCAGTTCGGTGGCCCAGGCGGGATCCGCGATCGCCTCCAGCACGTCGACGTTGCGCATCGTCGGCTCCGCCCGGTCGTCGACGAGGTTCAGCTCGATCTCCAGCCCCACCTGGGGACGCCCGGACTCGAACCGTGACTCGCGCAGCATCTGCGCGAACGCGTCGAGACAGTCCTGCATCTTGCCGCGGTACCGGCGGCGGTCCTCGCGGGTGAAGACCGTCGCCGGGACGTCCCGTCCCATCGGCGCTCCCCGGTCGACTTCTGGCCCCCTCGGACAGCTGTCCCCCCCAGCGTCGCACCCCCGGCCCACTCCGACCACGCGGGACGCGGGACCGGGCGCTCCCCGGGGCGCGGGCGGCGTCCGCGTTCCCGGTGGCCCACGGTGCGGTACCCGGAGGGACGGTGCGCCGTGCTCTGTGCGACGTGCACGAGAGGAGGCAGTCTCACGGTCGACACCCCGGACACGACGCTCGACGGCGAGGTCGCCTTCGTGGGCGGCGCGTCCCGCAACCTCGGCGGGCTCATCGGCGCGCCCCTGGGGGCCGAGGGCGCCCGGGTGGCCGTGCACCACAACAGCGACTCCTCCCGGGCCGAGGCCGAGGCCGAGGATGTGGTCGAGGATGGGGCCGCGCGGATCCGACCCGCGGCGGAGCAACCCGAGGGCCTCCGGGGCGTGATCTTACGGATCGCTGACGTCCCGCCCCGCCCGTGTCCCGCCCGCTCCCCGACCGCGCCGCCGGTGCGAGACTCGCTGGTGTGAGACGCGTACTCGTCGTGGACGACGACCCGACCGTGTCCGAGGTCGTCGCCGGGTACCTCGACCGGGCCGGCTTCGCGGTCGACGTGGCCGCCGACGGCCCCGCCGCCGTGGCACGGGCCGCCACCCACCCGCCCGACCTCGTGGTCCTCGACCTCATGCTGCCCGGCATGGACGGGCTGGAGGTCTGCCGCCGCCTGCGCCGGCACGGCCCGCTCCCCGTGATCATGCTGACCGCGCGGGGCGACGAGGAGGACCGGATCCTCGGCCTGGAGGTCGGCGCCGACGACTACGTCACCAAACCCTTCAGCCCGCGCGAGCTGGTCCTGCGCGTGGCATCCGTCCTGCGCCGCGCCGGGACAGCGGCGGCGGGCCCCGGACCGGCCGGGGACGGGCTGGGCGCCGGCCCGCTCGCACTGGACCGCACCGCGCGGCGCGCCACCCGCGACGGACGCGAACTCTCCCTCACCGCGAGGGAGTTCGACCTCCTGGAGTACTTCCTGCGCCATCCCGGCCGCGCGGCGGGCCGGGAAGAACTCATGCGTCAGGTGTGGGGCTGGGAGTTCGGAGACCTGTCGACCGTCACCGTCCACGTGCGGCGGCTGCGCGAGAAGATCGAGGACGACCCGGCCCGCCCCCGGCTGATCAGCACGGTGTGGGGCGTGGGCTACCGCTTCGACCCCCCGGCGGCGCCCGCCGCGGACGGGGAAGGAGCACCTGATGGCCGGTGACATGCTGCTGATCGCCCTGTACGCGGCCATCGGCGCGGCGGCGGCCGGACTGGCGGGCGCGGTGGTCCTGAGAATGCTGCGCCACCGCTCGGTCGCGCTGTCGCTGGCCGTGGTCGCGGCCGTCACCGTGACGGCGATGTTCGCGGGGACCCTGCTGGTGTCCTCGGCGATGCTCCTGTCCGACCACGACCTGTGGGTCGTCACCGTGGTGTGTGCCATGGCGGCGGTCGTCTCGCTGGCGGTGGCGCTCGTCCTCGGCCGGGGCGTCGTCAAGGGCAGCCGCGCCCTGGCCGAGGCCGCCCGCGCCCTCGGCGACGGCGGCGGCTTCACCCCGCCCGCCGAGCCGCCCGTGGCCGAACTGGCCGAACTCAGCCGCGAGTTGTCCGCCACGAGCGCCCGCCTGGCCGCCTCCCGGGAGCGGGAGCGCGCGCTGGAGGCCTCCCGCCGGGAACTGGTCGCCTGGATCTCCCACGACCTGCGCACCCCGCTGGCCGGTCTGCAGGCGATGGCCGAGGCCCTGGAGGACGGCGTGGCCGACGATCCCCGCGTCTACCACGCCCGCATCCGCGCCGAGGTCGAGCGCATGAGCGGCATGGTCGGCGACCTCTTCGAACTCTCCCGCATCCAGGCCGGCGTCCTCGCCCTGACCCGGACCCGCATCTCCGTCTACGACCTCGTCGGCGACGCCATCGCGGGCGCCGGCGCGCTGGCCAGGGAGCACCGGGTACGGCTGGTGGGGGAGGGGGTCGAGCCGGTGCCGGTGGAGGTCGACGGCCGCGAGATGTCCCGTGTCCTGGCCAACCTGCTCGTCAACGCCATCCGCCGGACACCCGCGGACGGCACCGTGGCCGTCGCGGCCCGGCGGGAGGCGGACAGCGTCGTCCTGTCGGTGACCGACGGCTGCGGCGGCATCCCGCCGGAGGACCTGCCCCGCGTCTTCGACACCGGCTGGCGCGGCACCGACGCCCGCACCCCGCCGGCCGGCGCGGGCCTGGGCCTGGCCATCGTCCGCGGCATCGTGGAGGCCCACCGGGGACGGGCCACGGTCCGTAACGTGCCGGGCGGCTGCCGCTTCGAGGTCCGCCTGCCGACGGCCGGCTGAGACGACGCTCTCCCGGCCCCCGGCCTCGCTCGCGCACAGCGCTCGTCACCGGCCGGCCCGGCCGTCAGGGCGGCCCCCGCCCCGCCCGCCGGTCCGCCCCGCGCGAGACGCGCGGCTCAGCTGGGCCGGTAGCGTTCGGCGAGCCGGGGGCTCTGCGCGCCGAACGCGGCGAGTTCGGCTTCGAACACCGTACGCAGCAGCCGACCGTCCTCGACGCCGGGGGCGCAGACCACCTCGCCGAGTTCCAGACCGCGCAGACCCGCGGTGACCACGTCCTCGGCGGACATCCGGGGCACCGCGCCGAGATCCATGCCCTGCCGCTCGTGGAACTCCGTCGCCACCACGCCGGGGCACAGGACCTGGACCCGCACCCCCGTGCCGCTCAGCTCGGCGTGCAGCACCTGGGACATCGTGACCAGGTGGGCGAGGGCCCCGGCGTAGACCGCACGGCGCGGCATCTGTGCCGCCGGGGCGGGACCGCTGAACGCGATCATGCCGGCCACGTTCACGACCGCGCCCGCCTTACGGGCGAGCATCCCCGGGACCGCGGCGCGCGTCAGCATCGTCGGGGCCACCACCTTGACGTGCACCAGTTCGCGCGCCTTGCCGGCGGGCAGGTCCGCGAGCGGCATGTAGTGGGCCACACCGGCGTTGTTGACGAGCATCGACAACGGCTCGTCGGCGCACAGGGCCGCGACCGTGTCCACGCCGTCGTCGGTGGACAGGTCGGCGACCACGCGACGGACCTGGACACCGGGGAACTCGGCGGCCAGTTCCTCCAGGCGGTCGGCGCGCCGGCCGACGGCGATCACGTCGTGACCGTCGCCCGCCAGACGCCGGGCGAACGTCCTGCCGATGCCCGAGGTAGCCCCGGTGACCAGTGCGAGCTTGCTCATGACGGCTCCTGTACATGGGGGGGGTGGGGCGGTGGACGCCTCCACGGCTTCCACCCCCCTCACCGTGCCGCCGGGGCTCCGGCCCGGCCAGTGCCCCCGCGCTCCTGGTCGCCGCAGGACCAGGCAACCCGCGCATGGCGGCCCGCACACGGCAGCCCGCACAAGAAGCGCGCACCAGGCCGCGCGGGCCAGGCCGCCGGCGCGAGGCCGCCCGTGCGGGGCAGGGGGTGCCTGGCATCCGGTGACGCGTGCCGCCGCGCGCTACCGCCGGGCCCGCTCGGGAGGCTGTGCCCCCTCGACGAGCCGGGCGAGGTTCGCCAGCGCCATGCGGGTGCCCCTCTCGTTGTCGGGGGCGGGCACGGCGTCGGGGATGCCCTCGTGCACGATCAGGACGTCGGTGCCGCCGTCCGCGTCGGTGAGCGTGGTGGTCATCGTCATCGGGCCGCGCAGCGCGGGGTCCTCGGTCTCGAACTCCAGCACCTCGACCACCCGCTCGTCCGGTACGAGCCGGGCGAAGCGGCCGTGGTAGGTGTCGGTGCGCGGCGCCGACTTCCCGTCGCCCGCGGGCGTGTCGTAGGTGAGCGAGACGCGGAACCGCCCGCCCTCGCGGGCATCGAACTCGTGCACGTGACCGCTCATGCCGGCGGGCACCCGCCATCGCGCGATCGCCTCCGGGTCGACGAGCGCCGCGTACACCGCCGCACGAGGGGCACGCACATGGCCGGACAGCCGTGTCGCATACATGGCGTCAACATAGAGCTTCCGCTCCGGGAGCGGTCCCGGCGCGGAAGAAGTGCCGCGGCCCGCTCAGGCTCCGCGGTGCAGACGTGGCCACCGGTCACCGTGAGGCGCACACCCGCACGTCCCCGGGCGTGCGCGGCGGACCCTCAGCCGTCGACCGCGGCGTCCGGCCGCTCCCGCGCGGCGCGCCGGTGGTCCTCCGCCGCCCGGGGCTGCGGGCCGAGGGCCCGGTGCGTGGCCCGGAGCAGGAGGAGGGTGGTGTCGTCGGCCCCGGCGGGGTGGCCCACCGTCAGCGTGCCGGCGATCTCCTCGAGCGGGGTGTCCGGCGGTCCGGCGGCGGTGAAACGGTCCACGAGGCGGGCGAGGGCCCGGTCGGGATCGGTACCTGGCAGTTCGGTGAGGCCGTCGGTGTAGAGGGCGAGGACGGCCCCCTCGGGCAGGCACAGCCGCACGTGCGGGTAGGCGGCCCGCGGGTCGATGCCGAGCAGGAGCCCGCCCGGCAGGTCCAGCACCTCGACCCGGCCGTCGGGGTGGCGCAGCAGCGGGTGGGGGTGCCCGGCGCGGGCGAGGAGGAGGCGGTGGCGGCGCGGGTCGAGACGGAGGTAGACCGCGCTGGCCAGGAGGTCGGTGTCGAGCGCGGTGAGCAGGCGGTTGGTGAGGCCGAGGACCCGGCGGGGATCGGCGCCGCTGGAGGCGTGGGCGCGGACCGCGGTGCGGATCTGGCCCATGAGGGCGGCGGCAGGCCCGTTGTGTCCCTGGATGTCGCCGATGACGGCGGCGGCCCGGTGGTGGCCGAGGGGGATCAGGTCGTAGAAGTCACCGCCCACGCTCATGCCCTCGGCCGCGGGCAGGTACCGGACGGCGGCCTCCAGGCCGTGGATGTGCGGCAGCCGCCGGGGCAGGAGGGCGTCCTGGAGGTCGCGGGCGAGGCCGCTGGCGTTGTCGTAGCGGCGCGCCCGCGCCAGCGCCTGGGCGATGAGCCCGGCCAGGGCGGTGAGCGTGGCGCGTTCCTCGGGGACGAAGCGGCGGGGCCGGTCGTAGGACAGGACGCACGCGCCGACGTCGTGCTCGGGGACGAGCAGCGGCAGGACCGCCCAGGCGGAGCCGTGGCCGAGCGCGGCGTGCCGCGGGTAGAGACGGGCCATCTCCCGGCGGCTCTCCAGGAAGAGCGGCGCCCCCGTCGCCAGGGCCCGGGTGCCGGGGGTCTCGGCGCCCGCAGGGGGGCGGTCGATGCTCCCCAGCACGTCCGGCGGGTAGCCGTGCGCGCCGATCACCCGCAGCCGGCCGTCCCCCTCCAGGGCCAGGAGCACCGCGCGGGCGGCGCCGAAGACGGGCAGCATCTCGTCGGCGACGAGACGCACCACGTCCCGTACCCCCGTGGCGTTGGCGAGGGCGCCGACCAGGTGCAGCACGTGGTACACGCCCTCCAGGCGCGCGGGTGCCTGCGGTCCCGCCCGGCCGGGCTGACGGGGCGGGTGGGGCTCGGGGGCGGAGTCGGTGATGCGCACCGTGATGCCGGAGGCGTCCGGGTACAACTGGAAGCAAAGCCAGCGGTCCGGGGGGCGCAGCACCGTGAACGCGGTCGGCTGCCGGCTCATCGCCGCCGCGCGGTAGCGCTCCTCGTAGACCGGGTGGTCCAGCCAGGGCAGCGCCCGCCACAGCTCCTGCCCCGTCAGCTCGTCCGCGGGGGAGTCCAGCAGCGCGGCGGCGGCCTGCGTGGCGAGGGCGACGCGGCCGTCCACGCCGAGCACGCACACCCCCTCCGGCAGGCGGGCCAGCGCCGAGCCTTCCATGAGCTGTCCCGGGGCGGGCGCGGTGCCCGGCAGGACCAGGGGCTCCGCCGCGGGCCGGATGGGCTGCCCGGTGCCCACGGCGTGCGCGAGGACGCGGCCGAGCGCGGTGGCTGCGGCCTCCAGCCGGTCGCGCTCGCCGGCGTCCAGCCGCTGCGGGCGCGAGCCGGCCCAGTTCACGAAGAGCGCGCCGTGCGCCTGCCGGTCCGCGAGGAGGGGCAGACAGGCGAACGCCAGCCGGTACGGCAGGATCAGCGCCGTGCGCGGGTAGCGGCGGGCCAGTTCCTGCGCGCCGGCCACCCACACCAGCTTGCGTTCGCGCGCCGCTTCGGCCACACCGACCGGGGCGTCCAGGCGGATCCGGCGCCAAGGACCGGCGAACTGCGGTGGCAGCCCGGTGTACACGGCGAGCACGAGGGCGTCCCCGGCCGGATCGAGCAGGTACACACCGCCGCCGTACGCGCCGAGCGCGGACACCGCTCCCGCCAGGCACACGCCCAGCTCCTCAAGACCCCGCCGGTCGTCCGGGGAGGGCGGGCCCTCCCCGTCCGGAACACCGCTCGCAGCGGAGTCATCGCGCATAGGCACCACCCTGCGGCCGTCGCGGAGCCGGGGGTCCGACCGCGATCGTTCGCCAGGGACCGGGGGCCCGGCTCCCACTTTCCACTATTCCACGGAACCGTGTGTCCCCGGTCGGTACGGCGAGGGCAGCGGGGCCGCCGGTGGGCTGAGCACGGGCGGCGGCGCGTCAGGAAGGGCGGCCGACCTCCCAGGCCGCCTCGATCATCCGGAAGATCTCGTCCACCGCGGCCTCCGGGTCGGCCGCCTCACGGGCCAGGGCGTAGGCGTCGATCGCGAACCGCGCGATCGTCCGGCAGGCCGTCGCGCCCTCGGGCAGGCCGAGATCGGCGGCGACGGCCCTGCCCAGCGAGTCCGCGTGGCGCAGCCTCATCGACTCCTCGTACTCCCGCAGGGAGGGCGAGGAGTCGATCATGCGCCAGATGGGGGCGGCGCCGTCCGCCGTGCAGTGCCGCACCAGGGCCAGGACCTCGCGGCGCAGCGCGGGGACGAGCGGTTCGTCCGCCGCCCGGCCGGTGACCGCCTGGGTGAGGCGTTGCTCGAAGCCGGGGTCCTGCTCGAACACCAGGGCCTCTTTCGAGGCGAAGTGGGAGAACAGCGTGGTGACGGCCACGTCGGCCTCGGCGGCCACGTCACGGATGCCCACCGCGTCGTACCCGCGTTCCAGGAAGAGCCGCAGGGCGGTGTCCGCGATCTTCTGGCGCGTCGCGGCCTTCTTGCGCTCACGGCGTCCGGTCGGCACGGTCATGGGCTGATGCTACCAGCTGCAAAACACTAACCGTTTTGGAAACCTAACGGTTAGTGCTACGGTCGGTCGCATGAAGAAAGTGAGCTTCGCCGAGTTCGGCGGCCCCGAAGTCCTGCACCTCATCGACGCCGAGGAGCCCCGCCCGGGCCCCGGCCGGATACGCATCGCCGTACGGGCGGCGGGCGTGAACCCCGTCGACTGGCGGATCCGGGAAGGCCAGATCCTCGGCGCCCATCCGGTCGAGTTGCCCTCCGGGGTCGGGCAGGACGCCGCCGGCGTGGTCGAGGAGGTCGGCGAGGGCGTGGAAGGCGTCGAGGTCGGCGACCGCGTGTTCGGCGAAGGGTCGAGCACCTACGCCGAGTCCGCCGTGCTGTGGGCCTGGGCCCCGGTACCCGAGGGCCTGACGTTCGAGGAGGCGGCCGGTTACCCCTCGGTGGTGGAGACCGCGCTGCGCATCATCGGCCAGGTCGGTGTGCGGCCCGGGCAGACGCTGCTGGTCAGCGGCGCGTCCGGGGGAGTGGGGTCGGCCGTGCTGCAGATCGCCCGCGACCGCGGCATCACGGTGATCGGCACGGCCGGCGCCGCCAACCAGGACTATCTGCGGGACCTCGGCGCGCTCGCCACGACCTACGGCGACGGCTGGGTCGAGCGGGTGCGGCGGCTCGGCCGCGTCGACGCGGCGCTCGACCTGGCCGGCTCGGGCGTCATCCGCGAACTCGTGGAGCTGACCGGGGACCCGCGGAAGGTGGTCTCCATCGCCGACCTCGGCGCGCCGGACCTCGGTGTCCGGTTCTCCGGAGTGGCCGGCAGCATGCCGGACGCGCTCACCGAGGCCGTCGACCTCATCGCGCGGGGCCGGCTCCACATCCCGGTCGAGAAGACCTACACGCTCGCCGAGGCCGCCGACGCCCACCGCGACAGCCGGGCCGGGCACGCGCGCGGGCGCCGGGTCATCGTCGTCTGAGCACTCCCCCGCACCGGTGTCACCGCGGTCACTAGGGTGACGGCCATGGAAGCGATTCTGGTCAGTGCGTGTCTGCGCGGGGTGCCCTGCCGGTTCGACGGGCGGGACAAGGCGTCGCCGGCGTCCCAGGAGGCGGTGGCCGGCCGTGCCGTCGTCCCCTTCTGTCCCGAGGTCGCGGGCGGGCTCACGACCCCGCGCCGGCCGGCGGAGCTGGTGGGCGGCGACGGGCACGATGTGCTCGACGGCACCGCGAGGGTGGTGGAGGACACCGGGCGGGACGTGACGGAGCAGTTCGTGGCCGGGGCCGGGCGCGCGCTCGCGGCCGCCTTGCGCGGCGGCTGCACGCAGGCGCTCCTGATGCCGCGCAGCCCGTCGTGCGGACGGGGCACGGTGTACGACGGCACGTTCACCGGAAGTGCGGTGCCCGGGGACGGCGTCACGGCGGCACTGCTGGAGCGCAACGGAATCACCGTGCGGGCCGCTCCCGGCGTGTGAGGCCGCCCCCGGGCGTGCGGGCTCGGGGGAGGCGTGGGGCCGCTCCGGGCCCGGGGGCCCGGCGTGCGGGCCCGGCGAACGGTGTGCGGCCGTTCCAGCCCCGGGGCCCGGCGTGCGGGGCCGACGACCGGCGTGCGGGCCGGCGACCGGCGCCGTCCGCCCCGCCGTGGCCGGCCGTCCCGTCGCCCCTCGCCACCCGCGGACGCCACAGCGGCCCGTGCCGGCCGTGGCCGGACGCTACCCACAGCGTCCGGCTGTGGCCGGTACGGGCCGCCAGGTCAGTGCCGCCCTCGGGGACCGCTCAGCAGACCGTCGTGAAGGTGGGCACCTGGGCCGCGGCCCGGGGGATGCACGGGGTGTCCTCCTCCGCGGCGATCTCCGGGGTCATGCGCTGCAGCTCGTCGAGGTCGTCGGTCATGTCCGATCTCCTTTCGTGAGGGTCCCGGACTCCCCGGTCGGGAGCGGGACGTCACACGGTCCGCGCTGTGGCGCGCGCACCGCGGTCGACGGGGCGGCCGGAGGGGTGTCCGGCAGCCAGGGGCGCGGGCCGCCGTGCAGCAGCCGCAGCAGGAAGCCGACGACTCCGCCGAGCCCGGTGTGGTGACCGGTGCTCACCTCGCGCAGGGTGTCGTCGGCGGGCAGGAGGAGTCCGTGGCGCAGCGCCGTGCGGCTCAGGACCGCCTCGACGGCGTCGTGCGCGCGCTGGTGGTGACTGCTCTCGCCCGTGGCGTGCGCGAGGTCCAGCAGCAGGTGCGCGTTGCCCGCCACGCCGTGGCAGTCGGCGGGCGGCAGCAGCCGGCGGTCGGCGTGCACGGCCTCGGCCGCGCCGCGCGCCGTCCGCAGGTGAGCGGGGTCGCCGGTGACCTGCCACAGCCGCAGCAGGAACGTGCCGACGCCGGACGATCCGCTGCACCAGTTGGTCAGGGGCACGGTGTCGTCAGGCCCCGCGGTCCAGCGCAGCGCGTCCCCGTCCTCGACGGCGGCCTCGGCCAACGCCTCCCCGACCCGTACCGCGGTGGCCAGACACCGGGCGTCCGAGGTGGCCCGGGCAGCCTCGACGAGGAACGTGCCGATGCCCGCCGCGCCGTGCGCGAACCGTGGTGGACCACGGGCCGGGCCGCGGGTCCGTCCTCGGAGGGCACCGTCCAGCGCGGACGCGCCCGCTCGTCCGTCTGAGCTGCCGCGAGGATCCCCTCGGCGCAGCGCGCGATGCGGTCCCGGAAGCGTTCGTCGCCGGTGCGGGCGAGGAAGTACGCCTGGGCCAGCCCGGCCCCGGCCGTCCCGTGGACGACGTCCGGGACGGGACCGGTGACCGGGACCCGCCGTGCCATCTGGCGGGCGGCGGCCACGAGCGCGGGATCCGCGAGCAGCAGCCCGGCGTCCAGCAGGGCCCAGGCGGTGCCGGAGCGGCCGAAGTACAGGCCGGGCAGCAGTCTCGGTTCGCGCTCGGCACGCTCCAGCGTCCAGGTGGCCACGGTGCGCACCGCCTCGCGCAGCCGCCCGTCCCCGGGCCGCGTCCGCGCCGCCCGGGTGAGTACCCCGAGCGTGCCGGCCGATCCGTAGTACACGTTGCAGGGGTCGGTGGTGGCGGCGAAACCGTCGGCGGGCCACAGCCGTTCGGGGTCGTCGGGGAGCAGGGTGTCCAGGAGGTGGCGCAGGCCGTCGCGGAGCAGGCGCTCCGCGTCCGCACCGGGGACGGCGGCCGGGCCGTGCGGGGCGCGTACGGCCCCGGCGGCGCGGCCGGGCCCCGCGGCGCCGCCGGGGCGGTCGGCGCGGTCACCGGCGACCGCGCGGTCGCCGGCGAGGAAGGCCCGCGCGCGCTCCAGGGGCCAGCGGTGGCGCGGGTCGTCGTGCAGCAGGCCGAGGACGAGGGGCGTGAGGCGGCGCACGGCCGGGCTGTGCGGTGCCGGCGCGGCGAGGCGGCCCTCCAGGCGGCGCCGGGCCGGCCGCCCGGCCGGCAGTTCGGCGGCCAGCAGCGGCTCCGTCCCCGTCGCCAGGAGGAAGAGCACGGCACCCAGCGAGTACAGGTCGGCCGACGGATCGGGCAGGGTGCAGCGGCCGGGGCCGGGAGCCAGCTGTTCCGGTGCGCCGTAGCCGAGGGTGCCGCCGCCGGGGGCGGGTGCGCCGGCGCACGCGGCCAGTTCGAGGTCGAGAGGCGGAGTCGGCCGTCCGGGGCGACGAAAACGTTGTCAGGGGACAGGTCACGCAGGACCACGCCCTGCGCGTGGACACGGACGAGCACGTCCGTCAGCTGCCGGGCCAGATCCAGCACCGTCCGCGACGACGGCGCCCCGCCCCGCGTCCGCGCCCGCAGGTTCCACAGTCTGAGCGGGACGCCGTCCAGCTGCTCCTGCACGAGGAACACGTGGTCGTCCTCGGTGAGGAAGGCGATCTTCGCGGGGGTGAGGCCGAGCGGCGCGAGCCGGTCGAGCATCTCTCCTTCGTTGCGCAGCAGATCGCGTACGTCGGTGCCCAGCGCGGTGGCGTCGACGTGCGCCCTGCCCTGCTTGACGACGACCGGAGCGTCCGTGTGCCGGTCCGTCGCCCGGAAGACACCGCCCTTGGTGCTGAGCCGCAGGGCGGCGCGCACCACGAAGCGGCCACCGATGACGACGGTCCCGGGGGACCGCCGCGCCTGCGCGGACGGGGCGGCACCCGTCTGCCCGGCGGCCGTGCGGGCCGCCTCGAAGGGGTCGGTCACCCCCGCGGGCGGCGTGTACCAGGGGTCCCGGACGTCGGGGACGCGCCTGCCCTCGGCGTTCACCAGGGTCGGCCGGTAGACACCGTTGTCACCGAGGACCGGCACCGGCCGGAACCCTCCGTACCGGTAGTGCACCAGGCTGCCCGGACGGAAGGGGCGGTCCGACAGGATCCTGGGACCCGGCAGCCCCGCCGTCGCGGTGTGCAGCTCGGCCGCCACGGCGGGAAGGCGCTCCGCACTGTGCGGACAGACGGTGATGAATTTCCCTGCGGAAGCCCGGTCGTATTGCCGGGAAACCAATTCCCGCACGCGCTCCGCGGAAGCCGCCACCTTGAAATCGAGGCCATGCCGCAGCAGGACCACGGCGACTTTCTCCAGAATTTCCGCGGCGGACAGCGGAGTGGCGGAGACATGGAGTTTCCAGCCCTGGTCCGGCAGGTCCCCGTCGGCGGGCGACACCCGGCACCACAGGTCGTCGCGGGCGATCCGCCACACCTGGCCAGCAGCGTTGCGCTCCCGCACCAAGGGCGCGAGCACCGATTCGGGGTCGAAGGGGCGAACCGTGCGGTCTGCTCGTGGTGAGCCTCCCGCGACCCGGTCCAGACTTCCCGACGTCACCCCGCGGCCTCCGAGGTCATCGTTTCCGACGTGTCGCGCACTGCTGCGATCATCACCGTCCTGTGAGGTCGGGAAACCATGTCCCCATGCAAAGAAAAGGCAAATCGGAGGCGCGGGATCTGCCTTGTATCAGAAACGGCCGATGCCATTGCAATTGCCCAATTCGGTGGAGCGGCTGCCGTATTGCCGTGTCCTCCCGGAGGCGGGTCGCGCCCACACAGCTGTCCGTCGTCGTCCCCCTGGCCGCCGCGGGGGCGCCCAGACGGCCCGGCAGGCTCCGCGCCGCCTGCCTCCGCCCGGCCACGGCCATCTGCTTCGCGTTGACGGCCGGTCCGATGAAGACGTCCGTGCATCTCCTCGACGACGACGGCTTCGGCGCGTTCCTCACCTCGTGGCAGACCTACGCCTTCGGAGCCGGCGGTGTCCGCGCGGCGCTCCTGCCGGAACACGCCCTGTGAGCCGGGCCCCTGGCGGCCTCTCAGGTGGCCCTCGCCCTCGGCGACGCCCCGCGGCCGGGCACCGGCCGGGGCGGACGCCCGGCGTAAGATCAGGCGGCCCTACCGGGGTACTACGCTGACGGCATGACGCACTTTGATGTCCTCGTCCTCGGCGCAGGCCCCGGCGGATACGTCGCCGCCATTCGCGCAGCCCAGCTCGGCAAGTCAGTGGCGGTCGTCGAAGAGAAGTACTGGGGCGGTGTCTGCCTGAACGTGGGCTGCATCCCGTCCAAGGCCCTGCTCCGGAACGCCGAGATCGCCCACATCCTCACCCAGGAGAAGAAGACCTTCGGCATCAGCGGTGACGCCACCATGGACTTCGGCGTCACCCACCGGCGCAGCCGCTCCGTGGCCGAGGCCAGCGCCAAGGGCGTGCACTACCTGATGAAGAAGAACAAGATCACCGAGATCGACGGGTGGGGTACCCTCACCGGCCCGAAGTCGGTGGACGTCAGGGGCGCCGACGGCGCCACGGCGTCGTACAGCTGCGACAACCTCGTCATCGCCACCGGCGCGCAGGTCAGGATGTTGCCCGGCATGAGCCGCAGCGCCAACGTCGTCACCTACGAGGAGCAGATCCTGGACGAGGATCTGCCGCGCTCCGTCATCATCGGCGGCTCCGGCGCGATCGGCGTCGAGTTCGCCTACGTGCTGCGGAACTTCGGCGTCGAGGTGACCATCGTGGAGTTCCTCGACCGCATGGTGCCCACCGAGGACGCCGACGTCTCCAAGGAACTGCTGAAGCACTACCGCAAGCTGGGCGTCGACGTCCTGCTCTCCACGAAGGTCGACTCCGTCGAGGACACCGGCTCGGGCGTCCGCGTCACCGTCAGCCCCGCCGCCGGCGGCGAAGCACGCGTGCTGGAGGCCGACCGGATGCTCGCCGCGTTCGGCTTCGCGCCCAGGGTCGAGGGCTACGGGCTCGAGGCGACCGGCGTCCAGCTCACCGAGCGCGGCGCGATCGCGGTCGACGCCCGCGGACGCACCAACGTGCAGGGCGTCTACGCCATCGGCGACGTGACCGGCAAGCTCATGCTCGCGCACACCGCCGAGGCCATGGGCGTGGTGGCCGCCGAGACGATCGCCGGGGCCGAGACGCAGGAGATCGACTTCGCGATGATCCCGCGGGCGACCTTCTGCCAGCCCCAGATCGCGTCGTTCGGCTACTCGGAGGCGCAGGCCAGGGAGCTGGGCTACGACGTCAAGGTCGCGCAGTTCCCCTTCTCCGCCAACGGCAAGGCCCGCGGCATGGGCGAGGGTGTCGGCTTCGTCAAGATCGTGGCGGACGCCCGGCACAACGAGATCGTGGGCGCCCACATGATCGGCCCCGAAGTGACCGAACTGCTGCCCGCGCTGACGCTCGCCCAGATGTGGGACCTGACCGCCGACGAGGTCGCCCGCAACGTCTTCGCCCACCCGACGCTGTCGGAGGCGATGAAGGAGGCCGTCGAAGGCATCGCGGGGCACATGATCAACCTCTGAGCCCGGCACCCGCGCCCCGCCCCCGACGGAGGGCGGGCGTGGCTCACGGCCCGGTCCCGCGCGCTGCGGGGCCGGGCCGTTGCCGGTGCGCCTGCCCGCGCTCAGTGGCCGCCGAGCAGTTCCAGCGTGTCGATCACCCGGTTGGAGAAGCCCCACTCGTTGTCGTACCAGGCGACGACCTTGACGTGCCGTCCGTCGACGCGGGTGAGGGCCGAGTCGAACACCGCCGAGGCCGGGTTGCCCGTGATGTCGGACGACACGAGCGGGTCCTGCGAGTACTCCAGGATCCCGGCGAGCGGCCCCCGGGCGGCGGCACGGTACGCCGCCAGCACCTCGTCACGGCTCACGTCGCGGGTGACGGTCGTGTTCAGCTCGACGATCGAGCCCACCGGGACCGGCACGCGGATCGAGTCGCCCGACAGCTTCCCGTCGAGGTTCGGCAGCACCAGCCCGATCGCCTTCGCCGCGCCCGTCGTGGTCGGCACGATGTTGACGGCGGCGGCGCGGGCCCGGCGGGGGTCACGGTGCGGGCCGTCCTGGAGGTTCTGCTCCTGCGTGTAGGCGTGCACCGTCGTCATGAAACCGTGCTCGACACCGGCGAGTTCGTCGAGCACGGACGCCAGCGGCGCCAGCGCGTTGGTCGTGCAGGAGGCGTTCGAGACGATCGTGTGCGCCTGCGGGTCGTACGCGCCGGTGTTCACGCCGAAGGCGAGCGTGACGTCGGCGCCGTCCGACGGCGCGCTGACGAGCACCCTGCGCGCTCCGGCGTCGAGGTGGGCGCGGGCCGCCCCGGCCGAGGTGAACCGGCCGGTCGCCTCCAGTGCGACGTCGACGCCCAGCTCCGCCCACGGCAGCCGCGACGGTTCCCGCTCGGCGAGCACCTTGATGCGGCGGCCGTCGACGACGAGGGTGTCCCCGTCCACCGACACCGGGCGGCCGAGCCGGCCGGCCGTCGTGTCGTAGGCGAGCAGGCGGGCGAGCGTGGCGGGTTCGGTGAGGTCGTTGACGGCGACGACCTCCAGGGCGCTGTCGCGTTCGAGCAGCGCGCGCAGCACGTTGCGTCCGATGCGGCCGAATCCGTTGACGGCGATGCGAGTCATGAGTGGCGTTCCTTCCGTTCGCCACCAGGTTCGCCGGTGGCGCCCGGCCGGGACAGCGGCGCGAGCGCCACGGTTCGCAAGGATCGTGCCAGTGAGCCAGTGAGCCAGTGAGCCAGTGAGCCAGTGAGCCGGTGAGCCGGTGAGCCGGTGAGCCGGTGAGCCGGTCAGTCCGTCAGCCGGTCGGTCGGTCGGGTCAGCCGGTCAGCCGGTCAGCCGACGGACGGTCGTCGCCCGGGCGGAGGTGTGCCCGCCCCTTCCGTTCACTCGCCCCGGGCGAAGGTGCGCCGGTACTCGCTCGGTGTGGTGCCGAGGACCCGCTGGAAGTGCAGCCGCAGGTTCGCGCCGGTGCCGAGACCCACGTCGGCGGCGATCTGCTCGACACTCAGCCCCGACCGCTCCAGCAGCTCCCGGGCCAGGTCGACACGGGCGCGCATGACCCACTGCATCGGCGTGTACCCCGTGTCCTCGGCGAAGCGGCGGGAGAAGGTGCGGGGCGACACCGCCGCGTGCCGGGCGAGCGCGTCCAGGGTGAGTGGTTCGCCCAGCCGGTGCAGCGCCCACTCGCGGGTGGCGGCGAACCGCTCGCCGAGCGGCTCGGGCACGCTGCGCGGCACGTACTGCGCCTGGCCGCCGCTGCGGTACGGCGCCGCGACCAGCCTCCGGGCCGCGTGGTTCGACGCGGCCACCCCGAGGTCGCCGCGCAGCATGTGCAGGCACAGGTCGATGCCGGAGGCGGCCCCGGCCGACGTCAGGACGCAGCCCTCGTCGACGAACAGGACGTTCTCGTCGACCCGGACGAGCGGGTGCTTCGCCGCGAGCGCCCGCGTGTAGTGCCAGTGCGTGGTGGCCCGCCTGCCGTCGAGCAGGCCCGTGGCGGCGAGCGTGAAGGCACCCGTGGAGATGGCGGCCAGCCGGGTGCCCCGGCGATGGGCGGCGACGAGCGCGTCGACGACCGCCGGGGGCGGGGCGTCGCGGTCCGGGAACCGGTGGCCGGGGAGGAAGACGACGTCGGCCCACGCGAGCGCCTCCAGCCCGTGGGCGACGTGGTACGACAGCCCGTCACCACCGGTCACCAGGCCGGGGGCCGCGCCGCACACACGTACCTCGTACGGCATGCTCGCGCGCGTCGTGAACACCTGGGCGGGGATCCCGACGTCGAGCGGTTTCGCGCCGTCGAGCACCAGGACGGCGACGCGGCGCAGACGGGAGGCTGACACCCGAGAAGGGTACGCGGCACACTCGCCCAGCGGCCGCCCTCCTCTCCCCGCGGGCCGCCGGGCAACGGAAGGAGCGACCGGCGGCGGGAGCGCCGGAGCGACCGGCGGAGCGACCGGCGGAGCGACCGGCGGAGCGACCGGCGGAGCGGCGCCGACGCGCCGGTGAACTGGTGTGCGCAGCGCGGAGGTTGGCACGTATCTTGTGCAGCGGACACTCCATGCTCGACCGGACAGGGACGGACGGTATCCATGACCCACCCCGCGAACACCCCCGGGCCCGCGGCGCATCCGAGGATCGACACCTCGGTGCCGCACTCGGCCCGGATCTGGAACTACTGGCTGGGTGGCAAGGACAACTACCCCGTCGACGAGGAGGCCGGCGACGCCTACACCGCCGTCTTCCCCGGCATCGTCACCATCGCCCGCAGCAGCCGCGCGTTCCTGCGCCGCAACATCACCCACCTGGTCGCCGAGGCGGGCATCCGGCAGTTCCTCGACGTGGGCACCGGCCTGCCCACGGCCGACAACACCCACCAGGTCGCCCAGCGGATCGCCCCCGAGGCACGGATCGTCTACGTCGACAACGACCCGATGATCCTGGCGCACGCCCGTGCCCTCCTGTACTCCACGGCGGAGGGGGCGACCGCCTACATCGACGCCGACGTGCTGGACACGGACCGCATCCTGACGGCCGCGGCCCAGACCCTCGACCTCACCCGTCCCACCGCCCTGATCCTCAGCAACATCCTGGGACACGTCCCCGACCACGAGCAGGCGCGCTCCCTCGTCACCCGGCTGATGGACGCCCTCCCCTCCGGCAGCTACCTGTCCGTCAACGACGGTTCGCGGGGCATCGACCCGGTCTTCGAACAGGCCCAGGACTCCTACAACGAGAGCGGTGCCGTTCCGTACATCCTGCGCACCGTCGAGCAGATCACGGCGTACTTCGACGGCCTGGAACTCGTGGATCCCGGGATCGTCCCGGTCACTTTCTGGCGGCCCGAACCCTCCGATCCCGCCCCGCAGCCGATCGGCGAGCACGGGGGTCTCGCCCGCAAACCGTGACCCGCCGGCCGCCGTGGTGGGAGACCGTCAGGTGATCCGGTCTCACCTCGGCGCGCCGTGGGTTCCCTCGCACGGGTGTGCCGAAGGGGCGTCACTAGTCCGAATGCAGCGCTCCGATGGTGCGTACCGCCTATCCCGCTGACAGTGATCACGTCGCACCTGCGATCCCGAAGAGCGGGCATCGTGCCGGCTCTCGCAGTCGTGACGGAAGGATCACCATGCGTATTTCCCGCACTCTGTTCGTAACAGCGGCGATCGCCTCCGCCGCTGCCTTCTCCGCTCCCGGCGCCGGTGCCGTGAGCATGCACGCGCTCGCCCCCGCGCAGGCCACCGTCGTCCAGGGCACGCTCACCGGAGACGACTCCGACGACCAGGGCAGCGACGGTGACCGCTCGTCGAAGGGCGACCGTGGTGGCGAGGACCGTGGTGGTGACCGTGGTGGCGAGGACCGCGGCGGCGACCGTGGCGGTGACCGCGGTGGTGACCGTGGTGGTGACCGTGGTGGGGACAAGCCGCACGGTGGTGTCCACGCCGGTGGCGGTGCGCTGGCCCTGGCGAGCATGGGCGACAGCGGCGACTCCGGCGACCGCGGTGACAACGGTGACCGCTCGTCGAAGGGCGACCGCGGTGGCGAGGACCGCGGCGGCGACCGCGGTGGCGAGGACCGCGGCGGTGACCGCGGTGGCGACCGCGGTGGTGACCGTGGTGGTGACCGTGGTGGGGACAAGCCGCACGGTGGTGTCCACGCCGGTGGCGGTGCGCTGGCCCTGGCGAGCGTGGGCGACAGCGGCGACTCCGGCGACCGCGGTGACAACGGTGACCGCTCGTCGAAGGGCGACCGTGGTGGCGAGGACCGCGGCGGCGACCGCGGTGGCGAAGACCGTGGTGGTGACCGTGGCGGCGAGGACCGTGGCGGTGACCGCGGTGGTGACCGTGGTGGTGACCGTGGTGGGGACAAGCCGCACGGTGGTGTCCACGCCGGTGGCGGCGGTCTGGCCCAGTCCAAGGACACCATGGGGCTGGGAGCCGCTCTCGTGCTCGGCGGCGTCGGAGCGGGTGCCTACATGCTGCGACGCCGCAAGGTGTCGGGCACGTCCGTGGCCTGAACCGGCCCCAGTCCACCGTCGGTGCGCTGCCGCGGCCTAGCGTCCCTCCCCGGGAGGAACGCGCGGGCCGCGGCGGCGGCGCCCCACCCCGCCGAGCGGGGTCCGCACCACCTCTTGACGAAAGGCACCGTCCATGGCTTTCCAGCGTCCGCCGCAGACGGAACGGTCCGGGACCGGGAACGCGCCTCGCCGCGGCCGGCTGCGCCTGCTGTGGCCCGCGGCTGCGGTCGGCCTCGGACTGGTGCTCATCCACCAATCCCTGGGCACCGCCCCGGTGACCAGCCCCCGGCAGGCGGGCCGCCCCACGGCGGCGGCCCCCCGGGCGACCCGTAGCGCGCAGCCCGCGCCGTCCACGTCCACCGAGGCCGACGACGGAGCGCTGCCCCGATCGGCCCCCGAACGGATCTCCATCCCGGAGATCTCCGTGGACGCGCCGTTCACCAAGCTGTCCCTGGACCCGACCGGACACCTGAGCCCGCCGCCGGCCGACGACACCAACCTCGTCGGGTGGTTCCAGGACGGAGCCTCGCCCGGCGAGCGCGGAGCGTCGATCGTGGCCGGCCACGTCGACACCACGACGGGGCCCGCCGTCTTCGCCGGGCTGGAGTCGCTCAGCACCGGCGACAGCGTGGACATCACCCGCGAGGACGGCATCGTCGCACACTTCGAGGTCGACGCCGTGGACACCTTCAGCAAGGCGAACTTCCCCGACGACGAGGTCTACGCGGACACCCCGACGCCGGAGTTGCGCCTGATCACCTGCGGCGGCAACTTCAACCGCACCAGCCAGGACTACGAGTCCAACGTGGTCGTCTTCGCCCACCTCGACTCCAGCTCCCCTTCCTGAGACGCGGGGGCGGGGGCGGGGGCGGGGCGCGGCCGGTCAGGAGCGCGGTCGCCGCACGGTGAGATCGGCGACGACGGGCCGGTGGTCCGAGGCCGTCGTGACGGCCTCCCGGACCCCGGTGACCGCGATCCCGCGGGAGAGCGCCACGACGTCGATGCGGCGCACCGGTGCGGCCGCCGGATAGGTCCCGCCGCCGTCGGGCGCGGCGTCGGCCAGCGGCCCCCACAGCCTCGCCAGCTCGGGCGCGCCGGGTTCGGCGTTGAAGTCGCCGACGAGGACCTTCGGTCCGCGCTCCGCGTCCAGCACGGCCAGCATGTCGTCGACCTGGGCGCGGCGAACCGACGGATCGGCGCGGTAGTCCAGATGGGTCGTGTACACGTGCACCACGGTGCCCCGGGCCCGTACCGCGACCTCGGCGAAGCCCGGCGCGGGTTGCGGCACCGGGTCGGTCGACTGGGTGGACAGCCGGGTGATCTCGTGGTTCTCCGCGCTCACCACCGGGTAGCGGCTCAGCACCGCGACACCGAACTGCCGCCGCCGCGTCTGCGGCGGCTCGGCGGGCAGATCGTAGATCGGCGCGAAGAACACCCGCATGTGCAGCCGCCGGGCGAGGTCACGCGCCTCGTCGGCGTATCCGCTCCGGGCGCCCCAGTGCACGTCGACCTCCTGAAGGCCGATCACATCCGCGTGCAGGTCCCGGATCGCCCGCGCGGTGCGGCCGAGGTCGAAGACGCCGTCCTCGCCCGCCCCGGCGTGGATGTTGTACGTGGCCACCCGCAGCGGCACGGGCGGCGCCGCCTGCCGAGGTGCGGCGGCCCCGGGCCAGGCGGAACCCAGCGTGAGCGTGGCGGTGAGCGCGGCGGCGGTCAGGACGCGGCGGGCGAGCGAGCGGTGGGTGCGTGTCACACGGTCCTCCGGATGAGAGTGTGATGCGGCCTTCGCGGGGGCGGTGCGGTGGGCCGGACTCCGGGTGTGCCGGGACCGGCGCGCGGGCGGGCGGCGACCCGGGCGGCGCCGCCGACAGGAGCGTACTGGCGGGGGAGCGCGCCGCGAACCGTACGGCGACGAGGACTTCGTGAGTCCCACGGGCTTCCGCCCGTCCCCTGGGGTTCGCCGGCCGCTCACGCTGTAGGGCCTGTGCGGCGGAAAGTCAACGGTTGACTTGGCCGGATGTCGCTGCCATGTTGGCAAGCGCTTTCTACGGGGCTTTGCCCAGGTCATCCGCACAGCGCCCGGTCCCGCCGGGAGCCTTCACGTCGAGGGGGACGTATGAAGGAAGCAGCCGCAGCCCCCGGGGTCGCCGAGCCCGGGCCCGGGCTCGGGTCCGGGTCCGGGTCCGCGTCCTTTTCGGGCGGCACCCCTCCGGTCTTCTCCGGGCGCCACACCCACCTGTGGGCCTTCCTGCTCGCCGGATGGCTGATCAGCTACGCCGACCGCACGGTCACCGGACCGGTCGTCTCCTGGATGATCGACAGCAGGGCCGGCTTCATCGGGGACGCGGCGCATCCCGCCACGCTGGGCGGACTGATCGGCTCCATGTTCTTCACCGGCTACATGCTGACCCAGTACGCGGGCGGCCGTCTCGGCGACCGCTACGGCCACCGCGAGATGCTGGTGGTGTCCCTGCTGTGGGCCGGGCTGATGACCTTGGTGTCCGGGCTCGCGGGCGGTCTCGTCGCCTTCGTCGTGGCGCGGGTCCTCACCGGCCTGGGGGAGGGGGTCTTCTACTCCAACGACCGGGTCCTGGTGATCGCCCACACCCCGCCGGCCCGGCGTACGGCGGGGCTCGGCATCGTCCTGTCCGGGCTGTCGATCGGACTGACCGTCGGCGTCCTCGCCACCCCGCACCTGATCGACTGGGGCGGCTCGCTCGGCCTGGGCGGCCGGGCCTGGAGCATGCCGCTGTACGTCTTCGGCGTCGTCTCGCTGCTGATCGCCGCCGCCACCTGGGTGTTCTTCCGGGGCCGCGGGGACCGCCCGCTGCGGCTCGGGCCGCCCACGGTGCGGCTGATCGGCTACTCCCTGCCGACGGCCGCGGTCATCGTGGTGCTCTTCCTGTGCGCCGACGCCTTCGGCTGGCCCGACTGGCTGACCGCGGTGGGCTCCGGGGTCCTGTTCGCGGGAATGCTCGCGGTCGTCGTACGCGGCATCGTGCGCGAAGGACGGTCCGCGGCGCTGCTCAACCGCAATGTGTGGCTGGTCTGCGTCGCGTTCGTGGCGGTCATGTGGAACCTGTGGTTCTTCTCCTTCTGGTCGGTCCAGATCGTCAAGGAGAGCGCCCACAGCAGCCTGGGCGCGGCGGCCCTGACGGCCGCTTTCAACGCCGGCGCCGGCATCATCGGCTTCCCCGTGGGCGGCTGGATCGCCGACCGCCGCGTACGCGCGGGCAAGGGCCGCAAGCCGCTCGCCGTCACCTGCGCGGTCGTGCACACGGTCCTCGCGACCGCCTTCGGGCTCAGCCTGCTGGACGGCAGGCCCTCCCTCCTGCTGCTCGGTCTGATCCTGTTCTTCTCCGGCCTGTTCTTCAACGCGCTCCAGCCCATCGTCCACAGCCTCCTGGGCGACCTGTCCGGCGCGGAGAACCGCGGTGCGCTGTTCGGGCTGTTCAACCTCGTCGCGGAGGCCGGAGCGGTGGCCAGTCCGGTGGTCAGCGGAGTCCTGCGCGACGCCACCGGGAGCTGGGCGCCGGGCGTGTTCACGGCGGCCGGTGTGATGGCGGTGTCCGTGGCGCTGTACACGCTGGTGAAGGAGCGTATTCCGGGAGCGGGGTGACGATCCGCGCCGGCCGCGGCGGACCGGCCCGCCAGGCCGCCCCGCACCGAACCGCCGTCCCGCACCGAACCGCCGCCTCGTACCGAACCGCCGTCCCGCACCGAACCGCCGCCTCGTACCGAACCGCCGTCTCGTACCGAACCGCCGTCCCGCACCGAACCGCCGCCTCGTACCGAACCGCCGTCTCGTACCGAACCGCCGTCCCGCACCGAACCGCCGCCTCGT
>NZ_JBFACU010000001.1:0-35605 GCF_040641015.1 Streptomyces sp. NPDC021356 | reverse complement strand
ACCGAACGCCGTCCCGCACCGAACCGCCGCCTCGTGCGGCACGGCACCGCACCGCCTCGTACGGCGCCGCCGGGTGCACCGGTCGGTGCCGGAGGAACCGGGTGTGACCGGCTGAAACGGGCGCCGCCGGGTGCACCGGGCGGCGCCGGTGGGCCTGCGGCGCATCCGTCTGTCATGCGTGGGGCCCGATGTACGCTCGCGCACTTCTGTTGATGATATGAAGAAGCCTTTTCAGGCTTTGTCGTCGCCGCGGCCCGGACATCACCAGGGTGGATTTCCACCGCTTGCGAGGTGAGGCCGCATGGTGCAGGTCGAGCGACTACTGGCCGACTGCCTGGACGACGCACGCACCGCCCCGATGGGCACGGTACCCCTGGACGCCGAGGACACCGGTTACGCGGCGGCGCGCCGCACGTTCCTGGCGGCAGGGCTGCACGCACTGCGCGAGCACGCACCCGACGCCGGATGGGTCCAGCTCAACGTCCGGGCCGAGCCGGCCGGCTGGCCCTGCCTGTACCGGCGCCTGGCCGTGACCGCACGGGACCTGCTCGGCACCGGGACGGCCCGCGACTTCTTCTTCATGCACAAACCGCCGGGACTGCGCGTCCGGTTCCACGCGGCGCAACCGGCCCGGGCGGAGGAATTGCGCGCCACCCTGGTCCGCCGTCTCGCCCCCGCGGCGGACGGGTCCTGGGCGGAGCCGGTCTGCGACGTCTACGAGCCGGAGACCTACCTCTTCGGCGGCCCCCGCTCCATGCCCCACGTGCACAGGTTGTTCACCGCGGACTCGCTGGCCTGGTTGGACGCCCACACCGCCGTCGCCGGTGAACCGGTCCCCGCCGACTGGCGGGTCTCCCTGACGCTGCTGGGCAGTGTGTTCGACGGCCTGGGCATCGTGGGCTGGGAACACCGCGGGGTCTGGCAGGCCGTACGCGACGGGACCGGCCGCCGGCTGCCCGGCGGACTCGGCGACGCGGCCCGGCAGCGCGCCGCCGACGGCATCCGCGCGTACTGGGACCAGAGCCCCGACGACCGTCTCGCGGCGCTGCCCGAGCACTGGCGGGACGTCCTTCGCCCGCACACCCGTCAGGTGCGGCGCGCCGCGGAGCGCTGGCGCGCCCACTACTTCGCCTCCGGCGGCGCCTCGGTCGGCCCGCGCCGGGCCGCCGCACACCACGTGATCTTCCACTGGAACCGCGGGCGGCTCTCCACGGCACGCCAGTGCCTGCTCACGGAGGCCCTGGCCGGCGACGGCCACGAGACGGGGGACCCCGCCACCGGCGGCCCCGAGGAGGCGGACTGAGCATGGGCCACTCACCGGCGGACACGCCCGGGACGACGAACGCGGCCGGACAGCCGCTCGGCAACACGGCGCTGCTGCGCATCGCGGGGATGCCCTGCGAGGCCTGGACGGCGGCGGGCGCACCCCGCCTGTTCGACAGCGTCCTGCGGCACGCCGACGCCACCGGGCAACTCGCCGCCCGCGGCCGCGCGCTGGCCGACCGGCTGGGCGAGGAGGTCGTACCGCACCCGGCGCTGCGGGCCGCCGACCGCGGCGCCGTGCTGGCCCTGCGGCGGCGGCTGCACTCCGGCCTGCCGCCACGCCCGGCGGACCACGGCATGCTGCTGCGATCCCCCGCCGTGCCCGCCGGCCTCGCCGCCGACGTCCACCACCTGCTGCGCCGCACCGAGGCGGCCGACGAGACCCTGGCCGGGCTGCGGCACGCGATCGCGGCCGAGCAGGTACGCCTGGCCGCCCGGGCCTGGCAGACCGCCTGCGCCAGCCCCTTCCTGCGGGCCTTCCTCGACAGCGCCGCACCGGGACTCGCCGACGACGTCGGACGGCGGCTGGCCGAGGGGCAGTCCTGGTCGAGCAGGCAACTGCGCAAACGCACCGCCTACCTGTGGCGGGCCGTCGGGCGGGCCGCGGCGAAGACCACACCGCGCGGCTGGGCCGGCCAGATCGCCGCGCTCCCGGTCGCCCCCGCCGACGACGGCCCCCTGCTCCTGGAGCACAACACCTCCCTCGGCGCCCTCGCCGCCGTCGCCGTGGAGAACGTGCACCTGGTCCGCACCCGCACGGCGCCCCCCGAACTGCGCACCGCCGACCCCGGCCTCCTGCTGGCCCCGGCCCCCCTGCACTTCGCCGAACCGCCCACCACCGGACCCGGCAACACCCCCGGCCAGGTCCGCTGTTACGTCGTCGACCCGCGCGAGCCGGGACGGCTGAGGCAGATCGTGCTGCGCCGCACCCGCGCCCTCGAAGGCGTCCTCGCCCTCCTCGCCGACGGGCCGCGGCCCCTCGGCGAACTCGAAGCGGCGCTGGCGCACGCGGCCGCCCCGCCCGGCAGCCCGGCCATGGCCTCCACCGAAGTGCTGCGCGGGTTCCTCCAGCACCTGCTCTCGCTGGGCGTCCTGCAGATCTGCCGGGAACCGCGGCAACACCGCGTCGACTGGATCCCGGCCGGTGCCGTCACCGCCGACGGCGCCCTGCCCCGGGCGCCCGGCGCCGAGGACACCGGCCACTGGTTCCTCGACTCCTACCGCCGCCCCGCCGCCCGCACCCGCGTGCCGGGCCACTCCGCCGCACGCGTGCTGCGCGGCCTGCGGATCGCTGCCCGCATCGCCGCCCTGCGCGCCGCCGACAGCCCCCCGGACCTCCCCGCCCAGCGCGCCGAACCGACCGGCCTCACCGAAGACCCCCGCCCGGTCAGCGAGTTCCTCGCCGAGCGGCTGCCCGCCGAACGTCCGCAGCCGCCCCGGCACCACACCGGATGGGCACCCGCCCGCGACGACGCCGGCGCCTACGCCCGCCTCCTGCACCACCTGGACACCGCGGCCCGGTCCGGCGCCGCACGCGTCGACGTGGACGACGACCTGCTGGACGACCTGGGCGCTCCACCGCCCGAGGCCGCCCTGCCGTGCTGGCCGATCGACTGCCTGCTGCGCCCCCTCGGCCCGGCCGCGGGGCGAGGACCGGTGGCCGTCCTGGAGACGGCCTCGGCCGCGGGCGTGCTCGACGCCCGGTTCGCCGACGGCCTGCGCGCGCTGTACGGCGACTACGGCAACACCGACGCCTACCGCGACTTCCTCGCCGCCGTCGAACGCCGTACCGGAGTCAGGTTCGTCGACCTGCTCGTCCCGCCTCTGAACGAGCGGTCCGCCAACGCCGTACGCCGTCCCGTCACCACCCGCTGGTGGACCGGAGACCCGGACCCCACGCCGTACTACGGACCGGCCGGCCGGCACGCCCGCTACCTCCCGCTGGACCGCATCAGCCTGCGCCGCAGCGGCGGGCGGATCATCGCCGAGGCGGACGGCCGCCGCATCGTCCCCGTCTACCACGCCACCCGGTCACCCGCGCCGCCCTACGACACCCTCGTCCGGCTCCTGCTCGCCGCGAGCCATCCCGCGGCCTCCTACCTGCTCCGCCTGGACGCCCTCGACGCGGCCCTGCCCGAGCGGCCCGTACTGCCGCGGCTGACCGCGGGCGACGACCTCGTCCTCGCCCCGGCCACCTGGCGGGTCGACCGCTCCCGCCTGTGGGAGCCGGGCGACGACCCGCTCACCAAGGTCCGCACCCTCGCGCTGCTGCGCCGCGCCGCGGGCCTGCCCCGGCACGCCTTCGTGCGCACCGCTCCCGGCGGGAAACCGGTGCCCGTGGACCTCGCGTCGCTGACGGCCCTCCACGTCGTCGAGCGGCTGTGCGCCCAACAGGCGGGCGCCACCCTGCTCGTGGAGGAGATGCTGCCGGGCCCGCGGGACCTGCTGCTGCGCGACCCGGTGCACGGCGGCGCGGCCGTCGCCACCCAGGTACTGCTCCGCCTGCCGCACGACCGCGGCGCCGGCCGGCTCGCCGAGGCCGCCGCCGACGCGCTGGTCCGCGGCGAGCGGCACGACGTCCCCGGCCCGCCCGCCAGGTGGTCCGCCGGGGCGGCCATCACCCGATGAGACAGAAGGGGAAGTCCCATGCCCAACACCGAACTCACCGAACTCGACGCCCTCATCAGCGACCTCGACGAGCGGATCAGCGACAGCGACCTGCCGTCCGCGGCCGCGAGCACCGCCGGGTGCAGCGGCCTGTGCACGATCATCGTCTGTGCCACGGTCGTGATCTGCGCCTGACCACCCCCCACAGGAGCCGCCCGCCCCGGCGGGCGGCTCCGCCCCGGCCGATCCGAGGAGAGCGATGGCGTCCGAAACCGCCGCACCGGCCACCGCCCGCGACGAGGTGCACGCCTTCGCCGTCCGCTACCTGAAGGAATGGACCGCGGCCCCCCGCCCCGCCCGCCACCCCTGCGACCCCGGGATCCCCGTCCTGGCGCACCTGGTCGCGGACAGGGACACCGCCCGCGACGCCGTCGCCGTCTGGGCCCGGGCCGCGGGGCGGGGCCCGGCCCACCCGGCCCTGCACGACGGAGGCCTCGCCGGCACCCTCGCCGGACTGCGCCTGGGCGAACGCCTCCACCCGCCGCTTCGCCGGGCCGGCGACCGGCTCGCCGCCCACCTGGCCCGGCGCCTGCCGAAGTACCGCACCCACGGCGTCGCCTTCCCCGACTACGACCTGATCTCCGGCCCCGCCGGCACCCTGCTCGCCCTGTGCACGGGCCGCCCCGACCCCGCGGATCTGCGCCCCCTCGCCGCCCACCTCGCCCTCCTGTGCGACGAGCCGGAACTGCCCCGGCTGCGCACCGGTCAGTACGCGCGGCACCCGTACCTGTCCTGGGTGCAGGGCCGCATCAACACCGGCATGGGCCACGGCGTCGCCGGAGTCGTCACCGCGCTCACCGCCGCTCTGCGCCGCGCCGGACCCGACCCGGCGCTCACCACGGCACTCACCCACGCCACCGGCTGGCTCGTCCGCCAGGCGTACGACGACGACCGTGCCGTCCGCACCTGGCCCGGAGCCGGACTCGACCGGCCGCCGCCGGTGACGGCCCAGCCCCGGCAGGCATGGTGCTACGGCGCGCCCGGGGTCGCCTGGGCCCTGTGGGACGCCGGTGACGCCCTGGGCGACGCGGCGACCGCCGACTGGGCCGCCGCGGCGTTCGGCACGCTCGCCGAGCACTACGACGAGACCTTCCACCTCTTCGGTGACACCGCCGCCGACCGCCTCGGACTGTGCCACGGCGCCGCGGGCGTCCTGTGCGTCGCCGACGCCCTGCGCCGCCACGCCCGGCTGCCCGCGGCCGCCGCGCTCGCGGACCGTCTCGTCCACCACCTCACGACCAGACTGCCCGAGCAGCCGCCCGCCCACTGGTCCACGGATCTGCTCAACGGCCTGCCCGGAGTCCTGAGCGCGCTCCTCACGGCCACCGCGCCGGCCCCCCGCGCCTGGCTGCCCTGCCTGGGCCTGCGCTGACCGCCGGCCCGGGGGCGACCACTGCCGGGTCCTCACCGACCCGGCGGCGCTTGAGGGCGGTACGCCGACGGGGCGCGGCCCAGCAGGCTCCGGAACGCGGTCGTGAACGCGGCCGGGTTCTCGTACCCGAGCGACACCGCGACCCGGGTCACCGGCGTGCCCGCGGCCAGCGCGTGCACCGACCGCAGCACGCACGCCCGCTGCCGCCACTGGGCGAAACTGAGCCCCGTGCCGCGTCGGAAGAGACGGCCGAGGGTGCGTTCGCTGACCTTCAGGGCGGACGCCCAGCGGGCGGGCGGATCATGGATGTCGGGAGCCCGCAGGAACGCCTCGCACAACCGCCGCAGGTCCGGATCGGCGGGCAGCGGTACGTCGAGGGGGAGCGGGGCGAGGGTGCGCAGCTCGTGCAGGATCAGCTCGACGACCGTGGCGTCCCGGCCGTGCTCGGCGTAGTGCGGCTCCATGTCGACGGCCGCCAGGATCAGCGCCCGCAGCAGCGCGGAGACCTCCACCACGCGGCAGCGGTCCGGGAACCAGGGGGCCGCGCCGGGTTCGATGTACAGACTGCGCGTGCTGACACCCGTCATGGTGACCTGGTGCCGCACCCGCGGCGGGACGAGGACCGCGCGGGCCGTGGGCACCGTCCAGGCGCCGTCGGCCGTCTCGACGTCCATCACACCGGTGGCCGCGTACAGCACCTGCGCACGCCGGTGCTCGTGGAAGGGCAGGAGGTGCCGGTGCGGATAGTCCGTGCCGATGGCGAGCACCGCCCGGTCCAGACCGTCCACCTCGTCGACAAAGACGTTGCGCACGGGCCGACCCTACCCCCGGCTGTCGTCAACGCGTAAGAAGTTGGCGAACAGTCGATGGCCCGCCACCCGCGCCGGTCCTTAGCGTCGTCACCGTGCTCACCATGTCCTCGTTCCTCACCCTCCTCCTGTTCGGCTGCCTGACCGGCGTCACGACGGTGCTCTTCGGCTTCGGCGGCGGGTTCGTCACCGTCCCCGTCGTCTACGGCTTCCTGAGCGCCACCTCCTCCGGCGACGGCACCGACGCCATGCACGTGGCCGTCGCGACCTCGACGGCCGTCATGGTCGTCAACGCCGTCTCCGCCACCGTGGCCCAGCACCGGGCGGGCCGGCTGCGCCGGGAGTACATGTGGCCGCTGGCCGGCTTCGTCCTGCTGGGCGCCGCCCTCGGCTCGCTCGTCACCACCCGGCTCAGCGGCACCCTGCTGAACGTGCTGTTCGCCGCCTACCTGCTGGTCACCATCGCGGACAGCCTGCTGCGCAAGGGGTTCCTCGCGGTCGACGGTGACGGCGAGCCGCGCCCCCTCGGCCGGTTCACGACGACGCTCGGCGGCGTCGGCATCGGTACGGTCGCCGCCGGTCTCGGGGTCGGCGGCAGCGTCATGACGGTGCCGCTGCTGCGCCGCCGCGGACTGCCGATGGCCACCGCGACCGCGCTGGCCAACCCCCTCAGCGTCCCCGTGGCCCTCGCGGGCAGCCTCGTCTACGCACTGGCGCCCGCCGCCCCCGCGCACAGCGGCAGCGTCGGCTACGTCGATCTCGCGGCGGGCGCCGCGCTGCTCTGCGGTTCCCTGCCGACGATCGCCGTGGTCAGGCGGTGGGGCGGACGGGTCCCCGACCGGGTCCACTCCGCCGCCTACGTGGCCCTGCTCGTCCTCGTCCTGGTCGTCATGCTCGTCACCCGGTCGTGGCGGTGAGGGCGGCCCCGCTCCCGGGGCCCCGCTCCTCGGTCCGGCCGCACCGCGGGAGGCGGCAGCGCACGAGGGTCCCGCACGACCGGTCGCGCACCTGGAAGGTGCCGGGGGAGCCGGCCCGTCGGGCCGAGCCGGCCTGACGGGCCGCCTTCACACGGCCGCCGCCGCCCGGTCGGCGAGGTCCACGACCGTGCCCGTCGTCCTGGCGTGCTCGGCCGCCCACACCACGCGGTGGGTGGCCAGGCTCTCCTCGGCGTCCGACAGCAGCAACGAGGCGTCCCCGGTCGCGACCGCGGTCAGGAACGCCTCGGTCAGCGCCTCGTCACCGCCGCCGTGACCGTCCTCGGCGGACGGACCCGGCTGCCCGTCGGTCCCCGCGCCGGTGTCGATGAACTCCTCGGCGCCGTCGCGGAAGTCGACCACCCGCAGCGTGGTGCCGTCCCCCTCCACGAAGCCGTGCGTGCCCATCAGCCGGGTGCGGTGCTGTTCCGTCGGAGTGAAGGCGCTCATGGTGAACGAGCAGGAGGCGCCGGAGGCGAACTCCATGGTGACGACCTGGTGGTCCACGACGTCGTTGTCGCAGGCGTACACGCAGCGCCCGTAGGGGCCGGTGCGCGGCGCGGCCAGCACCCCCTCCCGGGTGTGGTCCTCGGTCACCGCGGACAGCGGCCAGAACTCCTGCTCCGGATCGCCCAGACAGCCCGCGGCGCCGCCCGCCCGTGCGTGGCGGGCGTAGGTCATCCCGCGCAGTCCGGCTCCCACGAGAAGGAGCGTCACCTCGGTCATGGTCGTCCTCCCTTCCGGCGCGCCCCCGTAACCCGGCGCGCCTCCGTACCCCGGGGCGCCCCCGTACCCCGGGGCGCGCCCGTGCGGCGTCCGTCAGTGGCCGAGCGTGGCGCGCAGCGAGGGCTGGAGCAGATCCGCGTGCGCGCGGACCATGTCGTCGCACAGGTCCCAGATGCGTTCCACGGGCAGGGCGGCGGCCGTCGCCGGGTCGGTCATCGCCGCCTGGCGTATCGAGCGGGGGTCGTCCTCCAGGGCCGCCCGTACGACGAGGTCGTTCATGCTCAGGTAGGTGCGGTTGAGCGCCGCGCACTGCGCGGGCAGGGCACCGACCCGGGTGGGCTGCACGCCCAGCCCGTCCACGAGGCAGGGGACCTCCACGGTCCCCGACGCGGGCAGGTTGTCGATCAGCCCGTGGTTGGGGACGTTGCCGTACACCGTGCGGGGCGTGCCCGTGGTGATGCTGTGGATGATCTGCGGGGCGTACTCCATCGTGCCCTCGACGGTGAGCGGGGCGCCCTGGGCGAGGGCGTCGCGGGTGTGCTCGTAGGCGGCGATGTTCTCGTCGACGATGCCGAGGTAGGCCCCGACGGGCAGGCGCAGGCGCTCCACCTCCTCGGCGTGGTGCAGGTACCAGGGCACGTACTCGGAGGAGTGCTCACTGGTCTCGGTCGGGTAGTAGCCGAGCCGGCGGTACATGTCGACGCGCACCCGGCGCCGCAGCTGGGGGTCGTCCGCGATCAGCGCGTCCAGACGGGGGTAGAGATCCACCCCCTCGTGCTCCAGGCGCAGGATCCAGGCCTGGTGGTTGACCCCGGCGGCCCGGTAGGTGACCTCCTCGTGCGGGACCTTGAGCAGTTCGGCCAGGTCGTGGACGGTCCAGTACACGGAGTGGCACAGCCCCACCACGCGGGTCAGGCCGGTCGCCCGCGTGAGGTACTGGACGTTCATCGCCATGGGGTTGGTGTAGTTGAGCAGCCAGGCGTCGGGGCACACCTCGGCGATGTCCTCGCCGAGCGACTTGAGCAGCGGGAAGGTGCGCAGCGCCCGGAAGATGCCGCCGACGCCGAGCGTGTCGCCGATCGTCTGGCGCAGGCCGTAGCGGGCCGGGATCTCGAAGTCGGTGCGGGTGGCGTCCCGCATGCCCACCTGCACGATGTTGATGACGAAGTCGGCGCCCTCCAGGGCCGCGCGCCGCTCGGCGTGCGCGGTGACCCGCACCCGGGAACCACCGGAGGCGGCGCGCTCGTCGGCGATGTACCGGGCGGCTCCCTGCGCGGTGGCGAGCCGTTCGGCGTCGATGTCGTGCAGGGCGATGTGCGCGCCCTGGAGTTCGGGGAAGGCCAGCAGGTCGGCCAGGAGGCCCTGGGTGAAGACGACGCTGCCCGCGCCGATGAAGGCGATCTTCGGGGAGCCGGAGGTCATGGAGGTCATCACAGGTTCTTTCCGTTGCGGGTGACGGCGGCCGCGGCCTCGTCCCAGGTGGGCTGGGCCGGCGTTCCGCCGTGGGCCCGGGTGGACAGGGCACCGCAGGCCGCGGCGATCTCTGGAGCGTGTTCGGTGGACAGGCCGCGCGGACGGGCGGCGACGAACCCGGCGTCGAAGCTGTCTGCGGCGCCGACGGTGTCCAGGGGGCGGACGGGGACGGCGGGGGTGCGCAGCAGCGTGCGGCCGTCGTGGGCGAGCGCGCCCCGGGCCCCGTCCTTGACGATCACGTGCGGGCCGAGGGCCGCCAGCGCGGCGGCGGACGCCTCCGGCGAGGCGTCCCGGGCGGCACCGGCGGCACCGGCGGCACAGGCCGCGAGGGCCGTCGCCTCCTGCGCGTTGGGCAGCAGGTGGTCGGTGACGGCGAGGACCGCTTCCAGGCCGCCGGGCGCCCAGGCGTCGGCCGGGTCGTCGTTGGTGTCGAGGGAGGTGGTGGCGCCGTGCGCGCGGGCGGTGGCGAACAGGGCCGGCAGCGCGGCGGCGAGCCGGGGCAGCAGGAAGTAGGAGGCGGCGTGGACGTGGCGGCTGCCCGTGAGGAGGGCCTCGGGTACGTCCTCGGGGCCGGTGGCCGGGAGCGTCCCGGACGAGGTGAGGATCGCCCGGTCCCCGTCGGGGCGGGTCAGGACGACGGTGAGCGGAGTGGCCAGGGCGGGGTCGACGCGCAGGGCGGAGGTGTCGACACCGCGGTCCTCCAGCGCGCCGCGCACGAACCGGCCGGCGTCGTCGTCGCCGACCCGGCCGGCGAAGGCCACCTTCAGCCCGAGCCGGGCGGCCCCGCACGCCATGATCGACGCGGAGCCCCCGAGGGTGAGCGCACCGGAGTCCACCAGTCGCTCCCGTTGCCCGAAGGCGAGGGGCGCGTCGAGCGGCCCGGCCACGATGTCGGGGTTGTCGTCTCCCATGACGAGGAGGTCGTAGGCGTGCTGCATGCGGCATTCCTTGCGGTGCGGACCCGGGCGGGCGGATGCCGGCGGACGGGGGAGGGCTGCGGCGGCCGGGTCATCCCTTGAGGCCGCTCGACGTGATCGACTGGATGAAGGACTTCTGCGCGAACAGGAAGGCGAGCAGCACCGGCAGTACGGTGATCACGTTGCCCGCCATGACGGCGGACCACTTGGTGTGGTGCTGCCCCTGGAACGTCGTCAGGCCGAGCTGGAGGGTGTACTGGGTGTCGTGGTTGATGGCGATCAGCGGCCAGCTGAGGTCGTTCCACGTGGTGAGGAAGGTCAGGACAGCCACCGTGCTCAGCGCCGGCCGGGACAACGGCAGCACGATCTGCCACAGCACCCGCAGCCGGGAGCAGCCGTCCAGCCAGGCCGCCTCCTCCAGTTCCCTCGGCAGCGACAGGAAGAACTGGCGCAGCAGGAACACGGCGAAGGGGGTGACCAGCGAGGGCACGATCAGCGCGCCCAGCGTGTCGATGAGCCCGAGCCGCTTCATGACCAGGAACGTCGGGATCATCGTCAGCTGGAACGGGATCGCCATGGTGGCCAGCATCAGGCCCAGCAGGAGCCGGGAGCCCGCGAACCGCATCCGGGCGAACGCGTACCCGGCCAGGGCGCCCAGCACCAGGTTGGACACCACCGCGACCAGGGACACCACCAGCGAGTTGACGAACCAGCGCGGGAACATGGCGTTGCTCAGGACGTAGCGGTAGCCGCCCAGGTCGATGTGGGAGGGCCACAGCGCGGGCGGGAACCGGTTGATCTGCGCGTCGCTCATGACGGAGCTGAGCAGCAGCCAGATCAGCGGCACCGCGAACACCAGGGCGAGCGGGGCCAGCAGCAGGTGCCAGGGGCTGAACGGCAGCCGCTTGCGGGGCCGTCCGCCGTCGGCCGACCCGTCCGGGGAGGCGGGCGTGGGGGCCGGGGGGAACGCGGTGGGGGCGGGGGTCGTGGCCGTCATCGTGCGGCTCCTTCGAGGCCGGCGGGCCCGGTGGGGCCGGAGCGGCCGTGGTCGTGGGCCCGGCGCCGTACGGCACGGGCGATCCGCGGGACGGCGGCGAGCACGATCAGGGCGAGGGCCAGGGCGTAGGCCGCCGCCGCGCCGTATCCGGCGGTGAAGTTCTTGAAGGCCTGCTCCCAGATGAAGTAGACGATCACCGTGGTGGAGCCGAGGGGGCCGCCCTTGGTCGTCACGTACACCAGGTCGAAGACCTGGAGGGCGTTGATGGTCTGCCACAGCAGGAGGAAGACGAGGACCGGGGAGAGCGCGGGAAGCGTGACGTGGCGCAGCACGTGGCGGCGGCCCGCGCCGTCCAGCCGCGCGGCCTCGACCAGCGAGGGCGGTACGTCCTGGAGCGCGGCGAGCAGCACGACGACGCAGAAGCCGGTGCCGCTCCACAACGAGATCGCGACGAGGGCGAGCAGCGCCTGTCCCGGGTCGGTGAGGAAGCCCTGCGGGGAGATCCCGACCTTGTGCAGCAGGGAGTTGGCGGCGCCGAAATCGGGGTCGAGGATGAAGGAGAACAGCACTCCCTGCGCCGTCGCCGAGACGACGAACGGCACGAAGAAGAGGGTGCGGTAGAGGGCCACCAGCCGCAGGCGCTGGTTGAGCGCCAGGGCGAGGAGGAGCCCGAGTCCTATGCTCAGCGGCACGTACAGCACCGTGTACAGCAGGGTGTTGCGCACCGCCTGGCTGAAGTGCGGGTCCTGCGCCAGCGCCCGGTAGTTGGCGAGACCGACCCAGCGGCTGGGGGTGACCAGGTCGTCGGCCTGGAAGGACAGCAGCAGCGACCAGGCCACGGGGACGACGCTCAGTCCCAGGATCACCAGCACCGCGGGCGAGACGAACGCCCAGGCGGTGGCAGTCTCCCCGCCGCGGCGGCGCCGTGCGGAGCCGGAGGGCGGCGGGGTCTGCGCGGCCGTGCCGTCGTGGTCACCGGCGCCGTCGGGGCGGCGGGGGTCGCGGTGGCTGCGTGTGGGGCCGCGGTCCGCGAGGGTGAGGGGGGCGGGCAGGCGGGGCATGGTGGTCCTCTCAACGCGGGATGAGCAGGGCGGCGTTGGCCTCGCGCGCGCAGTCGCGCAGCGCCTCGGTGGGGGTGCTCCGGCCGATGAGCACCGCGGCGATCGCCTGACCGAGCGCCTGCGAGATCTGCGGGTACGCCGCATGGACGGGGCGTACCCGGGCCGAGGTCAGCGCCTTGGTGAACACCGCGAGGCCCTCGGTCCGCGCCTCCTGCGCACGCCAGGCGGGCAGGGCCTGCGTGCTCCGGCTCAGCGGGAGACTGCCGGCCTGCACGTCCCAGCGGACGTCCTGGGCGGGCTGCGCCAGCCAGGTCACGAAGGTGCGGGCCGCGCGGACCCGGGCCGGGCCGTTGTCGAACACGGTCCAGGTGTCGGGGCCCGAGATGGTCACCGGCCGGCCGCTGTAGCTGGGCAGCGGCACCACGTGGTGGTCGATCCCGGCCTGGCGGATGTCCGGCAGCTGCCACGGCCCGGTGACGACCATGCCCATGCGGCCCGAGTCGAAGACCTGGTACATCTGCTCGCTGCCCGGCTTGGGGTCGACGTAGACGCTCCTGTCCCCGGCGAGCGCCGCCACCGTCTGGAGGGCCTTCACACCGCTCTCCTCGAAGCCGATGCGCCGCCCGTCCGGGCCGATGACGTCGCCGCCCAGGTCCCACACCATCGGCCACAGCCGCCACACGGTGTCCTCGTCGCCGACGCCGGGCCAGCCGGTGCCGAAGACACCGCGCCGCCGGTCGGTGAGCTTGGCGGCCGTGGCCACGAACTGCTCCCAGGTCCAGCCGGGCCGGGGCAGCGGCAGGCCGGCGTCGCGGAAGAGCTTCTTGTTGCAGACGACGGCGAGGGAGTCGAGGAGCGCGGGCGAGGCGCGGACGTGGCCGTTGAGGGTGACCGCGGCGCGGGCCGGGGTCCAGAAGTCGTCCCAGGGCGTCGGTCCCGAACGGACGGTCTCGCTCAGGTCGACCACCGAGGGACTGCGGGCGACGCTGGCCAGGTCGGAGCCGAAGACGTAAGCGACGTCGGGGAAGGAACCGGCCGCGAGCGCGGCGGTGATCTTCTGCAGCATCGCGTCGGCGAGGACCCCGCCGCCCGCGTCGACCCGGATGCCGGGGTGGGTGCGGTTGAACTCCGCCACCAGTTTCTCGATCGCCGCGCGGCCGGTGTCCGTCTGGCCGTGCCAGAGTTCGACGGTGACCCGGCCGTCGGCGCCGACACCGTCGTCCGTGTGCGCGCCGCAGCCGGGCAGCGCCGCCGTGGCGGCGGCGCCGAGCGCCAGGGCGGTGCCCCGGCGCAGGAGCGTACGGCGGGGGAGTCCGGTGCCGGTGCCGGACGGACGGTGTGCTGCGGCCATGTGAGCCCCCAGGAGGACGCGTGGCGCGGGACGTCACGCGGACGGGCGGTCCGGCACGGCGGGCCGGTACCGGATGGGACGGTGTGCGGTGGGAGGGTTGCCGCCGCGCCGGGTGGGCGGCACAGAGGGTGCCGTCGCGGGTGCCGGACGGCGCCTGCCGCGGAAGACGGGTGCGCCGAAGCACGCTTCCCGGGCGGCGGGGAGCCTCGGCGGGGGAGCGGCTCACCAGTGGGGCGGCTCACGAGCGGGGCGGCTCGGAGGCGGGCCGGGGGACGGCAGTGGTGCCCGGTGCGCCGGAAGGAGGAGCCGGACGCACCGGGCGGGTCGTGCGGGGCCGGGCCGGTACCGCGTCAGCAGGTCTTGCGGACGTAGCCGCTGTCGCCGGGAGCCGTGACGTCCAGGTCGCGCAGCACGACGCTGAGCCGGTCGCCGTAGGCGGCGCACACCTTCTTGAGGTTCTTCTCCTGGTACTCGATGACGATGACGTGGTCACCGAACCCGTCGACGTAGTCGCCGCACTCGTCGTACTCGCCGCACTCCTCGGCGACGGCGAAGTCGAGGCCTGTCTCGGCACGGTCGGTGGAGAAGTCGGACGTGTTCTTCTGCGCGATCGCCAGGCCCTTGCCGTGCGCGTGGTCGGCGAGCAGCCTGACGAACGCCTTCGCGTTGGCCTCGCTGATCAGCTTGGTCCGGTCGTAGGTGTCCAGGTTGTCGGGTTCGACGGCCTTGTAGCCCTTGCTCGCGCAGGTGTCGATCCAGGAGTTCACCTTGGCCGCGATCCGCTGCCGCTTGGCGTCGGTACGGATGTCCAGCATCGCCTCCCCCCAGTTGGTGTCGTACACGACCTTGCCCTGGGCGTCGCGCAGCAGCAGGTCGCCCCACTGGCTCTCGGCGCCCGGCTGGGCCTGGAAGGCGTTGACGTAGCAGATGTTGTAGAGGCCGGCCGCCGGGGCGGCCGTGTAGTCGCGGGTCACGACCTTCACTCCGGCCGGCGGCGTGTAGGCCTTGCCGATCTGGTAGTCGAAGCCGGCGTGTACCGGAGGAAGGGTCACCGTCGCCGCGGTGGTCGCCGCGGGAGTGGCCGGGGTGGTGGCCGCACTGGCCGAGGCGCAGGCGGACAGCGGACAGATGACCGCGGCTGCGGCGGCCACCGCGACGGAAGCGCGCCGGTGCGGCCGGGAACGATCGAAGAGGGACATCTTTGAGCTCCAGAAGATGCGAGGGTACGTCCCCGCCTCGGACCCCACGTCTGCGCGGGCGGATCCTGGCGACTTTGTCCGGACTTACGGTGTGCGCACCGTGCTACCGGCTGGGCGTACCTCTGACGCCGGGTGCTCAACTCTGGCGTTGGAAGGAGTAAAGCGAGCAACTTTCGCCATGTCAACAGATCGAAGGTGCGCATCTTGTTCATATGGGCAAGGGGAGGAAGTCGCCGCGTGTTCACTCACCGGGGCCCTTCTCGCCACTGCCCGACGGTTGCCGCGCGCCTCCGGCACCCGGCCCCGCGCCGACCCGGTCCGGTCTATGCTCATCGCATGCTGAAAACTGAGCGTCATGCGCGAATACTTGAGCATGTCTCCGCGCGTGGTGCCATCGACGTCACCGAGTTGTCCCGGTTGCTGAACGTCTCGGGAGCCACGATCCGGCGCGACCTGCAGCACCTGAGCCGGCTGAACCTGCTGCGCCGTACGCACGGCGGAGCGGTCCAGGGCAGGACCGGGCCCGAACTGTCGGTCCAGCACCGCACCGAACGACGCCGGCCGGAGAAGCGGGCCATCGCGCGGGCCGCCGCCGAACTCGTGCCGGAAGGCGCGGTCGTGGGGATGACCGGCGGTACCACCGTCACCGAGATCGCACGCGTCCTGGCCGCCCGGGGTTCCGTCACCATCGTGACCAACGCCGTCAACATCGCCGCCGAGATGGTGCCGCACCACGACGTCACACTCGTCGTCGTCGGCGGCTACGCCCGCACCGAGAGCTACGAACTCGTCGGCCCCATCGCGGAGAAGACCCTCACCGACCACCACACGGACATCACGTTCCTGGGCGTGGACGGGATCAGCGCCGCCCACGGCTGCACGACCCACGACCAGTTGGAGGCGGCGACGGACCGGGCGTTCGCCGCGAGCAGCGACCGGACCGTCGTGGTCGCCGACCACTCGAAGGTCGGCCGGGCCACCTTCGCCCGGATCTGCTCACTGACGGACATCGACCACCTGGTCACCGACCAGGCCGCGCCGGCCGACGCGCTGGCCGCGATCACCGGCACCGGCGTCGCGGTGACCGTGGTGTGACCGAGCGCCGGACACCCGCGGGGCGCGGGCCGGGCGGACGCGGTGAAGGTGGAGCGGCGCGGCACCCCCCCAAACGCAGGGCCGCGGGTAGGAGCACCGCGCAGGGGGCAGGAGGTCCGGGGGCGGACGACCGACGGTGCCCTGCCGGACGGGCCGCACGGACAACAACGGGAGGGCTGGACCATGAGGTCGGAGCAGGCTGCCGGAAGCGTGGTGCAAGCGGTCGTCGTCTACGACGGGCGCCTGCTGCTGGTGCAGGAGCAGGAGCAGGAGCAGGGCGGCTGGGGGCTGCCGTCGGGCAGTTCGGAGATGGCCGAGACACCGGAGGCCACCGCGGCCCGCCTCGTCTACGAGGCAACCGGCTACCTCGTGGACGGCTCGGCGGCGCTGGGGGCGCGGGGCGCGGTGGGCGAGGCGGCGCCGACCGCGGTGGTGTGCCAGTTGCTGAGCGAGGACCCCTCCTCCGGGGCGCGGCTCGCGCCGGAACAGGTCCGCTGGGTCCCGGTGGCCGAGACGGCCTGCGCCGAGCTGCCCGGGGCCGTGCGTGACTACCTGGCGGGTCACGCGCCCGCTTGAGGGCCGGTGCCGCGGCGAGGAACCGCTGCCGGTCGACGATCGCCCGGTCGATCTCCCCGCAGGCGACGAGTTCCCCCGTGCCGTCGACGGCCCGCACGAGGAAGGTGAGCCGCCGGCCCACGGCCGCCACGGGCGCATCGGCGGCCACCTCCACACAGCCGCCCACCCGGGTGGCGCGCAGGTGCTGGACACGGATCGCCGTGCCCACGGTCGTCCGGCCGGCCGTGGTGAAAGGCGCGGCGGCCCGCACGGTGGCCGCCTCCAGCCATGCGATCAGCCGCGGAGTGGCCGGCACGGGCACGTCCCCGCTGCCCACCGACCCGCGGTCACGCGGCGTTCGCCGCCTGCCTCACCCGGTTCTGCGACTCCCACCTGCGCGAGGCGTCGTGCGCGGACACCGGCTCCTCGGGCCCGCCCACACTCTTCCCGCACGCCCGGGACGAGGTGTTCGGGCCGCTGAAGAACGAGGCGACCGGCGGCTGCACGGACCTCTCGGCCTCCGACAGCGCCGACGGCACCGCCGTGCCCGGCCGGGACTGCGCCGGCACCCGCAACCAGAACCGGTGGTACGACTCCGCACGGCGGACCTTCCACACCGAACTCACCCAGGACCGCCGCCTGGACGTGCCCGGCGCCCAGTACCGGGCGGGCGCCGCGCTGATCATCTGGAACTGCTCGGGCGCGGCCGACCAGAAATTCGTCCGCGACGGCGGCACCGTCCGCCCCGCGGCCGCGACCGGACTGTGCCTGGCCCGGACGACCGCCCGTCAGCCGCTGCGCCTGCAGAACTGCGACGGATCGGCCGGCCAGAGGTTCGCCCCGTAGCGCCCGGACCCCGGCCGGGCGAGGCTCCGGCCGGGGCCCGAGTGGCATGATCGGGCAGGCGCCGACCACCGAGCGGAAGGACCGTGAGCCCATGTCCGGGAAGACCGTACTGATCACCGGAGCGTCGCGCGGTATCGGGTGGGCCACCAGCCGCCGCCTCGCCCGGCAGGGGCACACCGTGCTCGGCATCGCACGTTCCGCCGCCGACGAGGGCTTCCCGGGAGAGCTGTACCGCTGCGACCTCGCGGACACCGGCGCGACCGGGCGGGTGCTGGAGACCATCGCCCGCGAGCACCGGGTGGACGCGGTCGTCAACAACGTCGGCGTGGCCGTGCCCGAACCGCTGGGCGAGGTCGCGCTCGGCAGTCTGCAGACCGTCCTCGACCTGAACGTCCGTACGGCCGTGCAGGTCACCCAGGCCTTCGTCCACGGCATGCGGGAACGCGGCTGGGGCAGGATCGTCAACGTCACCAGCCGCTCGGTGTTCGGGGCGCGGCGGCGCAGCAGTTACGCGGCGGCCAAGAGCGCCCTGGCGGGACTGACCCGTACCTGGGCACTGGAGCTGGCCACCGACGGGATCACGGCGAACGCGGTCGCGCCGGGCCCGGTGGAGACGGAGCTGTTCCGCGCCTCGCACCCGGCCGGCGGCGACGAGGAGGCGCGGGTGCTGCGGACCGTGCCCATGGGACGGCTCGGCCGGCCGGACGAGGTCGCCGCCGCCATCGCCTTCCTGCTCGGCGAGGAGGCCGGCTTCATCACCGGCCAGATGCTGTGCGTGGACGGCGGCGGCAGCATCCCGGGACGGTGACGGGCCGGACACGGAACGCCGGTCATGGCAAAGAGCGAGCCGGTCACCGGGCCGGCCGGGGAAGATGGTCCGGCCGGGTGCAGGGCGCACCCGGGGCCATGCCGAACGGAGCAGAACCCACCGTGACCCGCCTCCTCAGGTCCATACCGGCCGCGGCAGCCGCGACCGCCACCCTGCTGATGCTGAGCGCCTGTTCCTCCGGCCCGAAGCCGCCCGACATCGCGGCGCCCGCGGTGACCGGCACGCTCTACGTCGCCGGCACGGCCAAGGACGGTACGGCCGCGGTGTGGCAGGTGACCCACGGCTCCGCACACCGACTCCTCGGCGACAGCCCGGCCGCCCTGCCCGTGACCTCCGTCTCCCTCTCGCCCGACGGCCGCCGCCTGGCGTACGTGTCCCACGGCATCATGTATGTCAAGGACCTGAGCACCGGTCAGGCGCACCCGGCCCACACCCCGGGCAGCATCGGCGAGGAGCGCGCCACGGATGTCGGCATGCCCGACGACTCACGGTGCTCGACCTGGTCCCCCGACGGCAGGCACGTGGCGTTCACCGTGGAGCGCGGCGTGTTCGTCTACGACGCCTCGGGCGCCGGCCGCCAGGTGTCCGGCCGTCCCGTGTCCCAGTGGCGGGAAGGGCAGCGGGACCTGCGCGACCTCGCCTCCGCGCCCACCTACCACGACGCGTCCGCGGCCTCCGACATCACCTGCGCGCGGTGGATCGACGACACCCGGCTCGCCTTCGACCGGCTCGGCCGGGACCACGCGGACACGATCGGCAGCGCCGCCGAGGCCGACACGACCACCATCGCCCGCATCGACACCAAGCAACCCGAACTGACCAACCTGCTGGCCCGGTGGACCGCCTCCGGGGTCTGCCGCGGCCGTGTCCTGCTCGACTTCCACCCCGAGCAGTCCGTCTCCGTCACGCCCTCGCCCGTCCCGAACGCGGCCCGCAGACCCGGCGTCCCGCTCCTCGTGAACGCAGGGGCGCTGAACTACCGCGCCTACTCCGACAACCCGCGCACGGCCGGAGCGGACCTGAGCGCGGCACGGCTCTCCGGCACAGGGGCCTTCTGGACCTTCATTCCGGGAACCTGCCGGCTGGTCGGCGCCGTACCGAAGTCACCCGACGCGGGGACGTACGACTACCTGGTGACCACGGTCGACGCGGGAACAGGGGCCTCCCCCCAGCAGCGGACCCTGGCCCTGGCGGTGGGCAAGGGCAGCCCGCTCTCCAGGCCCGGTTCCGGGTACGTCGTCGCGAACCCGCGCCCCGGAGCCCAGACGGTCGCCTACCCGGCCGCCGACGGCGAGGTGGGCGTCGTCGACCTGGCGACCGGCGGAGCCGCGGTGGTGAAGGGCCCCTGGAAGACGGCGACGGCGACGGTGGCCTGGCGCGACGAGTGAGGCCCCCCCGCTGAGCCGTCCGGACGGGTGAGGCCCCCCCCGCTCACCCGTCCGGCGGGCGGGAGAGGGCCGCAGCCGCCGGGGCGGCCACCCGGTGAGGCACACTGGCTGCATGGGCGACCTCAATGCCCGGGGGGCGTCCTCCCGGCGGTTCCCCCCGGGACCGGAGAGCGTGGCGCGGGCCCGGCGGTTCGTGCGAGCCGTTCTCGGTCATGCCGCCCCGGACGTGGTGGAGACCGCTCAACTCCTGGTCAGTGAACTGGTGACCAACGCGGTGCTGTACGCCCGCACGGAGGTCGAGGTGACGGCCGCCGCCGAGGACGGCACCGTGCGGGTGGTGGTCGGCGACCACCGGCCCGACCGCGCCCTGGTGCCGTACGAGTGCGCCTCGTACGCCGGTACGGGGCAGGGCCTGGCCCTGGTCGCGCTGCTGGCCTCCCGGCACGGCGTAGACACCGGCGAAGCGCGCAAGACCGTCTGGTTCGAGCTGGACCCCGGCGGCGCCCCGCCACATCCGGCCGGCTGGGACGTCACCGTGCCGGCCTCCCGCGCCGGAACCACCGTGACTCTGATCGACGTGCCCGAGGCGCTCTACTCGGCCTCCCAGCAGCACCGGCACACGTTGCTGCGCGAGGCAGTACTGGCCATGGCCGCCGGAACCGACCTCGGTGTGCCGGCGCACGACCTCGCCGTCGCCCAGGACATGAGCAACGTGATCAGCGCCCGGGTGACGGCCGCGCTGCGCGAGCAGCCGGCGGAGGCCGGCGTCCGCTCCCTGCTCCTGGGCATGCCCCCGGACGCCGGGCCGGCGGTGCGGATCCTGTGGGAGGTGCTCGGCCTGGCCGAGGAGGCGGCCCGCGACGAACGCCTGCTGACCCTGCCGGCGCTGCCGCGCGGCCGCGTCTTCCACCAGTGGCTGTTCGACCAGATCGCCGGCCAGCTCGACGGCGGGACTCCCGTGGCGTGGACCGTGGTGCCCCGGGAGCCGGGCGCCGGCCTCTCGGAGCTGGTGCCGTGGGACCCCGGCCAGGTCCGCGCCGCGCGGGAGCCGACCATCGCCGCGGACGAGAGGAACCTGATCATCGCCGCGAACGCGGCCGCGGCGGACCTGTTCGGGCGGCATCCGGACGACCTCGTCGGCCGGCCCTTGACCATGCTCATGCCCGAGCACCTGCGCAGCCGGCACACCGGGTCGTTCACGTCGCTGCTGCTCACCGGGCAGCCGCGGATCCTGGGCCGCTCCGTGCCGCTGCCCGCCCTGCACCGCGACGGCCGGCTGGTCCCCATCCGGCTGCTCATCCAGACCCAGGAGACGGCCGACGGCCGTACCGTCTTCGTCGCCCAGCTCACCCCCAGGGCCGCCGCGCCCCTGGAGTCGGGCCGCCCGCCGGGCCGTCCCCGGTCCGTGCCGGTGCTCTCCGAACCGGACGGACCGCCGGCTTCGGCCGCCCGGGTCACGGTCCGCGGCCCGGCGGGCGCCCCGGCGCTGGAACGGCTGGCCCTGGTGGCCGACACCGGGGCCGCGCTGAGCAGCGCCACCGATCTGGACGAGGGCCTGCACCGGGTGGGCGGCATCCTCACCGAGCGGCTGGCCGACTGGTGCGCGGTGGACCTGTTCACCGAGAACGCGGAGGTGGAACGGGTCTGTGTCGTCCAGCGGGCCCCGCGCGGATCCTCGTCCGAGGACCACGAAGGCCCGCTCCCGCCGGTCTCCGCCACCGCCCGGGGGCCGCTCGCCCGTGCCCTGCGCGGCGCGGGGCCGCTGCTGCTGACGAAACCCCCGCCGTCGAACCAGGTCACGAGCCCCCTGGACGCGCACTACCTGCGGATGTTCCGCGCACTGGGCGCGAACAGTGCCGTGGTCGCCCCGCTGAGGGCCCGACGGGACGTCATCGGCGCCCTCACCGTGGCCCGCAGCGGCTGGGAGCGGCCGTTCACGGAAGCGGACCTGCCCCTGGTCGACGACCTCGTCCGCACGCTGGCCCTCGGGGTCGACAACGCCCGTCTCCACCAGGAGACACGGAACATCGCCGAGCGCCTGCAGCGCTCGCTGCTGCCCGTACTGCCGCAGGTCGCCCATCTGCAGCTGGCCGCCCGCTACGCGGCCTCCTCCACCACCGCGCAGGTCGGCGGCGACTGGTACGACAGCTTCGTCCTGCCCGGCGGGGACACGGCCGTGGTCATCGGGGACGTCGCCGGGCACAACCTCGACGCGGCCATCACCATGAGCCAGTTGCGCAGCATGCTGCGCGGGATCGCCGTGGACCGCGAGGAACCTCCCGCGACGGTCCTGCGCCGCCTGGACACCGCGAACCACAGTTTCGACCGGGAGGCCACCGCCACCTGCGTCTACGGCCTGATCAAGGGCTCCGGACACGGCCCCTGGGAGCTGGTGCACTCCTCGGCCGGCCACCTGCCCCCGCTGCTGACCGTGCCGGACGGTCCCACCCGGTTCCTGGAGGGCGGCGCGGGCCTGCTGCTCGGCGTGGACCCCGGCCTGCCCCGTGCCGGGGCCTCGGACGCGATCCCGCCCCACGCGACGGTGCTGCTGTACACCGACGGCCTCGTCGAACGCCGCGGCGAGCCCCTGGACCACGCCCTGGACCGGTTGAGCCGGCACGCCGCGGCGCTGGCCCGCGAACCCCTCGACGTGTTCTGCGACGAACTCCTCATCAGGCTGGGCGCCGACAGCGAGGACGACATCGCCGTTCTCGCCGTCCGTCCCACGCCGCCCTCCTGAGGACGCCTGCCCAGAAGCCTCAGGCGGCGGAGCGGGAACCGGCCGGGCGGCGCCGGAGCGCCGGGTCCGTGAGGGACGGCGGGGTCCAGACGCCGTCCGGGTGGTACACGTCGGTCCCGGGCGGCACGATCTGGTCGATCCGGTCGAGCACCGCGTCCTCAAGCACCACGGACCGGCCCTTGAGCGTGGCGTGCAGCTGGTCCATCGTGCGCGGGCCGATGATCACCGAGGTGACCGCCGGATGCGCGAGCGGGAACGCGACGGCCAGCTCGGGCAGCGAACAGCCCACTTCGTCGGCCACGGCCACGAGCTGTTCGACCGCATCCAGTTTCGCGGCGGTGGTCGGCACCGACGGGTCGAAGCGGTCCGGGTGCAGCGCGGGGCGACCGCTGCTCAGATCGAGGTCCCGGTCCTTGCGGTAACGGCCGGTCAGGAAGCCGGAGGCGAGCGGGCTCCACGTCAGCACCCCCATGCCGAGGCGTTCGGCCACCGGCAGCACGTGCCGCTCGACGCCCCGGGCCAGCAGGGAGTAGGGCGGTTGTTCGGTCCAAAACCGCTGGAGTCCGCGGCGGCCGGCCACGTGGTGGGCGTCGACGATCTGGTCCGCGGGGAACGTGGAACAGCCGAACGCCCGTATCTTGCCCTGGCGCACGAGGTCGGTGAGGGCGGAGAGCGTCTCCTCGATGTCGGTCCTGTGGTCGGGCCGGTGCACCTGGTACAGGTCGATCCAGTCCGTGTCCAGCCGGCGCAGACTGTCCTCCACCTCGCGGACGATCCAACGCCGTGAGTTCCCACCGCTGTTGGGGCCGTCACCCATGGGGAAGTGCACCTTGGTGGCGAGCACCACGTCGTCGCGCCGGCCCTTGAGCGCCTTGCCGACGATCGTCTCCGACTCCCCGGCCGAGTACATGTCGGCGGTGTCGACGAAGTTGATCCCCTCGTCCAGCGCGGCGTGGATGATCCGGGCGCACTCCTCGTGGTCGGCGTTGCCGATGAACCCGAACATCATGGTGCCCAGGCAGTAGGGACTGACCTCGATGCCGGTACCGCCCAGAACGCGGTGGTGCATGGGGCTCTCCTCGGGTGTCGGTTCCTGGATGGCGCGACCCTACGAGTTGGAGCCCACTTCAAGGCAAGACCGGCGGCGGCACGCCTCGCGGAACAGATCCGCCCCCTCCGGTTGTTCACGCCGTTGCTTGATCACATCGCGCGGTGTCCGCGGGTCAGGTACTCCGGCACCACCTGGGCAACACCCACAGACAAGGAAGAGCACCTCATGTTCCACCGCGTTCTCGTCGCCGTCGACCCGAGCCCCGCCCGTCACTCCGTCGTCCGCCTCGCCGGTGACGTCGCCCGGCTGAACGGCGCCAAGGTCAGGGTGCTGCACGTCGCCCCCACCTCGGCCACCCTCGCCGCCGTGGTCCCCCTGGAGAACGAAGCGGAGGCCAAGGCCGTCCTCGACGAGGCCGTCACCGCGCTGCGGGACTCGGGCGTCGACGCCGAGGGCGCCGTGGCGGCCGGTCTGACCACCCAGATCGCCACGGCCATCTCCGCCGCCGCCGAGGAGTTCGGGGCCGACCTCCTGGTCCTCGGACACCATCACCGCGGCCCGCTCGAAGCCTTCGTCAGCCCCCGTGTCAGCGACGCCGTCGCCCACGCGGCCCGCATCGCCATCCTCCTCGCCCCCGAGGACACCACCGCCGCCGAGCAGGACTGACCGAAGGCCGTCCCGGCCGGGCGCGGCAGCGCCACCGGGCCGGCGGACAGGACCGGAGCGGGCGGGGCCGGGGTGGGGACCGCGCGGGCCGTTCCACTCGGGGGTGGGCACGTCCCTTCGACGGCCTCGGCCACCGGTGCTCTCGGGCACGTCCGGCGATGGGCAAGGCGGTATGAAGCGTTCGTCCGCGTCCGGCCGGGCGAAAAACCGCCGAACAACCGCCGGACAACGGAACGTCGCTCCGATCCACCTACGGAGCGACGTTCCGCTGTGTCGACGGGCGCTCGGGACACCGAGGGACTCACGGGTCGCGCGATGACCACCGGCCCGTCCCGGCGCGTCACGGTGTCGTCGGGGGTTCCGGTTCCGACGTCTCGTCGTCCGGCTCGCTCGCCCACCGGGACAGGAGTTCCTCGAAGGCGTCCATCCCCAGCAGGAGCAGCATCATCGCGATCGGCGTGCACAGTGCCACCACAACCATGGAGCCTCCCGAGGGGAGCACCGGCGGACTCTCTTCACCCGGCCCCGCGAGCCGCACGCGGCGAGGCACTACCCAGTGTGGGGCCGAACGGGGTACCGCGCACTTCGTTCAGTTCGGGCCGGCGCCGGCCGCGGCCTGCGGCGGACCGGCGACCGCGGCCGGCCGCAGGCGGGTCCCCTCCGCGCTGCCCGGCGCGGCGGTCATGACGCCGTGCCCAGCCCCGTCCCCGGTGTCGTGGTCATGGTGCCCATCTCCGGCGCCCCCGCCGGAGCGCCGCCCGCGGTGGTGGTACGGCTGCTCCTACCCTCGGACCCCGTCGCCGGCCGCCCCGTCCGCCGTACGCGGCCGCCGCAGTGCGCGCAACGGCGCGTACACGAGCAGGGCCGCCGCGAACGCCACCGGATAGGCGAGATCGGCGCCGTGCAGGGCCCGGGCGGCCGGGCCCGTGTACAGGCCGGTGTTCATGAACGGCACGGACACGGCGAAGGCGACGACGAACGCGGTGAGCGCCGGCCACCAGGACTGCGGGCGGTCCGTCTCCTGTGACAGCTCGACGGGGCGCCCGCCGCGGGCGCGGGCCCGGGCGGCCCAGTCGACGATCACGATGGCGACGAAGGCCGGGATCCAGTACCCGACGAACAGCAGCACGTTCTGGAAGCGCGCGGTGGTGTCGGCCGCGTGCATCCACAGCACCAGCGGGAACCCGAGGACCGCGGCGAGGGCGGCGGCCGGCGGCCGGGGCAGGCGTACGCCCATGGTCTGCAGGGCCAGCGACCCGCTGTAGTCGTTCATGGCGTTGCTGCACAGGGCCGAGAGCGCGATCGCCAGGAGCCCGAACGCGCCGAGCGCGCCCCCGCCGAGCAGCGTGTCGACGCCGTGGGCGGTCTGGTCGGTGAACTCGGCGGCGCCCCACAGGCCGAGCGCCTGCACCGCCACGAAGGACAGGCCGATGCCGAGCAGCGTGCACCAGAACATGCGCGGACGCGATGCCGTGCGGGGCAGGTAGCGGCTGAAGTCACTGGCGTAGGGGGCCCAGGACAGGGCGAGGCTCAGCGCGACGGTGCAGGTCAGGGCGAACGCCCCGGCCCGGTCGGCGCCGTGCACGGTGGCGGTCGCGGCCGGGTGGGCGCCGTGGACGAGCTTGGCGGCGAGGACGGCGAAGGCCGCGGCGAGCGCGAAGGTCATCACCGTCTGCAGCCGGTGGATCACCTCGTAGCCGAGCACACCCAGCGCGCCCTGGCCCGCCATCATCACCAGGACGCCCGCCCAGAACGGCCAGCCGCACAACTGGGCCAGCGCCTCCCCGCCGAACAGGCCGATCAGCGCGTCCCAGGCGATCGACGACAGCCACTGCAACACGCCCGGCACGGTGACGGCCCGGCCGAACGCCAGCCGGGCCAGGGGCATCTGCGCCGCCCCGGTCCGGCTTCCCCAGGTGCCCAGGTAGGCGGTGGGCACCGCGCCCAGCACGGTGCCGAGCACGACGGCGGCCAGGGCGGTGGTGAAGTCGAGCCCGAGCGTGGCACCCACGGTGCCGCTGAACACGCCGGTCATGGTCAGGTTGGGGGCGAACCAGACGGTGAACAGCCGCCCCGGGCCGCCGTAGCGGGTGTCCTCGGGCACCGGCGTGATCCCGCGTGCCTCCATCCGCAGATCACCGGGGGCCGTCGGCATCCGTCCGTCGAAGACGTGCCGCGGGCCGGCGGCGGCCGGCTCGGTGCGGGCATGCGGCAATGACATGTGACATCCCTCCGCCAGTCCTAACTGGTTCAGGTTCGACGGGTGTGATCTCAGCCCCGCGCAGGGGCACCCCGTGTCCAGGTACGGCCGCCAGGATAGCCCGGCCCGGTGTCAGGCCTCGCCGGGGTGGTCCCCGTCGAGCGCCAGCACGGCGAAGGTGGCCAGCCAGTGGTCGGTGGTGAAGTCGCCGCGCTCCACCGCGGGCAGGCCTGCCGCGAGGTGCGCCCTTGCCGCCTCGGCCAGGCGGGTGCGGACCGGACCGTCCGGCAGCGCCCCGGCGATCGAACGCAGCGCGGCGGCCCTGCTGAGGGCCAGGCCGAGCAGGTGGCCGATCTGCGGATCGGCGTGGTCGGAGACCACCGGCACGTCCAGCGACGGGCAGGACGCGCCCGAGCGCAGGGCGGGCAGGAACCGGTCGAGCCAGGAGGCGAACGCCTCCGGGGCGAGCACCCGGCGCATCGCGTCGGCCTCGGTCAGCGCGGGCGACAGGAAGTCCTGGCCCGACGGCTCCCAGTGGGCGGGAGCGTCGTGGTCGTCGGCGAACCAGGCCAGCAGACGTTCCCGTACGGCGTCGGCGGTCGGGGCGGACAGTTCCCCGGAGTCCAGGAGCAGACCGAGCGCGAAGGCGCTGTTGGGATGGTTGCCGTGGCGCACGGGATAGGTGGCCTTCGGGAGCCAGTCGGCGAGCAGCCGCTCGACGGCGGCGACGCCCGGTGCCAGGGCCTCGGCCCAGCGCGCGCCCGCCGCCCCCGAGTACGCCCGGCACTCGGCGGCCAGCGCCACCAGCCAGGCCCAGCCGTACGGCCGCTCGAAGGAGGGCCGGTCCAGGAGGTAGGCGGCTTCGGCGGCGATGTTCCGCGCGGTGAGGTGCCGGTCGAGCACGTTCACGTAGGGCGCGGTCTCGGCGAGCGCGGGTGTGCCGCCGTGTCGGCGCAGCACGCGCACGAGCAGCCAGTGCATGTGGACCGAGGAGTGCCAGTCGTAGGCGCCGTAGAAGGCCGGATGGAGGCTGTTCGGCCGCGTGTCCTCGGCGGCGGAGGTGACCAGGTGGGCGGGGAAGTTGGGGTACTCGCGGGTGATGTTGGCGAGGGCGAGCCGGGCGAAGGGCGTCGCGTAGGAGGTGAGCGGCATCAGTGGGTGGCCCCCTCGGTGATCTTCAGGTCCTGCTCCGTGGGCGTGCCGGCGGCGGCGACCAGCAGGGCGCGCAGCCCGCGGGCCACGGTGGCGGGCTCCAGGGCCGGGGCGGTGCCGTCGGTGACCTGCTCGGGCGCCCAGGGGACATGTACGAAACCGCCGCGGACGTGCGGGAACTCGGTGGCGATGAGGTGGCCGAGGCCGTACGCGACGTGGTTGCAGACGAACGTGCCCGCGGTGTGGGAGACGGCGGCCGGGACCCCGGCCCCGCGCACGGCGGCGACGCAGGCCTTGACGGGGAGGGAGGAGAAGTAGGCGGCGGGGCCGCCGGGGACGACCGGTTCGTCGACGGGCTGGGCTCCGGCGTTGTCGGGGATGCGTGCGTCGTCGATGTTGATGGCGACGCGTTCGACGGTGACGGCGGGCCGCCCGCCCGCCTGGCCCAGGCAGAGGACCAGCTCGGGGGCCGCCGCGCGGACGGCGTCCCGCAGCGCGTCCAGCGAGGTGGCGAAGACGCAGGGCAGTTCGGCGGCGGTGACCGTGAGTCCGGCGGGCGGTTCGGCGGCCAGGAGGCGGGCCGCCTGCCAGGACGGGTTCACGCTCTCGCCGCCGAAGGGGGCGAAGCCGGTGACGAGCACACGGGTCATGGGACTTCCTTCACGGGAACGACGGTGGGGCGGGCCGGGGCGGGCGGCGCGGGCCGGGTGGCTCAGAAGGCGAAGACCGCCATGATCACGGTGCAGCAGACCAGGAGCGGCAGCGCCGTCGGGATCTGCGCCTTGATCGGCCCGTACTGGTCCTTCAGTTCGAGCAGGGTGGCCGGGACGATGTTGAAGTTGGCGGCCATCGGCGTGCAGAGCGTGCCGGCGAAACCGGCCAGCATGCCGATCGCGAGGACGGCGGCCTCGTTGCCGTGCATCTGCTCGATGAGGATGGGCCAGCCGATCGCCGCCGTCATGACCGGGAAAGCGGCGAACGCGTTGCCCATGATCACGGTGAACAGGAACATGCCCAGGCAGTAGGCGATCACGGCGAGGTACTTCGAGTTGTCCGGCAGCACGTCGTTCACGATCTTGCCGACCTGGGTGCCGACGCCGGCCAGCGCGAAGATCGACCCGAGCACGGCGAGGAGCTGGGGCAGCAGCAGCGCGGAACCCATCGCCTCCAGCATGGAGCGGCCGGAGTGCAGCGGCACGGAGAGCTTCTTCTCGCCGGTGACCAGCATGCCGACGACGAGGGCGACGACGCATCCGACGCCGAGGCCGAGCAGCGTGGCCTTGCCCTTCTCGAACAGGCCGGAGTCGTCGAGCACGGAGGCGCAGACGATCGCGACCACCGGGATCGTCAGGGCGGGGATGAAGATCCTGCTGCCGAGCCGGGAGGCGGAGGCCTCGCGCTGCTCGGCGGTGGTGGTCACCGGCACGCCCTTGCCGAGGAAGTTGAACCCGGCGAGCACGATCAGGACGAGGACCGCCACCCCGAGCGGTTCGGCGGGCAGGGTCCAGCCGCCGTCGCCCGACTCGGCGTTCGCCACCCCGGTCCCGTAGGGGAAGGTGAGTCCGAGCAGGCCCCAGAACGCCGCGGACGTCCACCGCTTCGGGTTGCTGCGGTCGGCCGCCATCTGCACGGCCATGACGACGAAGACGAGGCCCACCAGCCAGTAGAGCCATTCGACCTTGATCACTTGGCGGTTCCCTTCGGCAGCGGCAGGTCGTGTTCCGCGGCGGCGAGTGCCATCTCGCGTTCCAGCTGCCGGTCCAGGAGCAGCAGGCGGGCCCCGTGGATGAGGAAGGCGCAGACGGCGAGCGGTATCGCCCACAGCGCCAGCTGGGTCGGTTCGAGTTCCTGGTGGTACGTCGAGTTCACGAAACCGGTGATCAGCAGGATCGAGCCGATCGCGATGAAGCAGTCCTCGCCGAAGAAGACACCGACGGTGTCGGCCGAGGCGGCGTAGGAGCGAACCTTCTCGCGCAGGCGCTCCGGCAGCGCCGCGCCCGTCGTGCGTTCGGCCGCGGCCTCCGCCATGGGCGCGACGAGCGGCCGTACGGTCTGCGCGGGACCGCCGATGCTGTTGAGGCCGAAGGCCGCCGTGACCTGCCGGACCAGCAGGTAGACGGTGAGGAAGCGGCCGGCGCTGAGACTGCCGAGCCGGCCGATGAGGTTGCGGGCCTGTTCACGCAGGCCGTAGCGCTCCAGGAGGCCGATCACGGGGAGCACGATGGCGAAGACGGTGACCGAGCGGCTGTCGGCGAAGGACCGGCCGAAGGCCGCGAGGACCTCCAGCGGGTTCATCCTGCCGAGCAGTCCGGTGACGATCCCGGCGACGCCCACGACGAGGACGGGGTTGCGGCGCGTGACGAATCCGAGGATCACCACGACCACACCGAGGAGAACGATCATGCGCGGCCTTCTTCAGGCATGGGGGACAGGGCGCCACGCGGATCCGGGGCTGCCGGAACCCATGGGGATGCACGGACCCTAGGCGATCGTTGAACGATCGAACAAGGGGCAGATTCACGTCGCCGTCATGCGGCAGCCACGGCACCCCCTTGTCGGATCGTTCAACAATCGTCTACTTTCAAGGTGTGATCGATCTCAACGCGGACCTCGGTGAAGGCTTCGGACGCTGGACCCTCACCGACGACGACGCCCTCCTGTCGGTCGTCACCAGCGCCAACGTCGCCTGCGGCTTCCACGCCGGCGACCCCTCGGTGATGCGCCGCGTCTGCGACCTCGCCGCCGAGCGCGGAGTACGGATCGGGGCCCAGGTGTCCTACCGTGACCTGGCCGGCTTCGGACGGCGTGCCATGGACGTGCCCGGCGAGGAACTGGCGGCCGAGACGGCCTACCAGATCGGGGCACTGCGCGTCTTCGCCCAGGCAGCCGGAACCGACGTGGCGTACGTCAAACCGCACGGCGCGCTCTACAACCGTACCGTCCACGACGCCGACCAGGCCGCCGCCGTCGTGGCCGGAGTGAGCCTCGCGGGCGGCGGCCTGCCCGTGCTCGGCCTGCCCGGATCACACCTGCTCGCCGCCGCCGAGGCGGCCGGGCTCACCGCCGTGCCCGAGGCCTTCGCCGACCGCGCCTACACCCCCGAGGGCACGCTCGTGCCGCGTCGTCTGGCGAATTCCGTCATCACCGACGAGGACGCGGTGGTGCGACGCGCCCTGGCCTTCGCGGTGGACGGCGCGGTCCAGGCCGTGGACGGCACGACCGTCACGGTCGCCGCACGGTCCCTGTGCGTGCACGGCGACACCCCGGGCGCCGCCCTCATCGCGGCCCGGGTCCGCGCCGCTCTGGAGGCCGCCGGCGTCGAGGTCGGGTCCTTCGCATGACCGGCGAGCAGCCCCTGACCGTGCGGACCGCCGGGCCCCACGCGCTCCTCGTCGACCTGCCCGACTCCGAACGGACCGCCGCCTTCCACGCCGAACTCCTGCGCCGGCGCGCGGCCGGAACCCTGCTGCCCGTCGAGGAGATCGTGCCGGGAGCGCGGACCGTGCTCCTGGACGGCGTACCGGACCCGCGGGCGCTGGCCCGCCGCCTGGCCCACTGGGACGTGCCCGCGCGGGCCGCGGACGACGGGGGCGTGGTGGAGATCCCCGTGCGCTACGACGGGCCCGACCTCGCCGACGTTGCCGCGCTGTGGGGGATCGGCGCCCACGAGGTCGCCGCCCGGCACTCCTCCTGCACCTACCGCGTCGCCTTCTGCGGATTCGCCCCCGGCTTCGGCTACCTCACCGGACTGCCCGCCGCCCTGCACGTGCCGCGCCGCGACACGCCCCGCACCCGGGTCCCGGCCGGCGCCGTCGGACTCGCCGGCCCCTACACCGCGGTGTACCCGAGGGCCACGCCCGGCGGCTGGCAGCTGATCGGCACCATGCCGGACCCCGCCCGGCTGTGGGACCTCGCACGGGACGAACCGGCGCTCCTCACCCCGGGCACCCGGGTGCGGTTCGTCACCGAGGACCGCGTCACAGACGACTGCGTCACCGAGGACTGTGCCACCGAGGACGAGGCGGCATGAGCACCGAGATCACCGTCGTACGCCCCGGAGCCCTCACCACAGTGCAGGACTCCGGCCGGCGCGGCCACGCCCACCTGGGAGTCCCGCGCTCCGGCGCACTGGACGCGCCCGCCATGGCACTCGCCAACCGGCTGCTCGGCAACGACCCCGACGCCGCCGTCCTGGAGACCACGGTGACCGGCTGCGCCCTGCGCCCCGACCACCATGTCACCGTCGTGGTCGGCGGCGCCCCCTGCCCGGTGACGGTCGACGGCCGGCCCGCCGCCTGGGGCACACCGGTGCACGTGCCCGCGGGCGCGGTCCTCGACGCGGGCACCGTCACGGCGGGCGTGCGCTCGTACGTGGCCGTCGCCGGCGGCATCGCCGTGGAGCCGGTCCTCGGCAGCCGCTCGACGGACCTGCTCTCAGGGCTCGGCCCGGCGCCCCTGCGCGCCGGAGACGTCCTCCCCCTCGGCGCCCCGGCCGGACGGACGGCGCCGTCCGGTACCGCCCCCTGGCCCGCGCCCCCCGCGGAACTGGTCCTGCCGCTGCGGCCGGGTCCCCGCGACGACTGGTTCACCGCCGCGGCACGGCGCACCCTCTTCTCGGCGACGTACCGCGTCTCCCCGCACAGCAACCGTGTCGGCCTGCGCACCGAGGGGCCTGCGCTCGAACGGGCGAGAGGCGGCGAACTGCCCAGCGAGGGCATGGTGCTCGGTGCGGTGCAGGTTCCGCCCGACGGCCGCCCGGTCGTCTTCCTGAACGACCATCCGACGACGGGCGGCTACCCCGTCATCGGAGTCGTCACGGACCGCGGCCTGGCGTCCGCCGCCCAGGCGCCGACCGGAACGCCGATCCGTTTCACCCCGGGGTGAGGGACTGACTCAGGTTCACCTCGGGGCAAGGGACTGACTCAGGTCCCCCAGGGGTGAGGGACTGGCGCTCACACCGGGACGACGGTCCGAGACGCGGCACGGAACAGGACGCGGCGGAGCCATGACGTTCGGCCGGACCCGAGGGCCGCGCCCGGCGGTTCATGAGAAGCCCGGTCGCTCGTCGACCTCGTCCGGCGCACGGCGCCGGACGAGGTCGGGCGGAGGGTGGCCAGGCCCGCCGGGGCATTGGCCGCACCGAGCCGGAGCGGAGCGCGCAGCCCGCTCCGGGCGCTGCCCGGCGTACGGTCGAGCACACCGAACCCCACGCACTCTCCGCGCACCGCAAGATCGCGTGGACGGAACGGCAATCCCGCGCATCCCCGAACCGCCGCGCCCGCTCTAGCGTGACGGAATGCCGTATCACTTCCGCGTCACCGCACGCTCGCAGGCCAGGCCCGAGACCGTCTACTCCGCCCTCGTCCGCGCGGCGACCTGGCCCGCGTGGTCGCCGATCGACTCCGCCGAGATCGAGGGCGGCGGCGACCCCGCGCAGCGCCAGGACGTCGGTGACACACGGATCTTCCGGACCGGCCGGGCCCTCTCGCACGAACGCATCGTCGAACTGGTCACCGACCGGCGCTTCGTCTACGAGAACACGAGCGGCCCGTTCCGCTCCTACCGGGGGACCGTCGACCTCACCGACGCGCCGCACGGCGGAACCGACATCACCTGGGCCGCCGCGTTCGAACCGAAGCTGCCCGGCTCGGGGCGGCTGTGGCAGTGGTACCTGACCCGCTTCATGCGGCGGATGGCCGACGGCCTGGCCGGCTACGCCGACACGGCCTCCGACGGCGACCCGGTCCGCTGAGAGCGGCCGCCGAGGCCCGCCGCCGGGTCACCCGCATGGCGAGCCCACGGCCGTGGCCGCCCCCGTGGCCGCCCCGCACCCGCCCGTGTGGACGGCCGCCGGCCGACGAGCGCCGCCCGCCCGGCGCCGAAGGCGCCGCGTACGGCTCAGGCGCGGACGGTGACGGTCGCGAGGAAGCGGAGCAGGGTGTCCGCGACCGCTTCCGGGGCCTCCAGCGGCAGCAGGTGCCCGACATCGGGGACGACGGTCATGGTCGCGTGCGGCACGGAGGGCAGCAGGCACTCGCGCAGCACACGGGGCGGCTCGACCCTGTCGTGCTCCCCGGCCAGCACGGCCACCGGAGCCTCGATGCGCCGGGCCTGCGCGGTGATGTCCTCGGCGATCCCGTGCAGCGGCCACTGCGTGCGGGCGTCGCCCGAGGCGGCGAGGCTGTCCCGGACCACATCGTCCCGCGTCTGTCGCGGCAGGGCTACGGCGGTCAGCACATGGTCCAGGGCCTGGCCGACCGTCTCCGGTGAGTCGTAGGCGTGGGACAGGCCCTGCCGGTACTCCTCCGTCACGGCGGCGGCCGGCAGCGGGGGAGCGGGCGCGACCAGGACCAGCCCGGCCAGCCTTGAGGGCCGCCGGGCCGCGACCAGTTGAGCGACCTTCCCGCCCATCGAGTGACCGACGAGGACGAAGGGACCCGCGACGCACTCCTCGACCACCCGGAGCAGGTCGTCGGCGAGCCGGCCGAGGTGGTACGGACCCGGCAGCTCACGCGAAGCGCCCCAGCCGCGCTGGTCGAAGCGGACCGTCGCCTGCTCGGGGGGCAGATGCCGGACGACCTCGTCCCACGTGGCCGCCGAGCCACCCCAGTAGTGCGTGAACACCAGGGCGGTCCCGCCGTCACCGCCCCCGGTCCGCACCTTCAGGGAGCCGCCCGCCACGGCCACGGTCTTTGTAGTATTCGACATCTTCGCGTCTGTCCTCCATGTCGCGGCAGACCGGGCTGTCCCGTGGGACATACGCCCCGTGGGCCGACCGGCCTGCCTGTGGTCACGCGAACGACGCTACGTCGGCGGACCGAACCGCCTTGCTGGAAAGAGACCGACCTCTTGTGGAAAACGGACACCCTGCCGTGCGGCAGCTGCGCTACCTCCCCGCTGTCGGGGCCGTCCACGGAGTGGAGGTCCTCAGTTTCGAGGCCCTGCGCAGGACGGACACCGCACGGCGCCGCACCCGGTTGCAGCGCCCCGACTTCCACGTCCTCGCCCTGGTCACCGCGGGCAACGGCAGCCACGAGGCGGACTTCCGCCGACATGAGCTGCGCGCGGGCAGCGTCGTGTGGATCAGACCAGGCGCGGTGCACCGCTGGAGCGACGTCGACCGCCTCGACGGCCCGCTCGTCCTCTTCCAGCCGGGGTTCCTGCCCGACCCCGGCCTGGAAACCGCGGACGCCACAGCGCCCGCCTGCTGGGACCTGTCGCCGCAGGCCCTTCCGCTGGCCGTGCTGGCCGCCGAACACCTCGACCGTGAGCACCGCGCGGCGGTGCGATCACCGCGCCTGGCATCCCCCGCACTGCTCGCCCACCTCCTGGCGGCACTGGTCCTGCGCGTACGCCCCGAGACGCCCGCACCGTCCCCCCGCGACACGGCGGGGAGCCGGCCGCTCGGCGTCTTCCGCGCCTACCGCGCCGCCGTCGAGGAACACTTCGCCCACTGGCACCAAGTGGCCGACTACGCCCGGGCCCTCGGCTACGACACCCGGACCCTCACCCGCGCGACCCGCGCCGCCACCGGAACCGGCGCCAAGGCATTCCTCGACCAGCGCGTCCTCCTCGAAGCCAAACGCCTGCTGGCCCATACCGATCTGCCGGTCGGCAGCTGCGCACACCGGCTCGGCTTTCGCGACACCGGCAACTTCACCACCTTCTTCCGCCGGCAGACCGGCCTGACACCCACGGCGTGGTCCTCCGGCCGCTCGGCGGGGACGCGCACCTGACGGTGCGGAAGGTGGCACCGGAGTCACGCGGACGCGCCCGGCGCGAGCCGGCCGGGCACGCGCATGCCCCGCACCGTGGGGAAATAACCCGCGTTCCGCGGGCGTGCGGCAAGGAAGCAAGGGCATCCGGTGGCCAGGAGGTCGATGACGATGGTTCCCTTGATTCTTGTTCTTCTGCTCGCTCTGATCCTCTTCGGTGCCGGATTCGCACTGAAGGCGCTGTGGTGGATCGCGGTGATCGTGCTGGTGCTGTGGCTGCTGGGCTTCGTGGTCCGGCCCGCGGGCAGCGGCGGCCGGCGGGGTCGCTGGTACCGCTGGTAGCCGGTGGCGTGACAGCGGGACGCGCACGGCGGACGCACGGACGCAGTGGGGCCCCGGCCTTCGAAGGCCGGGGGCCCCCGTCCTCGCGGTCCGACCCCCCCCGCCCGGCGGCGCGGGTCCGCCGGGCCGGCACAGGGAAACGGACGACCGCGGTATG